>DASXRC010000017.1:0-50292 GCA_036506795.1 Micromonosporaceae bacterium
TCCGCCGCCAACTCCTCCACCCACCCACCCAGCTACCGGCCCGCACACCAGCCGACACACCCATCGGCAACCACGACACCGTCAACACCGCCGCGTAACCTGACCCCCGAAGCGAACCCACGCCCGCCATTTACACCGAACTTGGGACGCGACCGACGGCGGTTGAGGCCCCAACTCCGTCAGACTCGGGCGGTCGGGGCGATGGCGAGCGGCGTTCAGGGGCGCCAACCGCGTTCGCGCAGCGCGTCGCAGACCTCACGAAGGATGCCAGGGAAGTCGCGGCTCAGGCGTCGGCTCGTGACGTGCAGGACGGTCCATCCTGCGCCGACGAGCTGATTGAGGCGCTTCCGATCGAGATGGAACTGGTCATCCTCCGCGTGCCACTCGCCGTCATACTCCACACCCACCCGGTACGCGGGCCACGCGATGTCCGGGTGGACGACTCGGCCGGTCGGAAGCTGCACCGGATGTTGAGTGACTGGACGGGGCAGGCCCGCGAGAACGAACCGAACACGCAACGTCGACTCGGGCCGCGATTGCGCCCCGCCATCGCTGAGCTCGAATACTTGCGTCGCGCGTCGGCATCCACGTCGACGACCCATCCGTACAGATTCCGCCAGCTGCCGGCGCTCGATGAGGCGGGTGCGCAGCATCGCATCGATGACTCCGACCGCCGCTACGGCATCGAGCCACTGCGCGACGTCCCACGCGGTGCGCAGCGGCGTGGTCCGGACCATCCCGCCGACCGCGAGAGTCTCGGTGTCGGACAGATCGGTTGCATGGAACCGCACACCCTGCTGCCGATATGGGGACGCCTTCACCGGCCGGATCACGTGCACGTCGTGTCCGAATTCGGCGGCGTGTTGCACCCCGTCGAGGAACGCCGCGGACAGGCCCGCGATCACCGAGTCTGGCGGGAGGGTCAGCCAGGCCGCCCGACAGGCAAGCTCGTGGTCGAGCTCGAGGCGCGCATCGGCGTACACGTCGTAGCGGATGCGGCGCCAGGCTGCGCCGCGCAACTGGTCGGCGGTGAGCAGTCCCGATTGGCGCGCCAAGGAACCGCGGAAGACCTGCCACTCCAGGTCCCGTGGACGCCGTGTCGACAAAGGCATGCCCGCCAGCGTGAACGCTGACGACGCGCCGCACCAGTCCCCGCACGATCCTGTGGATAACCGCGACCTTGCCCGCCGTCGACCACCCCTACTCGCAACTCAGTCAGAGTTGGCCATTCCTCGGCGCCCCCGCAGCCCAACTCCGTCAGAGTCGGGCTGTCGGCGGCGCGTTATGACCCCAACTCTGACGGAGTTGCGAGGAGGAGGAGGAGGACGGGAGGGGCGGCAAGTGCCAATCGTTGTCGTGGTCACCGCGAGGCCTCGCCAATCGCAGCCTCCAGAATGGACAGTCCCTCGGCCGCCTCCGCCTCGGTCAGCGTGAGCGGAGGTCCCATCCGGATCACATTGCCGTACAGGCCGCCCTTGCCGACCAGCAGCCCGTTCGCCTTGCACGCCTCGAGCACCCGGCCGGCGGCGGCCGGATCGGGCTCCACGCCGCCGGGGAGTACGAACTCGACGGCGATCATCAGGCCCTTGCCGCGTACGTCCGCGACGATCGGCGAGCGCTCCGCGACCGCGGCCAGCCCCCGGCGGAGGATTGCGCCGACCCGCGCGGCGTTCGCCTGAAGGTCGTGGTCCAACGCGTAGTCGAGGACCGCCGCCCCGGCGGCCGTCGATATCGGATTGCCGCCGAACGTGTTGAAGGAGATGGCGCTCAGGCAGTCCATCACGTCGGGCCGGGCGATGACGCCGCCGAGCGCGAACCCGTTGCCGATGCCCTTGGCGAACGTGACGATGTCCGGCGTGGCGCCGTGCGCCTGCCAGCCCCAGAAGTGGTCGCCGGTGCGGCCCCAGCCGGTCTGTACCTCGTCGGAGACCCAGAGAATGCCGTGTTCGTCCAGCACCTGCTTGACCGCACCGAAGAAGCCGTCCGGCGGGTGCACGAAGCCGCCGACCCCCTGGATGGGCTCGGCGATGAGGCAGGCGACGTCCCCGGCGGTCTGCGTTGCGAGCACCTCGCGCAGATCCGCGACCGCCCGGCCGATGTGTTCCGCGTCCGACAGTCCCGCGAACACGCCCCGCAGCCGATCCCCGGAGTGCAGGTAGCTCACGTTCACCGGGGTCAGGCTGGACGCCGACCAGCCCCGGTTGCCGGTGATGCCCATCGCGGCGAAGGTCCGGCCGTGATAGCTGTTCCGCACTGCCAGAATCTGGTTGCTGCGTCGGTACTGCGTCGCGAGCAGCAGCGCGGTCTCGTTCGCCTCGGTGCCGGAGTTGGCGAGGAACACCTTGGCGGCCGGGATTCCGGACACCCGAGCGATCTTCTCGGCCAGCACGACCTGGTTCCGGATCAGATACAGCGTCGACGTGTGGGCCACCCCGGTGGCGAGCTGCCGCTCGACCGCCTCGCGTACCTCGGCGACGTCGTAACCGACCATCGTGGTCAGGACCCCACCGAAGAAGTCGAGATACGTCCGCCCGGCCGCGTCGGTGACCCGCGCGCCCTTGCCCGAGACGATCTCGATCGGCTCGGCGTACAGCGGATTGATCCAGGAAGGCAGCACGGCCCGGTGCCGGGCCAACAAGTCGTCGGTCATACGCCGCACGTTTCCACCCCACCGCCGGTGTGGCAACGGTCGCCGTCGATCAAGGAGTCGTTGTCGCGAGTGGATCTCGGATTCACGGCAACAAGTCCATGATCGGCAGGGAGGTGCATGATCGACGGGCGCGCTGGATCAGGGCCGGTGGATCAATCCGTGCGGCCGAGTTCCCAGAACGCCACAGCCGCGGCGGCCGCCACGTTGAGCGAGTCGACGCCACGACGCATCGGGATGCGTACCCGCTGGTCGCTCGCCCGAAGCGCGGACCGGGACAGGCCGGTGCCCTCGGCGCCTAGGAGCAGGGCGGGCCGGGCCCGGGCCGAGGCGTCGAGCGACTGGATCGGCAGCGCGTCCGCGGCGGGAGTGAGCGCCAGCAGCGTGAACCCTGCGTCGCGCACCGCGGCGAGGGCGCCGGGCCAGGGATCCAGCGTCGCGTACGGCACGGCGAACACCTCGCCCATGCTGACCCGCACGCTGCGCCGGTACAGCGGGTCGGCGGACGACGGCGACAGCAACACGGCGTCCACGCCGAGCGCGGCCGCGCCGCGGAACACCGCCCCGAGGTTGGTGTGGTTGTTGACGTCCTCGAGGATCGCCACCCGACGGGCGGCGGCGAGCACGTCCGCGGCGGCGGGGAGCGGCCGCCGGCGGAACGAGGCAAGCACGCCGCGGTGGACATGGAAGCCGGTCGCCCGCTGGAGCACGTCCTGGCTGGCCGCGTACACCGGGGCGCCCGCGCCGGCGAGGTCGGCGAGCTGGTCAACCCGCTTCTCGTCGAGCAGGAACGACCGCGGCGGGTAGCCGGCCCGCAGCGCCCGGCGCAGCACCAGCTCACCCTCGGCGATGAACAGCCCGTGCGGCGGCTCCCACCGCGTACGCAACTCCACGTCCGTCAGCGCCCGGTAGTCGGCGATCCGCTCGTCCTCCGGATCGGTTATCAGCTCCACCGCGCCAGCATGCCGCGTCGCCGGCCCTCGCGGTCGGTCAGGCGGGAGCGCGGGCCCGCGCCTGCCGTGCCGACGTCGTGACGCGGTCGGCGGTCCAGGCGATTCCCATGCCGGCGGCGAGCAACAGCAGGGCGCCCACCGTCCGAAGTGGACCGAACGTGACCGCGCCGGCAACGAGCAGCGGGCCCGCGAGCATCAACAGCACGCCGTCGACACGGTTGAACAGACGCGAGCGGAACACTGCCCAGCCGAGGAGTTGCCAGCCGAGGCCGATCAGTGCCAGCGCCGTCCACTGCAGGTAGCGCACTGACGGCCAGACCGCGGGTGAGTCCACGGACGCGCCGGCGATCGGCAATAGGACCGCGGCCCCCGCGACGACGGAGGCGAACCCGGCGATCGCGGACGTGTGGCCGCGGACGGACGCGAGCAGCGCGGCCAGCGCGAGCGCCGCGACGAGCCCGAGCCAGCCCGCGATGATCCCCATGACCACCCCGACGGCGTCGTCCGCCCGCAGGTACGACGGCTCCGAGCCTCCGGCCCCGAGCGTCGCGGTGCCGTAGACCGCGGCGTACGCGGGCAGAGCCCAGATCGCGAGGCGGGCAACGCGACGGGCCGACCCGGCCCGGGCCGCCGCGCTCTCCTGACCGGCCGGGATGTCCGCGGCGGTCGGCCCGTCGACCACCGCCAGGCCGTCGTCCAGCTTGCCGGGCCGCAGGTACGCCGGGCGCGCCGTCCCGGGTCCGGGGTTTCTCGCCGCGTACGACATGACGGCCGCCTTCCACGCCGTGGGGCGCAGGTGCGGCCCCGACACCCGGGTCACCGGCGGTGACTGAGACAGATGGTGGCAGGTGCCGGACGCCAGTACGGTCCGTTTCGCGGAATTTACACCGGTTAGGCGCGCTCCCGCTCGCGCTCGGGCGACGCCTGGTCGAGCACGCTCGACGCGGGCACGGGCTCACCCGCAGGGAGCCCGGGCGGGCCGCCGGAAACCTGCGCCTCCGCCTTGGCGACCTGCTCCTGCACCTCTCGCGCCGCCTCGGCGGCGGCCTCGGCGACCTCGGCCGCCTCCGCCTCCACCTCGGGCACGACGCTGTCGCGGTCGCGGTCGGCGGCGGGGCGCGCCGTCGCCGGCTCACCGGAGAGCGACCCGCCGAGCGCGCCGCCGATGCCCTCCAGCACCTTGGTCAGCTCGACCGGGACGATCCACACCTTGTTGGCCGCACCGGCCGCGATCTGCGGCAACGACTGCAGGTACTGGTACGCCATCACCTTCGAGTCGGGGTTGGCGGTGTGGATCGCGTCAAAGACCGTACGGATCGCCTTCGCCTGGCCCTCGGCTTGCAGGATCCGCGCCTGCCGCTCGCCATCGGCGCGGAGCACCGCGCCCTGCTTGTCACCCTCCGCGGTGAGGATCTGCGACTGCTTGACGCCCTCCGCGTTCAGGATCGCCGCGCGGCGGTCCCGCTCGGCGCGCATCTGCTTCTCCATGGAGTCGCGGATGCTCGGCGGCGGCTCGATCGCCTTGATCTCGACGCGGGTCACCTTCACGCCCCACCGCCCGGTGGTCTCGTCGAGCACCACGGACAGGTGACGGTTGATCTCCTCGCGGCTCGTCAGCGTCTTCTCCAGGTCGAGCGAGCCTATGACGTTCCGCAGCGTGGTGACCGTCAGCTGCTCGATGCCCTGTAGGAAGTTCGCGATCTCGTAGGTCGCCTTCACCGGATCGACCACCTTGAAGTACAGGACGGTGTCGATGGACACGACCAGGTTGTCGGACGTGATCACGGGCTGCGGTGGGAAGCTGACGACCTGCTCGCGCAGGTCCACCTTGGTGCGCACGGCCTCGATGAACGGAACAAGTAGGTTCAGGCCGGGCTTGAGGGTGCGCTGGTATCGACCGAGCCGCTCCACGACGTCGTTCCGCTGCTGCGGCACGATGCGCACCGAACGAAACAGAGTGATCATCAGCGTCAGGACGAGCGCCAAGACCACGACCAGAACGACCACGTCACCTGGGCTCACGGATTATTCGCCTCCACTGGAAGGAACATTTGGATTGGTCAACTCGTCGCGCCAGACCATGGCGGTGGCGCCCTTGACCTCTATCACCCGGACCCGTTGCCCGGGTTCGATTGTCTGTGTCGCGTCGTAGGACCGGGCGGTCCACAGCTCGCCGTCGATCTTGACCAGGCCCTGGTGGGCGTCGACCTGCTCCAGCACGAGCCCGGACGACCCCTCGATGGCCTCGAGCCCGAGCGGCGAGCCCTCGGGCGAGGAACGCAGGGCATGGCGCCGGATGACCGGCCGCACGGCGATCAGCGACAGGGCGGAGACCACCGCGAACGCGACCACCTGAAACGGCACGGACGCCCCGATAGCCGCGGCGAGCGCCGCAGCGAGCGCGCCCGCGCCAAGCATGATCAAGACGAACGTACCCGTGAAGATCTCGGCGACCACGAGCGCCACCGCGAGCACGATCCATATAACGGCGTCCACACCACGATCGTGGCACGCTCGCGCACCCAGCCGCGACCGGCGAATCGGGCATTCCGCAGTAACCTCGTCCGGGGACCGTATTCACCGTCAGCGTGCCCCGGTCCACCCCCCCACCCACCTCCCCAGCCCCGCCACAAGAGGAGACCGGACGTGTCCCTGCTCCCCGAGACCGGCCGTCGGATCGACGAGATCATCGCCGCTACGCAGGCCGCCGGCCGTATGCCGACGCTGGTCGCCGCGGTCGTAACCGACAGCACGCTGGCGCACCTCACGGCCGCAGGGGACCCGGCCGGCGCGGACGCCGACACCCAGTACCGCATCGGCTCCATCTCCAAGACGCTGACGGCGGCGCTCGTCATGCAGCTGCGCGACGCGGGGCGGCTCACGCTCGACGACCCGCTCGACCGACACCTGCCGGGTACGCCGATGGGCAGCGTGACGCTGCGCCAGCTGCTCAGCCACGTCGCCGGCCTGCAGCGCGAGCCGGACAGCGAGTGGTGGGAGCGGTCGCCGGGCGTCGACGTCGCCGCGTTCCTCGCCGCGCTCACGCCGCACAAGCTGGTGCAGCGGCAGGGCCGGACCTACCACTACTCGAACCTGGCGTACGGGCTGCTCGGCGCGGTGCTCCACCGTGTCACCGGGGAGAGCTGGCCGGCCCTGGCCGGTAAGCACCTGCTCGAGCCGCTCGGCATGCGCCGCACGACGTACCGGCAGGTCGAGCCGTTTGCCCGCGGCTACGTGGTTCACCCGTGGCACGGAACCCTGCGCGAGGAGCCGCGGCACGACGCCCGGGCGATGGCGCCGGCCGGTCAGCTGTGGTCCACCGCGGCGGACATGGCCACCTGGGCCGCGTTCCTGGTGGATCCGGCGCCGGCCGTGCTCGCGCCCACCACGGTCGACGAAATGTGTACGCCCGCGGTCATCGCCGACCCCGAGGCATGGACCCGAGGTCACGGTCTCGGCGTACAGATGTGGCGGCGCGGGGAGCGGGTGTATGTGGGCCACACCGGCTCGATGCCCGGGTACCTCGCCGTGCTGATGACCCACCGGCCCAGCCGGACCGGCGTCGTCGCCTTCGCCAATGCGTACAACATGCGGGGCCTGTCGATCGCGGAGCTCGGGCTGCAGCTGTTGACCGCGGTCCTCGACACGGAGCCCGCGCCGCGGCCCGCAGCGTGGCGGCCCGCGATTGCTCCGCCGCCGGACGTCGCGCCGCTGTGCGGGCGGTGGTGGTGGATGGGCCTGGAGAGGGAGGCGGCCTGGGATGCCGACGCCGAACGCCTCGTTCTCACGGCGGTCGACGACCCGGACACCGACAGCTGGCAGTTCACGCAGGAGAGCGGCGACCGCTGGCGATGCCACACCGGCTTCAACAACGGCGAGACGATGACCGTGCAGCGCGATGCCGCCGGCATCCCGGTCGCGCTGGACATCGCGACGTTCGTGTTCCGCCGCAACCCCGACTGAGGACTCGCGAATGCGGCTGACCGCCATCCCAGGGGCCACCCACGACGCGCCGGCCCGAGACACCGTCGCGGCCAGCACGTACGCTTGCCTGCATGTCCCCAGCAGCGGACGCGACCACCCTGGCGACGCGCCGGTCACCCCGGTTCGTGGCCTGGGTGCGCGCGTGGCGCGCCGGCCTGGTGCCCTTCGACGAGATCGCGGACGAGATCGCCGGCGACGAGGAGCACCTGGTCGCCGACCTCCCCGGCACCTGGTCGGACACTTCGCTGCGCGAGACGCTGCCCACGTTCGCGCGTACGCACCCGGACCAGATCCGGCTCGTGCTGCCCGCGCCCGGAGACCCGCGTGGTCTGCCCGGCCCCGGCCCGTTCGCCGGTGCCGCGCTGGTCGCCGGCGAGGCGGTCGTCGCGGGGGCGCTCGGCCTGGTGCCGGAGCAGCGCCAGCACACTTCCGGGTCGGGCATGACCTTCTCGACGGTGCTCTGGCGGGCGTACGCCCTGCCGGAGGCCGACGCGGCCCGCGGCGCCGCGGATTTCGGCGAGCCCAGCGCCACCGAGGCCGAGGCCGATCTGTCCGCGGCCCTGGCGGAGGCCACCGCACAGCTGACCCGGCTCGACATCGCGCAGTGGCGGCCGGAGTTGGCCGGCGCGCTCGCCGCCGTCCGGCGACCCGACGGCACCGACCTGCCCCCCGGCTTCGCGCCGAAGGCCCGCCGGCTGTACGCGCGCGCCGCCGTCCTCGACCGGGTGCTCGCGCTCGCCGAGCACGCCGCGCCGGGTGGCGCGGTCAACGGGTACGAGGCTCAGCAGCGGGACGCGGCCCTGCGGCCCCTGACCACCGCGTGCCGGCGGGCGCTCGTCGCCGCGTGCAACGCCCCGCTGTCCATCGACGACTGAGGTCAGACCTCGTCGATGAGATCCGCCACCGACTCCAGCACGCGGGACGGCCGGTACGGGTAACGCTCCATATCGGACCGTGTGCTGATCCCGGTCAGCACGAGGATAGTCTCCAGCCCGGCCTCCAGACCGCATAGCACGTCGGTGTCCATCCGGTCGCCGATGATCGCCGTGTGCTCCGAATGCGCCTGGATCGTGTTCAGGGCGGAGCGCATCATCATCGGGTTCGGCTTGCCGACGAAGTACGGCTCGACGCCGGTCGCCTTGGAGATCAGCGCGGCCACCGAGCCGGCCGCCGGCAGCGCTCCCTCGCTGGACGGCCCGGTCGCGTCGGGGTTCGTGCAGATGAACCGGGATCCCGCGTTGATCAAGCGAATCGCCTGCGTGATCGCCGAGAAGCTGTACGTGCGGGTCTCCCCCAGCACGACGTAGTCCGGCTCGTACTCGGTCAGCACGTAGCCGACCGAGTGCAGCGCGGTCGTCAGGCCGGCCTCCCCGATTACGTAGGCCGTGCCTCCGGGTCGCTGGTCGGCGAGGAACTGCGCCGTGGCCAGCGCCGACGTCCAGATCGCCGACTCGGGCACCTCGAACCCCATCCGGGTCAGCCGAGCGTGCAGGTCCCGCGGCGTGTAGATGGAGTTGTTGGTCAGCACGAGGAACGGCTTTCCCGAGTTGCGCAGCCGACTCAGGAACTCCGGCGCGCCGGGAATCGGCTGTCCCTCGTGGACCAGCACACCGTCCATGTCGGTCAGCCACGACTCGATGGGCTTGCGCTCGGACATCGTCCCCCCAAGGTAGAGACCCCTATGGACGCCGCGCCGGCAGGCAGCAGTGACCGGGGCAGGTATCCCAGGTCGGCAGCGTACCGAGCCGGCGGCGCGGGCCGCCCTCCGTGCGCTCGGCGACGAGCTCACGGACCATCGCGACAAACCGCGGATCCGTGCCCGGGGTGGCCGCTCGGGCGAAGCCGAGACCCAACCTCTTCGCGGTCGCGGTCGCCTCGGTGTCGAGGTCCCAGACCACTTCGAGGTGGTCGGAGACGAACCCGATCGGGCTGACCGCGACGTCCGTCGTGCCGGCGTCCGCCAGCGCCGCCAGGTGGTCGTTGACGTCCGGCTCCAGCCACGGCACGTACGTCGGGCCGGAGCGGCTCTGCCAAGCCAGGTCCCAGGGCAGATCGGGCGCCGCGGCGGCGGCGACCAGCCCGGCCGTCTCCCAGAGCTGTGCGGTGTACCGGCCGCCGTCCGGGCCCGCGGTCTCGGCCATGGACACGGGGATCGAATGCGCGCTGAAAACCACGCGGGTCGTCGCCCTGCGTCCGGCGTCCAGTGTGGACAGCGCGGCGCGCAGCGCGTCCCCGTGTGGCGCCACGAAGCCCGGATGGTCGTGAAAGTGGCGTAGCTTGTCGACGACCGGTGCGTCCGTTCCCACCGCTGCCCGGGCTGCCGCGATGTCCTCCAGGTACTGCCGGCACGACGAGTAGCCGCCGTACGCGCTCGTGACGAACGCGAGCGCGCGGCGGACGCCGTCGTCGCGCATGCCCGCCACCGTGTCGGCGAGCATCGGATGCCAGTTCCGGTTGCCCCAGTACACAGGTAGCTCCACGCCGTGCGCGGCGAGGTCGGCGCGGATGGCGGACAGCAGCGCGCGGCTCTGCTCGTTGATCGGTGACACCCCGCCGAAGTGCTGGTAGTGCTCGGCCACCTCGGCCAGCCGGTCCGGCGGCACGTTCCGCCCTCGGGTCACGTTCTGCAGGAACGGCAGCACGTCGTCTGGGTGTTCGGGCCCGCCGAACGACACCAGCACCAGCGCGTCGTACGTCACGCCGGTAATACTGCCGGCCGTCAGGCACCGACTGCGTGGTACCCCCCGTCCACGTGGACGATCTCACCGGTCGTGGCCGGGAACCAGTCGGAGAGCAGGGCCAGGCACGCCCGCGCGGCGGGTTCCTGGTCGCTGAGGTTCCACCCCAGTGGTGCCCGCTTGACCCACTCGTCCTCGAACGCCTCGAAGCCGGGTATGGACTTGGCGGCCATCGTCCGCAGCGGCCCGGCCGACACGAGGTTGCTGCGGATCCCCTTGGGGCCGAGGTAGCGGGCGAGGTACCGGGAGGTGGCCTCGAGGCCGGCCTTCGCGACGCCCATCCAGTCATACACCGGCCAGGCGAGCGTGGCGTCGAAGGTCAGGCCGACGATCGCGCCGCCCGGCCCCATGAGCGGCAGCGCGGCCATCGCGAGCGACTTGTAGGAGTACGTCGAGACGTGGACGGCGGTGGCGACGTCCTGCCACGACGTGTCCAGGAACCCGCCGCCCAACGCGCTCGGCGGCGCGAAGCCGATGGAGTGGACGACGCCGTCCAGCCCATCGATGTGTTCGCGGACGCGGTCGGCGAGGCCGGCGAGGTGCTCGTCGTTCGTCACGTCCAGCTCAATGACTGGCGCTTCCCCCGGCAGCCGCTTGGCGATCCGTTCGACGAGGGAGAGCCGTCCGAAGCCGGTCAGCACGATCGTCGCCCCGTTCTCCTGGGCGAGCCTCGCCACCGAGAACGCGATCGACTGGTCGGTGATGACGCCGGTGACGAGCAGCCGCTTGCCGCCCAGGAACCCTGCCACGGTGTGCACTCCTAACTCGATGGCTCGACGGCTCAGTGGCCCATGCCGAGGCCGCCGTCGACCGGGATGACGGCGCCCGAGATGTACGCCGCGGCGTCGCTGGCGAGCCAGGTCACGACGCCGGCGACGTCCTCCGGGGAGGCGAACCGCCCTGCCGGGATCGCCTTGAGGTACTCCGCCTTCCGGTCCTCCGGCAGGGCGGCCGTCATGTCGGTGTCGATGAAGCCCGGCGCGACGACGTTCGCGGTCACGTTCCGGGTGCCCAGCTCGCGGGTGATCGACCGGGCCATGCCGACCAGGCCGGCCTTGCTCGCCGCGTAGTTGACCTGTCCGGCGCCGCCGTACAGGCCGACGACGGACGAAATGAAGATCATCCGGCCGAACCGGCCGCGGACCATCTTCGTGGCGGCCCGCCGCGCGCACCGCCATGCGCCGGTCAGGTTCGTGTCCAGGACCCGGGTGAACTGCTCCTCGGACATCCGCATGAGCAGTGTGTCGTCGGTCACTCCGGCGTTGGCCACGAGCACCTCGACCGGACCCAGCTCGGCCTCGACCTCGGTGAACGCCGCATCGACCGCGTCCGGATCGGTGATGTCGCACGTCGCCGCGTACAGGCCGGCCGGGGCGCCCGACCCGCGGTGGGTGATCGCCACGCGGTCACCCTGCTTGGCGAATGCCTGGGCGATCGCCAGGCCGATGCCCCGGTTGCCGCCGGTCACCAGCACGGTACGAGCCACGCGTGCCCCCTCGATCACAACTCGACGCCGCGGACGAAGACTAGGCGCTACCTCCCGGTAATCCCTAACCCGGGTCATACCACGGACCGACGTGAATATCCCGCCGTGGCGGCACGACGGGGGGCATCGGCCGGCCGTAGCCTGCGGGTGGTGACGAGCGTGCTCGGTGGTCTCCTTCGGGCGGTGGCCGGGCCTGAGCTGCCCCCGCCCAGGCCGATCGCGCCTCGCTGGCCGCGGCTGAGCGCCCTGCTTCCGCCCGTCGTGGTATTCGCCGCGGTCGGGCTGGGGGCGGCGGCGACACAGTACCTGCGGGACACCCGTCACCTTGGCTGGTTCTGGGCCCTGCCACTGGGCGCGGCGTCCGTCCTCCCGGCCGTCCTCGCCTGGCGGTGGCCGCTGTGGGCCTGGCGGCTGGCGTACGTCGCGCTGTTCGCCGGCATCGCCGGACGGCTGGCGACTGAGGCGTGGCCGTGGAATCCCGTGCAGATCCTGGCCACGCTGATCGCGCTGTTCGCGGTCGCCCTCCGTGCGCCGCTCGCCGTAACCGCGTGGGTGACGCTGCTCACGACGCTGCCGCCGTTCCTGTTCATGACCGACGGGAACCGGTGGGGTGGCGCGCTCCTGTTCGTGGGTGTGGCGCTGCTCGGCGAGGAGATCGGGCGCCGGCGGCAGGCGCAGCGCGCCCTGGCCGAGCAGGAGGAGCTCGGCGAACTCGAGCGAGCCCGCCGCGCGGTGCTGGAGGAGCGCACCCGGATCGCCCGCGAGCTGCACGACGTGGTCGCGCACCACATGTCCATGATCGCGGTACGCGCGGAGACCGCGCCGTTCCGGGTCGAGGCGATGCCGGACCCGGCCCGGACCGAGTTCGCCGAGATCGCCCACGCGGCGCGCGGCGCGCTGACCGACATGCGCCGCCTTTTGGGCGTGCTGCGCAGCGAGGTCGGCGCCCCGAGCCTCGTCCCGCAACCCGGGCTTGCCGAGGTCGCCGAGCTGGTCGAGCTGGCCCGGCGATCTGGCGTGTCCATCCGGTACGCGATCGCCGACGGGGGCGCGGCACCGCCCGACGAGGCCCGATCGCGCCCCGGCGTCGCGCTCGCGGCGTACCGAATCGTGCAGGAAGCCCTGGCCAACGCCGCGCGGCACGCGCCGGGCGCCGCGGTGGACGTCGAGCTGCGGCCCGGACCGGACGCCCTTGCCGTCCGCGTCACCAACGGTCCGCCGCCGGCCGGTGCCGCCCGGGCCGGCCCGACCCGGCTCGTGACCGGTGGGCACGGGCTCACCGGGATGCGCGAGCGGGCCGCGACGCTCGGCGGCTCGCTGACGGCGGGACCGACCGAGGCCGGTGGGTTCGAGGTGTACGCCCAGCTGCCGTACGAGACGGAGGCTGGCCCGTGATGATCAAGGTCCTCATCGCGGACGACCAGGCGATGGTGCGGGAGGGCTTCGGCGCGCTGCTGGCCGCACAGCCGGACATCCTCGTCGTCGGCGACGCCGCCAACGGCGCGGAGGCGGTCGCCGCGGCTCGCCGGCTCGACCCGGACGTCGTGCTGATGGACGTGCGGATGCCGGGCCTGGACGGGCTGGAGGCGACCCGCCGGCTGGTCGGAGGGGCGGCCACCCGGCCACGCGTGCTGATCCTGACCACGTTCGACCTGGACGACTACGTGTACGAGGCGCTGCGGGCCGGCGCCAGCGGCTTCCTGCTCAAGGACGCGCCCGGATCGGACCTGGTCCACGCCGTGCGGGTGGTCGCCTCGGGCGACGCGCTGCTCGCGCCGTCGGTGACCCGCCGGCTGATCGCCGAGTTCGCTGCCCGGCCGGGGCACGACCGGCCGCGGCCGGTCTCGCTGGCCGCGCTCACGCCGCGGGAGACCGAGGTGCTGCGGCTCATCGCCCGCGGGCGCTCGAACTCCGAGATCGCCGCCGACCTCGTGGTGGCCGAGCAGACCGTGAAGACCCACGTCGGGCGAGTCCTGGGCAAGCTCGGGCTGCGCGACCGCGCTCAGGCGGTGGTCGTCGCGTACGAGTCCGGGTTGGTCGCGGCGGGCGAGTAGTGCCCCAGTAGCATCCCCGAAACCCCGCCGCGGTGCGATGCCGCGGCGCAGGCCGGCTCGGCAACCTTCCGATCGGACGAGCCGATCGAGGAGGAAGCCGAGTGTTCACACGAGTCATACACGCTGGCGTGGGCGCGCTGCTCGGCGTCGGCCTGCTGTTCCCTGGCAGCGCACCGGCCGCGCCGCCGCCCGAGATCCCCGCCCGGGCGCCGCTGGCGGCGCCCGCGGTCGACGGACGGCGGTTTCTGCTCCGCGACCCGCACGGTGACGGGTACGCCATCGAGGTCGTCGGCGATCTCGCCGGCGCGGACCGGATCGTGGTGTTGGTTCCCGGGATGGCCAACACGCTCGCGACCTTCGACCGTGGGTTGGGCGGGGTGGCCCGGCGCGCCCCGGCGGTGCAGGCCCGCACCGTGCTCGCCGAGATGCACGCGACGGACCCGGCCGCCCGGGTGGCGGTGGTCGCCTGGCTCGGCTACGACCCACCGGACGTGCTCGGCCTGGAGGCAGCGCAGGAGGACCGGGCGCGGGTCGGCGCCGTCGCGTTGATCCATTTCGTGGCGTGGGTCGCGGCCGAGCGCCCGGCCGCGTCGATCACGCTGGTGAGCCACAGCTACGGTGCGGTGGTGGTCGGGCTCGCGGCGGCCAAGCTGGACCGCCGGGTCACCGACCTGGTCGCACTCGGCGCCCCGGGCATGGGAGCGCACCGCGCAAGGGACCTGCACACCGCGGCGCGGGTGTGGGCGGCCGAGGCGCCGACCGACTGGATTCATCGGATCCCCGGCGTACGCCTGTTCGGCCTCGGGCACGGCACCCGGCCGGGCACGCCCGGGTTCGGCGCGCACCTACTTCCGACGGCGGGTGTCGCCGGACACGACGCCTATCTCGTGCCCGGCAGCTCCACCCTGCGTTCGGTCGCGCTGGTGGCGCTGGGCCGCGTCGACGAGGCCATGGGTGACTACTGCTAACGCGCCGGCTCACACCGGATGGTGGCCAGGTCGCCGAGCAACGGTGACCGTGGGCCCCTCGTGCGGTCCTGGTAGGCGCGCCGGTCGGGCCCGGACGGCCGATGCGCCTCGGGCCGGTCGGCCACCTGCGGCGGACCGGTGTCGACGGGGTATCCTGGCGCTGGTGTGTGACCCGACTCGACCGACGGAGGTGATCGCTGTGCGAGATAGCGATCCTCCCAGTCGTGGCCGGGCCACGGTTCAGCCGCGCTGACCCGCGCTGACCCCGATCCCGCTTCCAGCCCGTCCCGCCGCGTCGCCGCCTGCATGCGTGCCCGCGGGGCACGGCGCGTCGTCCTGGGAGCCCGCCCGGCCGCGACGGAGTGTGTGTGTGCCCTGCCCCACACCGACCAGTCGCCCGGAGCCGCCGATGAACCGCTACGCAGCCCAGCTGGGCTTCACGCTCGCCGCTGTCTGGATCGTGGTCGTCTTCATGCTCGTCAGTGGCACGGCCTGACCGGACCAGGCCCGCTACGGCAACCGCGACGTCCACAGTAGACTCATACCGGCCGCGCCGAACGCGAACAGGAGAGCCACGCCCGCGTACCAGTGCGTGATCTCCCGCGGCTTGATCCGATGGCCGATCGAGCTGCCCATGTCTTCGTACACCCTCTTCAGCTCGGACTCGCTCGCCGCCTCGTAGAAGAACCCCCGAGTGCTCTCCGCGAGCTGTGCGAGCGAGAGCCGGTCGACCGGCACCCGCTGCACCTGCCCGCCGATGTCCACCACGCCCGAGTCGGTGCCGAAGGCGATCGTGGACACCGGCACGTTCGCGGCGGCCGCGGCGGTCGCCGCCTCCTCGATCGAACGACCCGACGTGCGGTAGCCGTCGGAGAGCAGCACGATGCGGGCCGGCGGCGGGCCGTCCGCGCCGTCGGCGGGCACGGTCCGGATCGCCTCCAGGCAGGTGAATACCGCCTCCCCGGTCGCGGTTGCCTCGGCGAGCTGCAGCCCGTCGATCGCCTGGGTCACCGCCTCGCGGTCCTTCGACGGCGAGACGAGCACGTTCGCGCTCTTCGCGAACGCGACCAGCCCGAGGTTAAACGTCGCCGGCAGTTGGTCCACGAACTGTTTCGCGGCTACCTGGGCGGCCTCGATCCTGCTCGGCGCGACGTCGCTGGACTCCATCGACAGCGAGACGTCGATGGCGAGCATGACCGTGGCGCGCTCCAGCGGCTCCTTAGCGTCCACCGCCGGCCGCGCCATCGCGGCGCTGAGCGCCACCAGGCTGAGCAGGAACGCGCCGGCCGCGGCGTGCCGCCGCCAGCCGAGCCCCTTGGGCGCGAGCGTGCGCAACAGGTCGACGTTGGTGAAGCGCACCGCGTACGCGCGGCGGTGCAGTTGCCGCCACACGTACGCCGCCGCAACCAGCAGCACCGGAACGAGCGCCAGCAGCCACCAGGGTTGCAGGAATCTGATCATGCGGGACCCCCGCGGAAACGTGACGCGGAGCGGAGCGTCTTCGTGGGGTGCGTCATCTCGTCGTCCCCCTGGTGCGAGCGTGCCGCTGGGCGGCGACGAACCGGACGATGTCCAGAAGCCAATCGGAATCGGTACGCAGTCGCAGATGCGCCGCCCCGGCACGGCGGAGCGCGGTGGCGATGTCGGCGCGCTGCGCCGCGGCCGCCTCCGCGTACGCCCTGCGCAGCCGCGGATCGGCGGTCTGTACCTCGTGCGCCTGCCCGGTCTCCGGGTCCACGAGGTCCAGCACGCCGACGTCCGGCAGCTCGAGCTCGCGCGGGTCGACCACCTCGATGCCGAGCACGTCGTGCCGCACGGCGAGCTTGCGCATCGGGCGTTCCCATTGAACGGTCGGCGCGAGGAAGTCGGAGATCACGACCGCCATCCCGCGCCGGCGGGGCGGCCGGTTGAGCATGTCCACGAGCGCGCCCAGGTCCGCACGGCCGGGGCGCACCTCCGTCTTGGCGATCGCGCGCAGCAGGCCCTGGGCCTCCTTGTGGCCGGGTCGGGCGGGTAGCCGCAGCCGGCGCGCCGCCGCCGCGCCGGTGCCGCCGCCCGTGCCCACGACCGCGCCGATCCGGTTGCCGCCGCGGACCGTCAGATGGGCGATCGCGGCCGCTGCGGCGATCACGAGATCGCGCTTGAGCCAGCGTGCGGTGCCGAAGTCCACGCTCGCCGACAGGTCCACCGCCATCCATGTCTCCAGCTCCCGGTCGGCGACGGTCTGCCGCACGTGCGGCACGGTGGTCCGGGCGGTCACCGGCCAGTCCATCCGCCTCACGTCGTCGCCGGGACGGTACTCCCGGGACTCGCCCGGCTCGCTACCCGGCCCGGTCAGCAGGCCGAGATAGTCACCCTGCAGGAGGCCGTCCAGCTTCCTCGTCACGAGCAGGTGCAGCCGGGTGAGCACCGCCTCGGCGCGGCCGGCCGTGCTGTCCGTGCCCGGGGGCGACATCGTCATTCCGGCCGCTCGGGCCGTCCGGGGTACCGCGTGGCCGGCCAGGCCGAGGCCGCGGCCTGTCCGGCCGGCTGCGGCACCGCCGGCCCGGGCATCGCGCTCTGCCGCGGTGCGACCGTGGGCAGCGGCACCGTCGCCAGCACCCGACCCACGATGTGGTCGGCGGGAATGTCGTCGGCGAGGGCGTCGTAGCTGAGCACGAGCCGGTGTCGGAGTATGTCCGGCGCGATGTCCTGCATGTCCTGCGGCAGCGCGTAGTCGCGCCCGCGCAGGAGAGCGAGCGCCCGGGTCGCCCGCACGATCCCCAATGACGCACGTGGGCTCGCCCCATACTGGATCAGCTGGGCGACATCGGTCATGCCGTAGTCGCCCGGAATGCGGGTGGCCAGGACCAGCCGCACGGCGTAGTCCACGAGCGCGTTGTGGACGAACACCCGATCCGCCTTGTGCTGCAGCGCGATCGTCTGGGCCGGGGTGAAGACCGGCAACGGCTCGGGCGGGTTGACGCCCATCCGGTAGACGATCTCGCGTTCCTCGACGTCGGTCGGGTACGGAACTGTGATCTTGAGGAGGAACCGGTCCCGTTGCGCCTCCGGCAACGGGTATACACCCTCCTGTTCGATCGGGTTCTGCGTGGCCATCACCAGGAACGGCTCCGGCACCCGGTGCGTCTCGCCGCCGATCGAGACGTGTTGCTCGGCCATGACCTCCAACAGCGCCGACTGCACCTTCGCCGGCGCCCGGTTGATCTCGTCGGCCAGCAGAAAGTTGACGAACACCGGGCCGAGCTCTACATCGAACTTCTCGCGCGATGCCCGGTAGATGCGGGTGCCGACGATGTCGGCCGGGACCAGATCGGGGGTGAACTGGATGCGGGCGAACGTGCCGCCGACTACCTTGGCGAGCGTCTCGACGGCGAGCGTCTTCGCGACGCCCGGCACGCCCTCGAGTAGGCAGTGGCCGCGCGACAGCAAGGCCACGAACATCCGCTCGATCAGCCGGTCCTGGCCGACGATCACCCGCTTGACCTCAAACAGCGCGCGCTCGAGCACCGTCGCGTCCTCGGCTGGCGTCGTGGTCGAGGCCGGCGTCGGGGCCGGGTCGCCGCCGTTCGGCTCGGCGCCGGGGGTCGGGTCGGGGTTCTGGGGCGTGCTCGGCTCGGCCACCGGCTCCTCCACAACGATCTTTCATCCGCGAATCGAGTGGTACGACCACCAAGCCTTACACGTCTCCCCGATTTGGCGAACGCGTACGGGCTCTTTCAGGATCCGGCCAAACGGGCGCGCCCAGCGGGGGTAGACACGGGGGGCGGACGAGTGGGTACGATTTGGTCCGACGCCGGGCGGCTTCCCCCGTGGCCGCCCGGCGCTTATTTGTGCCCGCCGTAGACTCGCCGGAGTGATCGACGCGGTTCGGGTCTGCTCGGCGAAGGGTTGCCGCACACCCGCCCGGTGGGCCCTGCAGTGGAACAACCCCAAGCTACACACGCCCGACCGGCGCAAGACCTGGCTGGCCTGCGACGAGCACAAGGAGTGGCTGTCGACCTTCCTCGACGTCCGCGGGTTCCTCCGCGACGTAACGCCTGTTGAGTGATCGCATAGGCTCGATGGCGTGACCACGCCCGCCGCCGCCGCGGAACCGCCGCCCGCCCCAGACAGCGTCAGCCCGCTGGAGCCGTGGCCGAACACGGTCGAGTGGCGTCGGGTCTCCCCCAGACTGGTCTGGGTCGAGCTGATCGAGCTCGGCGGTTGGCTCGCGACGCTCTTCCTCGGGTGTCTGTTGACGTGGTGGCTGCTCGACGCCGCGATCGCCGCGATCGCCGCGATCGCCGTTGCGGTCGTCGGAATCCTCCGCGCGATCGCCGTGGTGCGCGCCGTCCGGGCGTGGGGGTACGCCGAGCGCGAGCGGGATCTGGTCGTACGCCATGGGCTGCTGATCCGCCGGCTGTCGATCGTGCCGTACGCCAGGATGCAGTTCGTGGACGTCACGGCCGGCCCGCTGGAGCGCGCGTTCACGCTCGCCACCGTGCAGCTGCACACCGCGGCGGCGGCCAGCGACGCCCGGGTACCAGGGCTCGAGCCGACCGAGGCCGCGCGGCTGCGCGATCGGCTCACCGCGCTCGGCGAGGACCGCGCGGAGGGCCTGTGAACGAGCAAAGCCCCGGTCCTAGGTCCAGGATCGCCGCCCAGCCGTCCGCGAGCGCCGCGGCGCCGTCTGGAGCCGAGGACGCGAGCGCCGCGGCGACGTCTGGAGCCCGAGGAGACGCGGCGAAGCCGTCGTCCCCGCAGGGCGAAGACGGCGCCCGCGAGCGGCGCGAGCCGCCCGAGCGGAGCGAGGGCCGGCAGCTCAGCGAGCCGCCCGAGCGGAGCGAGGGCCGGCAGCTCAGCGAGCCGCCCGAGCGGAGCGAGGGCCAGCAGCTCAGCGAGCCGCGCCAGCGGCTGCACCCGCTGAGCCCGCTACTGCACGGCACCCGGCTGCTGTTCGTCATGGTGGTGGCCATCTCCTGGCAGGGCCTCGGGCAGTTGGGCCTCTGGCGATGGGCGGCGCTGGTCGTCGTGCTGCTCGTCGGCGCCGTGCTGTACTCCCTGGTGAGCTGGCTGATGACCGGCTACCACGTGATCGGGCGAGAGCTGCGGGTGTACGAGGGCGTGCTGTCGCGGCGCACCCGGGCCATCCCACTGGAGCGACTGCAGGCGGTGGAGGTGGTGCGCCCCGTGCTCGCCCGGCTCGCCGGCCTTTCCGAGCTGCGGCTGGAGGTGGTGGGCGGGTCGAAGACGGAGGCGCCGCTGGCCTTCCTCACCGTCGCCGACGCGGTCGCGCTCCGAGAGCGCCTGCTCGCGCTCTCCGGGCGTACGCCTGCGTTGTCAACCCCGGCCGCTCCCTCGGCGGCGCCCACGGTCGGCGCGACCCGGTTGATCCACGTGGTCCGGAACGAGGATGTGTTCGTCGGCCAGTTACTAACGCCGCAGTTGTGGTTCGTGCCGATCGCGCTGGCGTTCGTCGTTATCCAGTTCGCGTTCGAGGGCTCGTGGACGTTCATCGGCATCGCCAGCACCATCACCGCGCTCGTCGGCGTCATCCTGCAGCCCGCGCGTCGGGTGGTCGAGGACTGGAACTTCCGGCTCTCCCGCGACGAGGCCGGCCTGCGCGTACGCCACGGGCTGCTCGAGACCCGCAGCCAGACCGTACCGCCGAACCGGGTGCAGGCGATCGGCGTGACCTGGCCGCTGCTGTGGCGGCCGAAACGGTGGCTGCGCTGCCGGATGGACATCGCCGGGTACGCCGCCGAGCAGCAGCGGGAGCGCACCGGCCGCTCCGACCGGCTACTGCCCGTCGGCGACCTCGACACGGCGCGTCGGATCGTGCCCGAGGCGCTGCCGGGCGTCGACCTGCTGGCGCTCCGCCTCACGCTCGCCCCGCGCCGGGCCCGCTGGCTGGCGCCGCTGCGCCGGCGGGTCCTCGGCGCCGGCCTGACCGATCGCGTCTTCGCGGTGACGGACGGCCTGCTCACCCGCGAGCTGGTGGTCGTACCGTATGCCCGGATCCAGAGCGTCCGGGTGGTGCAGGGCCCGCTCCAGCGGCGGCTGCGCCTGGCCACCGTGCACGCGGACACCGCGGGCGGCCTGCGCGCCGTCGCCCACGAGCGCGACGTCGGCGAGGCGTGGACGATGGCGGCCGAGCTGACCGATCGGGCGCGGGCGGCCCGCGGAGAGGGCTGACGGCTCGCGATTTGGGCCGCGACCAAGATCACCGCAATCTCGCGCGGATTTGGGTGTACGCCGCTCAGGACACCCCGGTCCGTGCGAGGTCGTGCGAATCTTGGCCGGCCTGGCGGTGGCGGGCGTGGCGGTCGCGAGCCCGGCGGGCCGCCCACCACCGTTCGGCGATGCCGACGACGAGGAAGGTCAGGCCGACATACGCCCAGCCGACGAGCACGTCGATCATGTAGTGCTCGCCGGAGTACACGAGCGTGAACGTCATGGCCAGGGGGTACGCCAGCAGCAGCGGCCACCAGCGCCTTCGCACCGAGCGAAGCAGGAACAGCACGACGAACAGCGCGAACGCCGAGTGCAGCGACGGCATGGCCGCGACCGGGTTCGACGCGATCTGCCCCGCGTTGAGGACGTTGCCGGCTCCGTGCATGCCGATCGCCTTCCAGCCCCTGGTTGAGATGCGCGCGACGTCGCCGAGCATCCCCTGCACGCTGGCCCACCACGGCGGCGCCGCCGGGTACAGGAAGTAGGTGATGAGGCCGATCGCGGACAGGAAGAACCAGCGCCGCATGAACGCCGCCCAGCGCGCGCGCGAGCGCACCCACAGCACCACCGCGACGGCCAGGGCCACCACGAAGTGGGAGAAGTAGACCCAGCTGACGAGCACGTCCCACCAGTGCACCGTGGCGGGGTTGTACAGCCGCTCCTGCAGCCAGACGGTAGGGATCTCGCCGTCGGTGGCCCAGCCAAACAGCACCCGGTCGGCGACGATCAGTTCCAGCACATGCGGCGTCTGGCCGTTGTCCGCGAAGCCCCGGGACAGGTTGTAGCAGATCAGTAGCGCGACCACCGGTGCCCAGTCCCGGGCGAAGCCCACGTGCGTACGCCAGGGAAGCTCGGCGCGCCACGCGATCGTGGCGGTCCACAGCCACGCAAAGGCGTACAGCGGATCGGTGGGCAGGCCGACCACGAGCCAGCCCAGTGCGAACGCGGCCGCCCACAGCGTCATCGCGGCCGGGCGGTGCCGCCACCAGGGAAGGACGGTGGGAACGGGCGCCGGGGGATTCGATACGTCGCCGGGCCGCGGATCGGATTCCTGCGACTCGGCGCCAAGGTCAACTGTGCCCATCGCGGGCGCCCGGGAGCGTTCGGTCATCGTGCGTCCAGGTTAACGGTGCCCATCCGGTGGCCGAACCTGGAACGCCGTGAGCGTGGTGTGCGGCATACCAAAATCTGGCAAAGGCGAGGTCTGTTCGCATCGGCGCGGTTAGCGTCGGTGTGGGGCGAGTGGACCGTGACAACCTGGCGGGGTCTGGCAGCCGCGGCGGTCACCGGCGCCGCCGCGCTCGCCGCGGCCCTGATCAGTGCCACCCCTTCGGCCGCGGCCGACGCCGTGTCCGTCCGGCTCCGGGCGGCCGCCGACCCGTCCGAGTACGCCCACACGTCCTACGCGCTGCGCGTCGAGAACGGCACCGCCGATCCGATCGACGTCGCGGTCACGTTGGAGCTGCCATCCGGCGCGAGGGTACTCACGGCCAGCGACCGCGGCCGGGCCAGCGGGGACACCGTCATGTGGTGGCTGACGGTTCCGGCCGACGCGGTGCGGAGCCTGCACTCGACCGCCACCACCGCCGGGCGGCAGGCGGCGGTCAGCACGGCGTGCGTCGCTGAGGTCGGCTCGACGCGGGTGCTGGACTGCGCCGCCGTCCCGGACGCCCGGCCCTCGCGGGGCGCGGTGGCCGCCTGGCCGTGGCGCCAGATCGTGTCGTACACCCTGGTCAGCGCGTTGGCAGTCGGTGTCGTCTGGGCCGCGCACCGCCGGCGGCGGCACACCCATCCGGGGACCGCGACCCGCGAGCCGTACGCCTGGGTGGTCTTCCTGCTTGCGGTGCTCGCGCTCGCCGTCCCGCTGGCGGTGGCCGTCGCCGTGCTGGCGCCGAGGATGCCGGGTGCTAGCGGCGTCGGTGCGCGCGGAGTGGATGGCGGTGGCTGGACCGGCCCGCATCGGCCGCTGGAGCTGGGCGTGCCGGCCACGGACGGCGCGGTGCAGTTCACCGTCTACCGGCTCACCTGCACCGGCACGGGCGCGCGGACCTGCACCGCGATCGTGGCGCTGCGCAACGTCGGGGCTACGCCGCAGTCGTGGGCGGCCCAGCTGCAGCGCCTGTACACCTCGGACACGGCGTGGGTGGGTGCCGACCCGACGGCGGGCGTCTCGGCCAACGGCGGCGCGGACGTGTTCAAGGACCCGATCGGTCCCCGGCAGCGACTCGTCGCGACGCTCGTCTTCCCGCTGCCGTCGGGCGCCGCGCCGACGCGACTGGAGCTGCGCGAGGGCGTGTTCGCCCGCGGCGTCTACCTGCCCGTGCTGTGACTGCCGCTGCCCCAACTTGGGCTGCCGCGGCCGCCGCCGCCACTGTCTCTCCGCTGCCCGGCCGCCGAGGACAGCGATCGGGCAAGCGCGGGCAGCGCCTCACCGATCGGCGCCCGCAGCACCGCATGTGCGTCCGCGTCGTACGGGGTCCGCTCCGCGTTGACGATCACTACGCGGGCGCCGGCCCCGAGCGCCAGATCCACCAGACCGGCGGCCGGGTGCACCTGCAGCGACGTGCCGATGGCGAGCAGCAGGTCGCACTCCGCCACGTGGCTGATGGCGCGCCGCAGCGTCGTCTCATCCAGGCGCTGCCCGAACGAGATCGTCGCGGACTTGAGGATGCCGCCACACCGGGGGCAGGCCGGATCCTCCTCGCCGGCGGCGACCCGCTCGAGCGCGCGCGCCATGGGAGCGCGGTCCCCGCAGTCGAGGCAGACCACCTGGTACATCGTGCCGTGTAGTTCGATCACCCGGTCCGGGTCGCTGCCGGCCCGTTGGTGCAGCTCGTCGATGTTCTGCGTCACGATGACGTCCAACCGGCCGGCCCGCTCCAGATCCACGAGCGCCAGGTGGCCGGGGTTGGGCCGGGCGGTCCAGGCCGGGTTGTCCCGCCGGGTGAGCCACGCCCGCCGGCGAACGGCCGGATCCCGGACGTAGTTGTCGATCGTGAACAGCGCCGCCGCGGCGGGATCCTTCGTCCATACACCGTTGGGACCGCGAAAGTCGGGGATGCCCGAGTCCGTCGAGATGCCCGCGCCGGTCAGCGCCACGGTCCGCCGGGACTCGGCGATCCAGGCGGCGACCTGCGGGACTTGGTCGTCCACGGTCGGGACCGTCATGGTGAAGACGGTATCCGACCGCATACTCTTCTCGTCATGGAGCAGCAGCCGGCCTCCGGCCTGACCCCGGGCTTGTCCGCGCGGGTGGAGCTGACCGTCACCGACGCGGACACGGCCCAGGCGGTGGGGTCCGGCGACGTCCCGGTGTTAGGCACCCCGCGGGTGCTCGCCCTCGCGGAGGCGGCCACGGTCGCCGCGACCGCCCCCCGCCTCACGCCGGGCACGACCACGGTGGGGACCCGCGTCGAGCTCGACCACCGGGCGCCCACGGCCGTCGGACGCACCGTCGCCGCGCAGGCCCAACTGGCCAAGGTGGACGGTCGCCGCCTGTTGTTCGAGGTGACTGTGACCGAGGGCTCCCAGGTGGTCGCGGAGGGTCGGATCGAGCGGGTGCTCGTCGACCGCCATCGGTTCGTGGAGAGGGCGTTCGGTTGACGGTCCGGTTTGCGGAGGTCGCCGACGGCGTACACGTCCTGCGGTATCCGGTGCTGGATGTGAACGTCACGCTGGTGGTCGGCGACGGCGAGTCGGTGCTCGTGGACACCCTGTCCACGGTGGCGCAGGCCGAGGAGCTGGCCGACGCCGCGCGGGCCGTCGTTCCCCACCCTTGGACGATCGTCAACACCCATCACCACTTCGACCACTGCTTCGGCAACGCGACGCTCGCCGGCGACGGCGCCCGCGCGATCTGGGGGCACGAGGAGGCCGCGGTGCTGCTGAGGCAGCGCGCGGCCGCGCTGCAGCGCGAGTGGTACGACGAGTGGCTACCGATCGATCCGGACCTCGCCGCGGGGCTGGCGGAGGTGCGGGTGGTGCCACCCACCTCGACCGTGCACCTGTCGGCCGAGCTGGAGGTCGGCGGCCGGCGCGTCGTGCTGCGCCACCTCGGGCGCGGGCACACCGTCGGCGACCTGATCGTGCAGGTGCCCGACGCGGACGTGATCGTCGCCGGAGACCTCATCGAGCAGGGCGGGCCGCCGACGTTCGGCGACGCGTACCCGCTGGAGTGGCCGGAGAGCGTCGCCGCGCTGTGCCGCCTGATCGGGCCGGACACCATCGTGGTCCCCGGCCATGGCGCCCTCGTCGACGAGGCGTTCGTGCGCGGCCAGCACCAGGACCTCACGGCGCTGGCGTGGCTGATCCGCGACGGCCACTACGACGGCGCGCCGGTCGAGGCGGTCGCCGCGAAGGCGCCGTTCGCGGCGGCGGTCGCACTGCCCGCAATCCGGCGCGGGTACGCCGAGCTGGCGGGCCGCGCCTGACGCAGTGCCCGGCCCCGCCGGTCACCCGCCCAACTCCGTCAGAGTCGGGCTCTCAGACGCCCTCGATGGCCCACCTGTGACGGAGTTGCGAAACGGAGCGATCGCGGACGCACCCAACGGGGGGCGGAAGGTCGTAGCCGCCCGGAAGACTCGCGGGCATGACGGCACACGAGATGGACGACCGCCCGCTACGAGACACCCTCGCAGAGATCGATGGCGTGGTGGAGAGCCCGTCGATGTTCAAGGACGACGACGGCTACTGGGTCAACGGCAAGGAGATCGCCCACTTCGAGGAGCCCGGCTCGCTCGGGGTCCGGCTGACCCGCCCCGAGATCCGGGCCGCGAAGGCCCTGTTCACCGGCGACGGTCCCGCACGCCGCCGGGCACCCTCGTCGGACTGGGTGGTGATCGACGTCGGCACGCCGGAGGGGATCGACCTCGCCTTGAGCCTCGCGAGGAAGGCGGCGGCGGTGCACGCCCCGCCGGACGGTGCAGCGGCCGCGCCCCCGCCTACCGGATCCCGGCTGGCGAGCCTGCGCCGGTTCCACTGATCCGACGGCTCAACTGACCATGGAGCCGACCACTGGCTTGGTCAGCAGCGCCGACGGGTTTCGCGCGATGCCGGGGTCGAGCGAGCGCTCGACGAAGATGGCGTGCCAGATGCAGAACACGAGCACGGTCCACACCTTGCGGGAGTGGTCGGCATCCCCGCGGCGGTGCTCCTCAAGCAGGCGGGCGGCGTACGACAGGTCGAGCAGTTCTCCGGCGCCGGAGCGGGTGAGGATGCCGCGCGCCCACTCGTACATCTCCGTGCGCAGCCAAACCCGGGTCGGCGTCGGGAAACCGAGCTTGCGGCGGTCCACTATGGCTGGCGGCACGACGCCCTCCAGCGCGCGGCGCAGCGCGTACTTCGTGGCGTCGGAGCGTGGCGGCAGCTTCAGCTCGACCGGGATGGTCGCCGCGACGTCGAAGACCTCCTTGTCGAGGAACGGCACCCTCAGCTCCAGCGAGTGCGCCATCGACATCCGGTCCGCCTTCACGAGGATGTCGCCGCGCAGCCATGTGTAGAGATCGACGTACTGCATCTTCGTGACATCGTCGAGGTCGGCGCACTCGGCGTACACCGGCGCCGTCACGTCCGTGTAGCGGACGGACGGGTCGTACCGGCGCAGCAGCTTCTGCTTCTGCTCCTCGGTGAACATCCGGGCGTTACCGTAGTAGCGGGCCTCGATGGGCGTGGTCCCCCGCTCGAGGAAGCTCTTGCCCTTCACACCCTGCGGGATGACCTTGGACATCACCCGCAGCCCCTTCTGCATGGGGTTCGGCAGACCCTGCACGTGAGCCAGCGACAGTGGCTCGCGGTAGATGGTGTACCCGCCGAAGAACTCGTCCGCGCCCTCGCCGGAGAGCACGACGGTCACATGCTCCGCGGCCTTCTTGGCCACGAAGTAAAGCGGTACGAGGGCGGGGTCCGCGACCGGATCGTCCAGGTGCCAGACGATCTTGGGAAGGGCGGCCATCATGTCCTCGGGCCCGATCTTGGTCGGGATCGTGGTGACGTCGAGGTGCCGGGCGGACTCCTGCGCGACCTCGATCTCGGAGTACCCGGGCACGTCGTAGCCCACCGTGAACGTCAGGATGTTCGGGTTGAACTCCCGGGACAGGGCCACCACCGCGGTCGAGTCGATGCCGCTCGACAGGAACGCGCCGACCGGGACGTCCGCGCGCATGTGCATCCGCACGCTTTCTCGCAGCGTCTCACGGATCCGGTCGTACAGCTTCTGTGGGTCGTCGGTCGGCGTGGGCCGAAACGTCGGGCGGTACCACCGGCGCGTCCGGGTCCCACCGCCCGGAGTCCAGCTCAGGCACTCGCCCGAGCCGATCCGAACGATGCCCCGGTGCAAGGTCCGCGGCTCGGGCACGTACTGCAACGTCAGATAGTGGGACAGGTTCGCGGTGTCGACGCCGGCATCACCGGCAGCGGCCGACGGCGCGAACGGCAGCAGCGCCTTCTTCTCCGACGCCAGGTAGACGCCGTCGGCGGTCTCCAGGTAGTGCAGCGGCTTGATTCCGTACGGGTCGCGGGCCCCGAACGCGCGGCGCTCCTGACGGTCCCAGATCACGAACGCGAACATGCCGCGCAGCCGCTGCACGACGTCCTCGCCCCAGTAGTGGTAACCGGCCACGATCGCCTCGCCGTCGCCGGCCGTGGCGAACGAGGCCCCATGCTCCCGGGCCAGCTCCTCGCGCAGCTCCAGGTAGTTGTAGATCTCGCCGTTGAAGGTGATCAGGTAGCGACCGTCGGCGTACGGCAGCGGCTCGTGGCTCAACGCCACATCGATGATCGACAGCCGCTTGTGCGCGAAGATGCCGTCCTCCCCCACGAGCTCCACGCCGGTGTCGTCCGGGCCCCGGTGGTGGAGGCACTCGAGGGCCTCGGCGAGAGAGTCGCGGTGCGCGTTGGCGTCACCGCGGGAGCTGAAGAAGGCGAGCAGTCCGCACATGGCCGACATCCTTTCACGAGGTACGGTCGAGGCCGGCAATCATGGGGAGGAGCGCGTCATGGACGAGCAAGAGTCGGCGGCCGCCAAGACGGAGTCGCAGGACCCGGACTTCCCCGAGAAGCTGCTGACGTTCATGCGGACCGGTTGGCGCGACGACGCGTTGGATGTCACCCCACGGCCGGAGGTGCCCAACCACGCCAAGCGACGGGCCGCGTTGTCCGCGGCGCTCCCCGGAGAGACGCTGGTAATCCCGACGGGCAGGGACAAAGTACGCGCGAATGACACGGACTACCCGTTCCGCCCCGGTAGTGACTTCGTCTACCTGACCGGCGATCACGATGCCGGCGGCGTCCTCGTCATGAGCCCGACCGGCTCCGGTCACGAGGCCACCCTCTACGCCCGTCCACGCTCGTCCAAGCAGACCGACGAGTTTTTCCGTAGCCGCGACGGCGAGCTCTGGGTCGGTCGCCGGCACACGCTGGCCGAGAAGTCCACCGAGCTGGGCCTGGAGACCGCCCCGCTGACCGACCTCGCAGACGCGCTCGCCGACCTCGCCCCCGGCCGTACCCGCGTGCTGCGCGGCCTGGACGCCGAGGTGGACGCCGCGGTTCGCGCGTACGACAAGGAAGAGGCCGGCACCCGCGACCGCGAGCTGGCCGCGGCGATCTCGGAGGCGAAGCTCGTCAAGGACGAGTGGGAGATCGCCCAGCTGCAGGCAGCCATCGACGCCACCGTGCGCGGCTTCGAGGACGTGGCCCGGATCCTGCCCGCCGACCGCACCGTCTCGGAGCGGCTGCTCGAGGGCGTGTTCGGGCTCCGAGCCCGGCACGACGGCAACGACGTCGGGTACAGCTCGATCGTCGGTGCCGGTGCGCACGGCACGATCCTGCACTGGATCCGCAACGACGGCCGCACGACGCCGGGCGAGCTGCTGCTCATGGACATGGGCGTGGAGAACCGGCACCTCTACACGGCCGATGTGACCCGCACCGTGCCGGTCTCCGGCGCATTCTCCCCGCTGCAGCGGCAGGTATACGAGATCGTCCTGCGCGCACAGCAGGCCGGCATGGACTTCATCCAGCCCGGCGTGAAGTACTCCGACGTGCACCAGACCTGCATGCGGGTGCTCGTGGAAGGGCTGGCCGACCTCGGCGTCCTGCCCGTCAGCGTCGACGAGGCGATGGCCAAGCAATCCACTGTGTACCGTCGCTGGACCCTGCACGGATTCGGACACATGCTCGGCCTCGACGTCCACGACTGTTCGCGGGCGCGCAAGGAGAAGTACCGGGACGGGACTCTCGGCGAGGGATACGTCCTCACCGTCGAGCCCGGACTCTACTTCCAGCCGGAGGACGAGCTGGCGCCGGCGGAGCTCCGCGGCATCGGCATCCGGATCGAGGACGACGTGCTCGTCACGGCGGACGGCGCGGTGAACCTCTCCGCCGGCCTTCCGCGCGGCGCCGACGAGGTCGAAGCCTGGCTGGCCGCGCAGCGCGAGGCCGGGCCGCGGCTGCCCGGCTGACCACAGCCGGATGTACGGCTGCGCGGCGTTGGACCGCCAGCTTCCGGCATCACCCGCCTGCGGAACCGACCGGCCGGCTAGCGGGACGGCGCGATCGGCCACTCCTCGAAGTAGCGGCACCGGCCGTCCGACTCGAACCGCATGATCCACAGGTCTCGCCACTCGCCGGTGACCGGCTCGCCGTACCACACCTGCGCCCGCGCGACCGCCGTATCTCCGTCGACCGCCACCACCTCGCTGGTCATGCGGAACACCTCATCCGGGTCGTCCCGCTCGGCCTCCCACATCCGCGCGATCTGCGGCAGCCCGACCACTGGCTCCTGGTAAGGACCCTGCAGGTAGTACGCGTCGTCGGTGAAGATCTCGGCGAGCGCGTCCGTCCCCGGCGTGCGCCAGACCCGCTCGTAGTCGGCGATCCAGGCGGCTACCCCATTCCTGTCCACGCACCCGAGCTTGCCACAGTCGCGTCGATCAAGGACTTTCGCGTCGATCATGGCCTTGTTGTCGTACGCCGGCGATCGAACCACGACAACAAGTCCATGATCGACGAGGACCGGGAGGCGCGGCGAGACCGGGAGGCGCGGCGCATCACGTCTCTACGAAGACCGCCACCGTCCGGCCGGGCACGCTGAACGCGCCGGTCGTAGCGTCGAACGAGGCAGCCCGCACCGACGGGTCGACCGACCGCGCGAGCAGCGGATGCGGTGCCACGTCCGCACCGCGCATCGCCGCAACCGTCTGGGTGACCCGGCCCGGCGTGGCGTTGAAGACAACGGTAACCGACCGCCAGCGGGGGTCGAGCCCGTGCCCGTCCAGCGTCATCGTGATGACGCCGGGGGTCTCCTCGGTGCCGGAGAGCGGGAAAGACACCCGCATCTGGATCTCCGAGGCGGTTCCGAGCGCGAACACCGGTGAGCTGGCCCGCACCCGCAGCAGTTCGTGATACCGGGCCGACGCGAGGTTGATCGCCTCGCAGGACGGCACCAGTGCGGGGTCGCCGAGGAGGGGCTTGGCGTACGGCCAGCGGGCCTCGTTGTCCGCGGCCCTGGGCAGGCCCGCGCCGAACCCGTTGCCGTCCGCGCAGTTCCATCGGATGTGGTTGAACCAGTCGCCGGAGTTGAACGAGTTCCGGTCCAGCGACTTCGAGCGCAGCCGCTCCGAGCCGGCGGTGACGAACCCGACCCCCTGCCCGTACACCACAGTGGACAGTGCGAGGACCTGCATCCGCGCCCGGTCCACGGCGCTCGTGCCGGGTGGCAGCTTGTACGCCAGCGCGTCGTACAGGATCTCGTTGTCGTGCGCGTCAACGTACGTGACCGACTCTCCGGGCGCGTCGGTGTAGCCGGCCGGTGAACCGTTGAAGTCGACCTGCGCCCCGGTGACCTCGGCGCCCGACGAGTCGACGAACCGGTAGCCGGCGAGGTTGCCCACCAGGCCCACCTTGATCTGGTCCTGCTGGTGCAGCAACCGCGCGCGCTGGTCCGCGGGCGAGCCGTTGATGGGGTCGCCGTTCGCGTCGGTGAACAGACCGGACGCGAACCCCTGCCGACGAGGGTTGGCGTCGAACGAGCCGCCGCCGCGGACCGCGTCGCGCAGCCGGTCGTTGAACGTGCCGATTCCGGTGCCCGCCATGTTGGCCTGGGTCGCCTGAACGAACCGCGCGCCGCCCGCGACCTCACCGAAGTTCCATCCCTCGCCGTACAACAGGATGGACTTGCCGTCCACGCCATCCTTCGCGACGGTGAGCCGATCCAGGGCGTGCCGGACGGCGAGAATGTTCTCCTTTGGATGGTGGCCCATCAGGTCGAACCGGAAACCGTCCACCTTGTACCACGTGGCCCAGGTGACCACCGAGTCCACCACCAGCTTGCCCATCATCGCGTGCTCCGGGGCGGTGTTGGCACAGCAGGTGGAGGTCGCGACCGTGCCATCCGGCAGCAGCCGGTGGTAGTAGCCGGGCACGATCTGGTCGAGCACCGAGTGGGGGTCGGTCCCGGCCGCGACGACGTGGTTGTAGACGACGTCCATCACGAGCCGCAGGCCCGCGCCGTTGACACCGGCGACCATCTGCCGGAACTCGCGGATGCGGGCGGCGCCGTCCGGGTCGGTCGCGTACCCGCCCTCCGGCACGGTGTAGTGCAGCGGGTCGTAGCCCCAGTTGTACCCGTCGGTGTCCGCGACCGCCTCGACGCATTCCTGCTGCGCCGACGAGTCCGGCGGCAGCGCCGCGAGGTCGCAGTCCGGCTCCACCTGGTCCGACCGCTGCTCCGGGATCGTCGCAAAGTCGAACGCCGGCAGCAGGTGCAGGTGGGTGACGCCGGCGTCGGCCAGCGACCGCAGGTGTGACATGCCCGCCGCGCCAGGGTGGGTGAACGCGAGGTACGTGCCGCGGTCGGCCGCCGGCACGCTGGTATCGGCGATCGAGAAGTCGCGGACCGAGACCTCCTGGATGTGCGTACGCACGGTCGGCACGGCGGGCGGCTTACGCAGCCCGGCCCAATCGTCCGGGGCGTACGCCGGGTCGGACAGGTCGACGATCTGACTGTGCGTCGAGTCGGCGGCCAGCGACACGGAGTATGGGTCGGTGACGGATGCGGTCACCACGCGCTGCGCGGCCGGCTGCCAGGCGGTGACGCGGTACCGGTAGTACTTGCCGCGCCACTCCGACGGTCCCGTCGCCTGCCACAGGCCGGTGTCCGGGTCTCGGTGCATGGGCACGGTCGTCGCCGTGCTCGCGGGCGTGTCGAACAACTCCAGCGTCACATCGTGCGCGGTCGGCGCCCAGACGGACAGCGACGGCCGGCCCGACTCGAACGTCGGACCCAGCCGAACGCGCGCGGCCGCGGCGTACACGTCGTCGAGGACGCCGGGAATCTGGACGCCGGTGGCGGACAGCAGGCGCCCCACGTGGTCCCGCTCGGTGACCACGAGCTGGCCCCGCAGGACCGCCGCGATCCGGCTCGTGTCGTCGGTGGACAGCCGGAAGCTCCGGTACGCCCAGAGGTGCGGGAACCGGGTGCGCTGCGCCTCAGTGATACCGTCGAGGTCCTCGTTCAGCCGGATGCTCCGGTATGCCCCAACCAGCTCGTCGTCCACGACGGACAGTCCACCGTCGGATGCGACGACCAGGTCGTACACCTTCCCGTCGCTCGGCCCGGTCTGCCACGCGATGGTCGCACGGTCGATCCAGTGCGCCTTGGACGTGTCGAGGTCCACGTCGCGGGTCGTGGTCGGCGGCGTCCGGCGCAGGTGGCCGTGTACGCCCGCCTGGATCCACACCTCGTGGCCGCTCGTCGCGAAGTCCAGCCGCTGGTCCTCGGGCAGGTCCTTGGTGTCCGCGCGGTGCACGATGTAGCCCAACCCGGTCGCGCCCTCGGACAGCCGCACGCGGAACACGAGCCCGTAGGCGTCGCGCCCGGCAGGCGGCATCGGGCTGGTCCACTCCGTTGGGCTGGCCGTGCCGTCCCACAGCTGCAGGCCCCACCCCGCGTAGTCGCCGTCGCTCCGGTGGTAGTGCAGGACCGCCGTGTGCTCGGCGGCGGCCCGGGTCGGATGGACGGCACTCTCACCGGAACGCACCCAGGCGTCGCCGGACAATGTCGGATCCATCGACTGGTCCGCGCCCGGATCCTTGTCGTCGCCGCGGTGGATCAGGAAGTGGACCACCTTGGCGGGATCGGCCAGCGGCACGGTCCAGTACGACCCGTAGGCGTCGGTGCCGTCCGCCGGGCGCGGGTTCGCCCAGTCCGTGCCCACCCCGGGCGCGAGTCCGTCACCCCACAGCTCCAGGCCCCAGTCGGCGTACCGACCGTCGGGCCGTCCGTAGTGGACAGTCACCCGGCCGGCGGCGGCGGCCTGCGAACGGTAGATGGTCGGATCGCCCTGCTTGAGCCAGATCTCCCGCGCGGCGCCGAGGTCGACGAAGCGATCGGTGGCCACGTCCGTGACGCCGTCCTTGTCCACCACGATGAAGCCGACGTTGCGCGCGCCCGGCCGCAGCCTCACCCAGGCGAACCGGCCGTACGAATCGACGCCCGCGAAGGGCTGCCCCGCCGGCCAATCCGTGGACCAATCCGCGTCGATGCCGCCCCATGCGTAGAGGCCCCAGTCGTCGTACGCCGCGTCGCTGCGCCGGTAGTGCACGAGCAGCCAGTCGTCGGTGATAACCACGAACCTCCCGATCCGGCCGATCTCGTGGTCGCCGCGCGACGTCGGCGACGCGTTCGCACCAGTATCTCAGCTCGACCGGACGACCACGCAGATCTGCGGGCCCTGCTCCCCCATCCGGATCAGGTAACGGATGCTATCACCGAGCAGGAAGCCGCCGCGGCTGTCGAGGAACTCCCAGTCCACCGCGACCTGGGTCACGTTCTGGGTGAGTGGTCGGACGTCGCGCAGCTGCGCGTGGGCGGCCACCAGTTCCCGCTCCTGGTAGGCCGGTGCCGCGCCCAGAAACGACAGCGCGACCGCCGCCGGGCTGGAGAACGAGAAGCTGTACGTGTCCGAGACCACCATGCCCGGCATCGCATAGCAGGAGGCGATCGCGGAGAGGTCGCCGGCCGTCAGCGCGGCACCGTAATGATCGAAAAAGTCGGTCAGCGCGTCGAGGTCGGCGGCGGCACTCATGCCCCCACAATCCCCGGGTCGGAAGGGTTCAAACCACGCGCCGTCGCGCGCTACTCGGGCTCGTTGTCGCCGCGGCCGCCCACCACGAACGGGGTGGTCACGCCCTCGTACGCGAGGTGCGTGACCATGCCGTCCGCCGCGTGCGGCAGGTTGTGGCAATGGTCCATCCAGACGCCGGGATTGTCCGCGCGGAACGCGACGACGTAGGTGTCGCCGTTGTCCACGTCCAGCGAGTCGGTCCACCACGGGCTGCCGGACGCCTTGGTTCCATTGCGGGACAGCACCACCGTGTGGTGTCCGTGCAGGTGCATGGGGTGCACCTGGCCGGACGAGTTGCTGATCGTCATGACCACGATGTCGCCCTCCCGCACAAGGTACATCGGCACGTCGGGGAAGAGCTTGCCGTTGATCGTCCACCACAGCCCCGGCCGACCGTCGAGGAAGGCCGGCCGGCGGCCGAGGCGCATATCGAAGCGTCGGTCCGGCGAGTCCGTCGCGAAGCCGATCGGGGCCGGCGACCCATACGCCAGCGGATCGAGGGTGGAGTCGACGTCCCGGGCCGGAGGCTCCGCTGCCCCGGCCGGCCCGATGACCAGCGCGGCGCGGGCGCCGACGTCGAGGCGCACCGCGGTGCCGTCTGCCGGCGTGGTGATCGCGAGGTCGGCACGACCGCCAGGGGCGAGCCGGACCGCTCGGTCGGTGACGTCCGTCGGCGCGTGGACGTCGCGCGCGTCGATCGCGAGGAGTCGGTACGGCGCCCCGGTCACGGACACGCGGACCGTTCCGCTGTCGGTGTTCACGAGCCGCACCCGGACCTGCGAGCCGGGCGCGGCGTCCACCCGCTGCACCCCGGTGCGGCCGGCGATCGTCCGTCGGCCCTCGTACGTGTGCACAGGCGCGACGACGTCCGTCGCGGCGGGTTGCGGCGCGGTCTTCGGCAGGATCACCAGCGCACCGAACAGCCCGCCCTTGACCTGATCGTGTGACACCTGGTGGGAGTGGTACCAGTAGGTGCCGGGATGTTCGGCCCGGAACCGGTAGACGTACCGGCCGCCCTTGGGCACCGCGTCCTGGGTGACCCCCGCGACCCCGTCCTCGGCGTTGGGCACGTCCACGCCGTGCCAGTGCAGGGTGATCCCTTCGTCCACGGACTCGTTCACGAGGGTCACCTCGAGCAGGCCGCCCTCGGTGACTCGTATCGTGGGGCCGGGCGAGGAGTTGTTCAGCGTGAAGCCGCGTACCTTCTCGCCGCTGGCGAGGGCGAACGACTGCTGACGGGCGGTCAGCGTCACCGCCACGGCCGGTGTGCCCTCCGGCCCCTTCAGGTCCGAGACGCTAGTGCCGCCGTGGTTGTGTCCGCCGCCGCCCGGCCCACCCCCGGCGTCGACGTAGCCCATGTCCATGACCGAGTACGTGGACGGGACCAGGCTCGCGAACCAGAAGTAGCCGAGCGTGCCAACGATGGCGAGCGTCGCTGCGATCGCGGCGGCGAGGCCGACCCGCCGCCGCGTCCACCAGCGGCGCCCTTCAGTCATGGCGCGGCGGTCGCCTCCGCGTCCGACGCGCCCGCGGCGCTCGGTGCCGGTGTTGGTGCCTGCGTGGCCTGCCGGCCGGCGAACCCGGCGACGCCGGCGAGGGCGAACGCATTGATCCCGTGGAGCAGGCCGACCCACGGCGCGGCGAACGACAGAAGCGCCAACAGGAACTGCACAACGATGAGCCCGAACACGATCGCGGCGAACCGGACTCCGCCGGGGATCCGGGCGAAGAACGAAATGATCAACAGTATGAGGGCAAGCAGCGGAATGATGAACGTGCCGAAGATGCTGTGCAGCGCCTGCCCGGCGTTGTAGTCGTCGTACTCGCCGGTGAACGCCTTGCCGTCGTCGACGGACCTGAAAACGTCGAACGTGCCAAACGCGATGAACGCGGCCTGGAGCACCACGGTCAGCGCGATGAGCCGAGACAGCCATACGTATGTTGCTCTCATCGATCCCCTCTCCGTTCGTCGTCGACAATCCGTAGATCACCGTACCCCGAATGTCGATCTCCCCGCTGCCCCGCGGCGGGCGTGCCCGCGCCGTGAAGGGGGATTTCGCGCCCGGCGCCCGGGTGGCATCCTGGCGGCGGACGCGGGGGTTGAGGTGACGGAATGACGGGCGACGACGCCACACTGGCGCAGCCGCTGCGGGCTTCCGATCCACGTCGGCTCGGCGAGTACCGGCTGCTGCGTCGGCTGGGCGAGGGCGGGATGGGCGTAGTGTACCTGGCCGCGGCGCCGACCGGGCCGCTCGTCGCGATCAAGGTGATCCGGGCCGACATCGCCGATGACCCCGACTTCCGCCGGCGGTTCCGCAGCGAGGTCGCCCGAGCCCGGCAGGTGCCGCCGTTCTGCACCGCCGAGGTACTCGCCGCCGATCCGGACCACGAGCCGCCGTACCTGGTCGTCGAGTACGTCGACGGCCCAAGCCTGGCCGACGCGATCCGCGACCGCGGCCGGTTCACCGCGGGGAATCTGCACGGCCTCGCGATCGGGGTGGCGACCGCGCTGACCGCCATTCACGGCGCCGGCGTCATCCACCGCGACCTCAAGCCGAGCAACGTGCTCCTGGCACCCGGCAGCCCGAAGGTCATCGACTTCGGTATCGCCCGCGCCCTTCAGGGCAGCGGCGGACACACGCGTACGGACCAGGTCATCGGCACGGTCGGTTACATGGCGCCGGAGCGGTTCGGCCCGGCGTCCGGGAACGCGCTCACCCCGGCGGCCGACGTGTTCTCGTGGGGCGCGGTCGTCGCGTACGCCGGGACCGGCCGGGTCCCGTTCGGCGTGGACACCGCGCCGCTGGTGGCGCTGCGCATCATGACCCAGCCGCCCGACCTGGAGGGGTTGACCGGGCCGCTGCGCGAGCTGCTCGAACAGGCGCTGGCCAAGGAGCCGGCCGACCGACCGACCGCGCGTGAGCTGCTCGACCGGCTGCTGGCGGTCGGCCCGGCGCGCCCGATCGACCTCGACGCGACCGCGCCGGCCCCGTCGCGTTCATCGTCTAGGCAGGGCGCCACCGCCGGGTCAGGCGCCACCGCCGGGTCGGGCGCCACCGTCGGGTCGGGCGCGGAACCGGCGACCGCGGCCCGCGGGACGGCGACGGCCGCCGCACCGACCGCCCGGGTGCGGCCGCTCCGCCGCGGTGGCCGGTGGCGCCCGCTCGGGCTCGCCGCGGCCGCCGTGATTGCCGTGGGGCTCGTGTTCACGACCGTGGCGTCGGGGGTCGTCGGCCTACCCAGCGCCACGCGTTCCCCCGACGCGGCGCCGGCCGGTGCGCCCGTCAACGCGCAGCTCGCGTGGTGGGATCCGCTCGACCGGCCGCACGGCTGGCGCGTGGCCGTCGAGTCGAGGTTCGACGCGACCTGCACGTTCGACCCCGACCTGACGGTCACCGTGAACGTCCGAGAGACGGTGTACAAGTGCCCGGGCCTGGCGGACTGGTACACCGACTTCGCGGCGTACGTCGACGTCACCCTGCACCGGCCGGGCAACTGCGCGGCGATCTGGTTCCGGTTCGACGGTCGCGCCGGGTTCGCCCTGCGGGTCTGCGAGGAGGGGTACGCCTTCGTGACGCACGACAGCAAGGGCGTGACGATACGGCGGACGATGCCGCTGGCGGTTCGGCTGGGCGTCCCGGTCCGGGTCGGCATCGCCGGCGAGGGCGACACGTTCCGGTTCTATCGCGACGGAGAGCAGGTAGGCACCGCGTTCTCCGACGCGTACGCCGAGGGCCGCGTCTCGCTCGGCATCCTGCAGCGCTCGCAGGGCGACGCGCCGCCGTACCGCGTCTCGTTCGCGAACCTTGAGATCTGGGCCCCGGGCGCCTGACGCACCGGAACGATCAAGATATCTCGCTCCATTCGCCCTGCAGGACGAGACCCTCCGCGGCTGCTGCCGAGCACAGCGCCTTGTCGTCCGCGGCAAAGCCAACCGGCTCGCCGTCGAGGCTGGCCATCACGGCCGTCGCGGTCGCCAGCTGTACGCCGTCATACGCGCGCAGCCCATGCACGCCGACAAGCCTGGCCGCGCGCTCGAGGATCTGCTCAGTAAGCCCGACAACCGTGAACCGGGCGGGCTCTTCGCCATCGCCGAAGTAGTCTGCCTCGAATGCCGATGTCAGAACGGCTGCCGCGTCGACCGACAGCTCCCCGATGCGATGCTTGCGCCAAAGCGCCGCGGGCACCTCGACGCGGGCGAGCTGTGACACGGCGAGCAGGTCGATGGCCCTGACAGCGTCGGCACCCGGTTCGTCCGCGTACAGCCTGACGACCGCCGAGGAGTCCGCGAACACAACCGCCGTCACCGACGCCCGTCCGCGACCAGTTCGGACAGCGTGGTTCCTGATCCCGCCTCTCGCCGAGCCCGCTCCACCTCCCGGCGATCGGGGCGCCGGTGTGCGCGGCCGCTCGGTGCGAGAAGGCCTGCCCTTGCCAGTCGCTCGCGAAGGCTATCGACGTCAGACGCGGCGTACGCCGGATCCGTCGCCGCTTGTGCGAGCCGGGTGAGGTACTCATTGAGGCTCCGACCCTCGCGGACCGCGACCTGCCGAAGACGCTCAACGAGCTCGTCGGGAGCCCGCCACGTGACCTGAGTCATGCATGCATTCTAGCCTCGCAGGGGCAGCTCAGAACATAGCGCCGGGGGTTGCGCAGGCAGCAAGACGGACGTACGGTTTGGACATCGACGCGGCGATGCTCGGTGCCGGCTAATCCGGGCGGGTCGCCGCCGGGTGCGAAAGACTGCGTGGGGAACGCGAGTTCTCTCGCTACGGGAAGTGGGGAGTGGGACGTGGCCAGCCTCGACACCTTCGGCGCGAAGAGCGACCTGCGCGTCGCGGACGCGAGCTACGAGATTTTCCGGATCGACACCGTCGCGGGCCACGAACGCCTGCCGTACAGCCTGAAGATCCTCCTCGAGAACCTGCTGCGCACCGAGGACGGCGCGAACATCACCGCCGACCACATCCGGGCGCTCGGTAACTGGGACCCCGTCGCCGAGCCGAGCGTGGAGATCCAGTTCACGCCCGCCCGGGTGCTCATGCAGGACTTCACGGGCGTCCCGTGCATCGTCGACCTCGCCACCATGCGCGAGGCGGTGCGCGACCTCGGTGGCGACCCGACGAAGGTCAACCCGCTGGCCCCGGCCGAGCTCGTCATCGACCACTCAGTGATCGCCGACCTGTTCGGCCGCGCGGACGCGTTCGCCCGGAACGTGGAGTTGGAGTACCACCGCAACAAGGAGCGCTACCAGTTCCTGCGCTGGGGGCAGACCGCCTTCAACGAGTTCAAGGTGGTACCGCCCGGCACCGGCATCGTTCACCAGGTCAACATCGAGTACCTCGCCCGCACGGTCATGGAGCGCAACGGCCAGGCGTACCCGGACACGCTCGTCGGCACCGACTCACACACGACGATGGTCAACGGCCTGGGCGTGCTCGGCTGGGGCGTCGGTGGCATCGAGGCCGAGGCGGCCATGCTCGGTCAGCCGGTCTCGATGCTCATCCCCAAGGTGGTCGGCTTCAAGCTGCACGGCGAGCTGCCCGAGGGCGCCACCGCCACCGATCTCGTGCTGATGATCACTGAGATGCTGCGCAAGCGCGGCGTCGTGGGCAAGTTCGTCGAGTTCTACGGCCCAGGCGTGGCGGCCGTTCCACTGGCCAACCGCGCCACGATCGGAAACATGTCGCCGGAGTATGGCTCGACCGTCGCCATCTTCCCCATCGACCAGGAGACCATCCGCTACCTCCAGCTGACGGGACGCGATCCGCACCAGGTCGCGCTCGTCGAGACGTACGCGAAGGAGCAAGGTCTCTGGCACGACCCGGCCGACGAGGCCGGCTACTCCGACACGCTCGAGTTGGATCTGTCCACGGTGGAGCCCTCGCTCGCCGGCCCGCGCCGCCCGCAGGACCGGGTCCCGCTCGGCAACGCGAAGACGCTGTTCCGAGCCGTCCTGAAGGAGTACGCGACGCCGCACGACGGCGTGGATGGTCCCGCGGACGAGGCGGGCGCCGAATCCTTCCCGGCCAGCGACTCCCCGGCGATCGGGCACGCCGACGACCCGGCCGATGCGCCGCGCGACCTCGTGTCGGCCGCCGCAGGGGCGAACGGCCGGCCGAGCAGACCGACGAGGGTGGTGGCCGCGGACGGATCGGAGTACGAGCTCGACCACGGCGCCGTGGTGATCGCGGCGATCACGTCGTGCACCAACACCTCCAACCCGCAGGTCATGCTCGGTGCCGCGCTGCTGGCCCGGAACGCGGTGGACCGCGGGCTGGCCCGCAAGCCATGGGTGAAGACCACGCTCGCGCCGGGCTCCAAGGTGGTCATGGACTACTACGAGCGCGCCGGGCTCACCCCGTACCTGGAGAAGCTGGGTTTCCACCTGGTCGGGTACGGCTGCACGACCTGCATCGGCAACTCGGGCCCGCTGCCGGATGAGATCTCGGCGGCCGTCAACACGGAGGACCTGGCCGTGGTGAGCGTGCTGTCCGGCAACCGCAACTTTGAGGGCCGCATCAACCCGGACGTGAAGATGAACTACCTCGCGTCGCCGCCGCTCGTCGTGGCGTACGCCCTGGCGGGGACGATGGACATCGACCTCGCCAACGAGCCGCTCGGCAGCGGGGTGGACGGCGGCCCGGTGTACCTGCGCGACATCTGGCCGACCGCACAGGAGATCAACGACGTGATGGCCACGGCGATCGCGCCGGCACAGTTCGGGCAGAGCTACTCGGACGTTTTCGCCGGCGACGAGCGCTGGACCTCACTGCCCACCCCGACCGGTGACACGTTCGACTGGGACGCGGAGTCCACATATGTGCGCAAGCCCCCGTACTTCGATGGCATGGCCCGGGATCCGCACCCGGTCGAGGACATCGCCGGCGCCCGGGTGCTGGCCAAGCTCGGCGACTCGGTCACCACGGACCACATCTCGCCGGCCGGCTCGATCAAGCCGGACTCGCCCGCCGGGCGGTACCTGGCCGAGCACGGGGTCGAGCGCAAGGACTTCAATTCGTACGGCTCGCGCCGCGGCAACCACGAGGTGATGATCCGCGGAACGTTCGCCAACATCCGGCTGCGCAACCAGCTGGTCCCCGGCGTGGAGGGTGGCTTCACGGTCGACCACCGGACCGGCGAGCAAACCACGATCTACGAGGCCGCCCAGGGGTACGCCGACGCCGGCATTCCGCTGGTGATCCTCGCTGGCAAGGAGTACGGGTCCGGTTCGTCCCGCGACTGGGCGGCGAAGGGCACGGCACTGCTGGGCGTACGCGCCGTCATCGCCGAGTCGTTCGAGCGGATCCATCGCTCCAACCTGATCGGCATGGGTGTGCTGCCGCTGCAGTACCCGGCCGACCAGACCGCAGACTCGCTCGGCCTCGCCGGCACCGAGACGTTCACGATCAGCGGCGTGACCGAGCTCAACGAGGGCGGTACGCCGCGCACGGTCCGGGTCGACACCGACACCGGCGTCGAGTTCGACGCGGTCGTACGCATCGACACTCCGGGCGAGGCCGACTACTACCGGCACGGTGGCATCCTGCAGTACGTGCTGCGCAAAATGCTGGACTAGCCGGCTCGCGCTCCGCGCGGGCGGCTCGCGCCGGAGGTCGGCCCTATCCCGGGCGACCCCGCGGATAGCCTGGTCCCATGGATGACAAGTCGGTGCTGCACCGGATCAACGAGCTCGTCGATGAGGAGCGCGAGCTGCGGACGCGCCTCGGGCGGGGCCAGATCTCCGCCGACGAGGAGCGCGCGCGGCTCCGCGAGGTCGAGGAGTCGCTCGACCAGTGCTGGGACCTGCTGCGCCGGCGCCGGGCCGCGCGCGAGTTCGGCAACGACCCGGACGCCGAGGAGAGCCGCCCGACCGGCGAGGTTGAGGGCTACCTGCAGTAGCGGCCTACCGCATCCCGGCCTCGAGCAGAAGGTCCCTCGTCAGCGCGTCGGCGTCCACATCGGACAGGCCGTGGGCGGCGAACCAGTCGGTCACGATGCGTACGTCCCGGGCCAAGAAGTCCCGGCCCTGTGGGTTCGCCACCACGTCCACGACCTGCGGCAGGTCGATCAGGACGAGCCGGCCGTCGTGGACCAGCAGGTTGTACGGCGACAGGTCGCCGTGCGCCAGGCCGGCCCGGGCCAGCACGACCAACGCGTCGACGAGCTGACGCCACAGCTCCGCGAGCTCCGTCCGCGCCGGGCGGAGCTGCGTCAGCCGCGGCGCGGCCAACGCGGCCTCCGCATCGCCGATGAACTCGAGCAGCACCTCGGTACCCAGCAGCTGCACCGGGTAGGGCACGACCACCGCACCGAGCTCGACGCCCAGCTCCCAGAGCCGGCAGAGCGCGCTGAACTCGGCGTACGCCCACTGCCCGGCGATGATCTGCTTGCCGAACGCGGTGCGATTGGCCATCGCCCGGTTCTCGCGTGACCGGCGGGTGCGCCGGCCTTCGAGGTAGCCGGCGTCGCGGTGGAACAGTCGGTGCCCGGCGTCCCGGTAGCGCTTGGCGGCCAACAGGCAGGCTCGGTCAGTACCCGGCACCGCCCGGCGTACCAGGTGGACGTCGGCCTCCTTGCCGGTCTTCAGCATGCCCAGCTCGGTGTCGACCGCGGCCAGCTCCGTCACGAGCCACTCCGGGTACGGAGCGGGGCCGCGCTCGCCGGCGGCGGACAGGTCCCATGTGGACCAACGGTCGCCCTCGACGGGTCCGTCGGGGTCGGCTGCGGGATCGATGTCGACGGTCGGCTCGTGCCGGCCGCGCCTTAGGAAGTGTGGGTCGTCGTCGTCAAAGCGACGGTTGCGGCGTGACCGCGCCGCGCGGAGATCATCATGCTCACGCACTCGAGGAACCCCTTGGTCGAATCGGAAGAAGGCAGGGTGAAGCGGCGAACGAACGCAGGCATCACGACCTCCTTCCGACCGGCCGGACAGATCCCGGCGTAGCGGTGACGAGTGTTCCGGGCGGCCGGGGCGGTCGCAAGGCATTTCCGCCCCTCGCTACTGCGTCGATCTTGCAGTCGTGGTGGGCGGTTTGGCGCTGTACACGCCATTTGCGGCCACCACAACTGCAAGATCGCCGGGGGAGGGCGCGGCGGGGTGTCAGCCGCCGTGCAGTACGGCGGCGACGGCCGGAATGAGGCCGTCGGCGCTCCGGGTCGGGGCGAACCGGGACTCGACCCAGCTGCGGCCGCGATGCAGCCACACGCTGGGCAGCCCCAACGTGGCGGCGCCGCCGATGTCAGCCTCGGGGCTGTCTCCGATGATCCACCCGCCGTTCAGGGGCATCCCTACACGCTGCGCCGCGAGCTGGAAGATGCGCGGGTTGGGCTTGCTGACCCCTACCTCCTCCGAGATCACCCAATCGGCGACGAACCGGTCCAGGCCGGTTCGGCGGATCTTGGCGTCCTGCTGAACGGCGCTGCCATTCGTGACGATCACCGGGACCCAGCCCGCGTCGTCGGCGATGCGCAGGGCGCACGCGACGAGCGGGTCGAGCCTCAGCCCTTCGAGCACTCCCTCGCGCAGAGCGTCGACGAGCTCGATGGAGGGAATCCGGAGCAGGTAGCGGTCGCGGAGGGCGTCGGCGACGTCCCACCGGTCGGTGAGGCCGTCGGCGTCGACGGACAGTAACCAGTCGAGGTCATCCGCCGGCGCCCCGATATACGCCAGGTAGCCCTCGGCCCACGCGCGAAACGAGCCCGCACGATCCAGCAGCGTGTTGTCAAGGTCGAGGAGCAACAACGGCACGCCGGCACCCTATGTGACCGCAGGCATTCACAAAAGGGTCCGGAACGTGGCCGACCGGCCGAATCGACTGTCAGCCGATCAGCGCGGCACGCCGGCCACCGAGGTCGGCACGGCGATCGATGAGCATGCTGTGCGCGGAACGCACGCGTCCCAGCTCGGCCGGTTGCAGGGTCGCGATGACAACGGACTCGCCGTGGTCCGCGCCGCGCGCGAGCGCTCGTCCCTCCGGGTCGTAGATCGCCGCACCCCCGTTGAACCGCCACGGCTCGGTTCCGCCGACCGAATTCGCGAACACGACGAACATGGTGTTGTCGAGTGCGCGCGCCGCGTAGTACAGGTCGCGGCGGTGCGCCGAGCCGACCAGATAGGCGCTCGGACACAGGTAGCCGTGGGCCGCATCCCCCGCGGCCGCGCGGGCATGCTCGGGAAAGCAGCCGTCGTAGCAGACCCCGAGGCCCAGCCGCCAGCCGTCGATGGTCAGCGTCGCTCCGCGCTCGCCGGGCGTGAACAAGGCGGTCTCGTCCGGCCCCCACAGGTGCTGCTTGTCGTAACCAACCAGGACCACGCCGGCCCGGTCGACCACCAGCGACGAGCAGGTGCGCCGGCCGTCCCCGTGCCGGACGGCCGCGCCGAGGACGATGGCGATCCGCCGGTCGACGGCCGCCGCCCGCAGCGGGTCCAGCCGCGGGTCGGCGACGCGGGCGCCGTCGTCCGCGGCCACGTGGGTGTCGTGCGGGTCCGCCCGCAGGCTTGGCGGGTGGTACGCCGAGAGAAACAGCTCCGGGAGCACGACCAGCCTGGCGCCGCGGTCCGCCGCCTCGGTCGCCCACCTGGCGCCGGCCGCGGCGTTGCCGGACAGGTCGCCTGGCACCGGGCTCGCCTGCACCGCACCCACCACGAGCGGGCGCTCCGGAAGGGGTACGGCTCGTGCGTCGACCACGCCGCCATCCTGCCAGCACAATGGCGGTCGTGACGGACGCGTTCTTCCTGCCCGCCGACTCCCCCGGCGGCTACCTCGCCACCCCGCACACCGTGGGACCGTGGGACGACCGCCTGCAGCACGCCGGCCCGCCGAGCGCACTGGTCACCAGGGCGATCGAGGCGACGCCATCGTCGATCGATGGGCCGACGCAGCTCGCCCGCATCACCGTGGAGATCCTCACCGGCGTACCGGTCGGGGAGGTCGGGGTGAGTGCGGCGGTGGCGCGGCCAGGGCGCTCCGTCGAGCTCGTGGAGGCGGAGCTGACGGCGGGCGGCCGGCCGGTGCTACGGGCGCGCGCCTGGCGGGTGCGCCTGGCCAAGCTCGAGCTCCCCGATGGCGCGGTCGTCGGCGCGCCGGCGCCCCCGCCGCGACCGGAGGCCCCGGCGACGTTCACCGTCCCGCAGTGGCGGGTCGGCTACCTCGACGCGATCGAGTGGCGGTTCACCGAGGGCCACTTCGAACGGCCCGGGCCGGCGACCGCGTGGGCTCGGCAGCGGATGCCATTGGTCGCCGGCGAGGAGCCGACCGGGCCGCAGCGGCTGATGCTGGTCGCCGACTCCGGCAACGGGCTCAGCCAGATGCTCGACGTCGCCCGCTGGTGGTTCATCAACACCGAGTTGACCGTGCACCTGCATCGGGAGCCGGCCGGGGATTGGCTGTGCCTGCGCGCGTCGTCCACCCTGGGCGACACCGGCGTCGGACTCGCCGAGACCGAGCTGTATGACGAGGAGGGGCGGGTGGGCCGGGGCGCGCAGGCGCTGCTGGTCGGCCCGCGGCCATCCTGAACCGTACGTACGGATTGCATCCCATCGCCGCACCTGTCACGATCGACTTGTGCCCAGGGTGAGCCAGGACCAGCTCGACGCGCGACGGCAGGAGATCCTGGCCGCCGCGCGGGCCGCGTTCGCCCGGCACGGGTATGAGGGTGCCACGGTGCGCCGCCTGGAGGAGGAGACCGGGCTGTCTCGCGGGGCGATCTTCCATCACTTCCGCGACAAGGACTCGCTGTTCCTCGCGGTGGCCGAGGACGACGCGGCGGCGATGATGGAGACCGTTGCCCGCAACGGCCTCGTGCAGGTGATGCGCGACCTGCTTTCCCGGCGGAACTCGCCGGAGACCGCCGGTTGGCTGGGCAGCCAGCTCGAGGTGTCGCGGCGGCTGCGTACCGACCCGGAGTTCGCCAAGCGCTGGGCCGCCCGGTCGGACGCGATCGCCGAGGCGACCCGGGAGCGACTGCGCCGACAGCGCGACGCCGGCGTCCTGCGCGACGACGTCCCGCTCGACGTGCTCGCACAGTTCCTGGAGCTCGCCTACGACGGGCTCGTTCTGCACCTCGCGATGGGACGGCCCGCCGACGACCTCGGCCCGGTGCTCGATCTGGTCGAGGAGGCGGTGCGCCGGCCGGCCTAGCCGCCCGCACGGCGCCGGTGCGGCGCCCTGCGACGCTCGTCTCGCGGACGCATCCGCCGTGCGGCAGGATCGGCGGCATGGATCTCGGACTTGCCGATCGGGTCTATGTGTTGACCGGTGCCTCCCGCGGCCTCGGGTACGCGACCGCCGAGTGTCTCGTCGCGGACGGTGCCCGCGTCGTCGTCTCCTCCCGCGACCACGAGCACGTCGCGGAGGCAGTGCAGAAGCTGGGCGGCGAGGGGCGGGCGCTGGGCGTCGCCGCGGACCTCGCCGACTCGGCCACCGCCGAACGCCTCGTTCACATTGCGACCGAGGCGTTCGGTCGGCTCGACGGCGCGCTCATCTCGGTGGGTGGCCCGCCCCGAGGCACGGCCGCGCAGGTGAGTGACGACCAGTGGCGAGCCTCGTTCGAGACAGTGTTCCTCGGCGCCGTACGCGCCGCGCGTACGGTCGCCGCTGCCCTCGACCGCGGCGGCGCGATCGGCCTCGTGCTGTCCAGCTCGGCCCGTAGCCCGATCGCCGAGCTGGGCATCTCCAACGGCCTGCGTCCCGGGCTCGCCGGTGTGGCGAAGGACATGGCCGACGAGTACGCCCCGCGCGGCATCCGCGTTGTCAGCCTCCTGCCGCACCGCATCCTCACGGACCGCAACCGGGAGCTGTTCGCCGCGACCGGCGACGCCGCGCGGGCGCGGGCGGAGGCCGAAGCCGCGATCCCCATGCGACGGCTCGGCGACCCGGCCGAGTTCGGGCGGGTGGCCGCGTTCCTGCTCTCGCCCGCGGCCGGTTACCTTACCGGGCTGTCCGTCCCGGTCGACGGCGGCGCGGTGCGCTCGCTCTGACGGCACCTCCGCCCAACTCAGTCAGAGTCGGCCCCTCGACGACGCGCCAATGTCCCGACTCTGACAGAGTCGGGACATGACGAACGTGGCGGCGGCGCGACCCACGCGAGCGGAGCTCTCCGCGGCGGCCGGCTGGACCATCCCCGACGTCATCGCGCCCGGCCTGACCGTACTGTTCTGCGGCATCAACCCCGGGCTGTACTCGGCCGCGACCGGTCACCACTTCGCCCGCCCCGGCAACAGGTTCTGGCGAGCCCTGCACCGGGCCGGATTCACCGATCGTCAGCTGCGCCCTTCCGAGCAGGCTGAGCTGCTCGACCGAGGCCTCGGCGTGACGAACCTCGTGGACCGCGCGACCGCCCGCGCCCAGGAGCTCACGGCGGACGAGCTCCGCGCGGGTGCGCGGACGCTGGCCGCGAAGGTGCGCCTCTACCGGCCCGCGTGGGTGGCGGTCGTCGGCGTCACCGCATACCGCACCGCGTTCGAGAGGCCGCGGGCGTCGCTCGGCCGGCAGCCGCAGCGGGTCGCGGGTGTCCGCGTCTGGGTGCTGCCCAACCCGAGCGGGCTCAACGCGCACCAAACGCCGGACTCGCTGGCCGCGGCGTTCGCCGAGCTGCGCGCCGCGATCGGCTGAGGCCCGAGAAGTCGCCGGGAGATCACTCGTCCTGGTAGTCGCGCGGCACCATGACGACCTGTGGTTCGGCCTCCTCGGTGAACGGGACCGGCGACTCGGCGACCGCGAACTGGGTCCGGTACAGCTCGCCATAGAGGCCGCCCGTCGCGACGAGCTCGTCGTGCGTGCCCCGCTCGACAATCTTGCCGCCGTCGAGGACGACGATCTGGTCGGCGTCGCGGACGGTCGACAGGCGGTGAGCGATGACGAGGGCGGTGCGGCCGGTCAACGCCACGGAGAGCGCCCGCTGCACCGCCGCCTCCGACTCGGAATCCAGGTGCGCGGTGGCCTCGTCGAGGATGACGATCGACGGCGCCTTGAGGAGCAACCGGGCGATCGCGATGCGCTGCTTCTCGCCACCGGAGAACCGGTAGCCGCGCTCACCCACGACCGTCTCCAGGCCGTCGGGGATGGACCGGACCAGGTCGGCGATCTGCGCGCCGGCGAGAGCCTCCCACAGCTCCTCATCACTGGCGTCCGGCTTGGCGTACCGCAGGTTCTCCCCGATGGTCTCGTGGAACAGGTGCGAATCCTGGGTGACCACGCCGATCGTGTCGCGCAGCGACGCCAGCGTGGCGTCGCGCACATCGACGTCACCGACGAGCACCGCGCCGTCGGTGACGTCGTAGACCCGGGAGAGCAACATCGACAGCGTCGACTTGCCCGCGCCGGACGGGCCGACCAGCGCCACCATCTGGCCCGGCTCGACCACAAAGGACACACCCCGCAGCACCGGCTCGGAGGCCGTCCGGTCGAGCGTCGCCACGTCCTCCAGCGAGGCGAGCGACACCTCGGCCGCGCTCGGGTAGCGGAAGCGAACGTCGCGGAACTCGATACGCCCGGAGCCCGGTGGAATCGGCACCGCCCCGGGCCGCTCGGCGATGGCCGGCGCCAGGTCCAGCACCTCAAACACCCGGTCGAACGACACCAGGGCGCTCATCACGTCGACCCGGACGTTGGACAGCGCGGTCAGCGGGCCGTACAGCCGGGTCAACAGCAGCGCGAGCGCCACCACGTCCCCGGGACTGAGGCGACCGTGCACCGCGAACCATCCGCCGAGGCCATACGTGAGCGCCTGAGCCAGCGAGGCGACGAGCAGCATCGCGACGAAGAACGTCCGCGAGTACATCGCCTGCTCGATGCCGATGTCGCGGACGCGGCGAGCGCGCTCGCCGAACCGGCGCGCCTCCTCGTCGGGCCGACCGAAGAGCTTCACCAGCAGCGCGCCGGCCACCCCGAAGCGCTCGGTCATCGTCGCGTTCATCTGCGCGTCGAGGTTGTACGACTCCCGGGTGATCTCCGCGAGCCGACGGCCGACCCGGCGCGCCGGCACGATGAAGGCCGGCAGCAGGATGAGCGACAGCACCGTGATCTGCCAGGACAGCGCGAACATGACGCCCGCGGTCAGCGCGAGCTGGATGACGTTGCTCACCACGCCGGACAGCGTGGTCGTGAACGCTCGCTGCGCGCCCAGCACGTCGTTGTTAAGGCGGCTGACCAGCGCTCCGGTCTGGGTGCGCGTGAAGAACTGGAGCGGCATGCGCTGAACGTGGTCGTACACCTGGGTGCGGAGATCGAGGATGATGCCCTCACCGATCCGCGCGGAGTACCACCGCTGGGCCAGCGACAGCAGCGCGTCGAGGACGGCCAGCGCGGCGATGACGAGCGCCAGCCGGATGACCGTGTCGCCGGCGTCCGCCCTGCCGCCGGTGATCGCGGTGACGACGCGGCCGGCGAGGACCGGCGTCGCCACGCCGATGATGGCCGAGGCCACCACCGCGAGCAGGAAGACGGCGATCGCGACCCGGAAGGGCCGGGCAAAGGCGAGGACTCGGCGGGCGGTGCCGCGGGACAGCCGGTGCTCGTCGACCTCGTCCCGGTTGCGCAGCGACCGCAGCATGCCCCAGCCGGCCATGCCCGCACCGCCCATGGGGTGAGTCACCCGGTCACCTCCGCGCCAACCCTACGTCGGCCCAGTCTGGCCGACGGGTATGACAACCATCCGGGTAACAGCGGTCTTCCCGAGCGGTCCTTACGCTCAGGGCGAACTACACCCGTGGTGACTACTCCCCGGTGACTACTCCCGGGTGACTACTCCCCCACGCCGGCCAGGTCGCGCAGTCGGCGAGTCTGTGCCTCGCGCTCCGCGGCCTCCTGCTCGGCATGCGATCGGTTCGCGGCGCCGGCCAGGAGGGCCTTGATCTCGATCACGGCGTTCCGTGGGCCGGCGAGCACCGCGGCGGTCAGGTCGGCCACGGCGGCGTCGAGCTCGGGGCGCGGCACGACGACGTTGGCGAGCCCCATCCGGTCGGCCTCGGCGGCCCCGACCCGCCGACCGGTCACGCACAGCTCAAGCGCCCGGGCGTACCCGACGAGCTCCACCAGGCGCTTGGTGCCGCCCAGATCCGGCACCAGGCCAAGGGTCACCTCGGCCATGGAGAGCTGGGCGTCGTCGGCGAGCACGCGCACG
>DASXRC010000018.1:0-83317 GCA_036506795.1 Micromonosporaceae bacterium
CGCAGGTGCTGCGTCGCATCCTGGACCTCCTCTGGGGTGATCTGGACGAGATCGAAATGGAACCACGATGACCACCGCAACGGCGATCTCGGCCGGCAACGGCTCGTTCGTACACGAGGCAATGCTGTACCGGGACGCAGACGACTACCTCAACGGGACGCTGGCCTTCATCCGGGGCGGCATCGGGGCCGGCGAGCCCGTACTCGTCGCCGTGCCCGGCCCGAACCTGCGCCTCATCGACGGCGCCCTCGGTCCGGCGCGGGACGGCGTCCGGCTCACCGACATGGCCGAGGCGGGCCGCAACCCCGGTCGCATCATCCCGGGTGTGCTCCACGCGTTCGTGGACGCCCACCCGGATGGCCGCGTACGGATCATCGGCGAGCCGATCTGGGCGGGCCGGTCGGACGTGGCATACCCGGCATGTGTACAGCACGAGGCGCTTATCAACGTGGCCATGGCCCGGCACCCCGTGACGATCCTTTGCCCGTACGACGTGACCGCGCTCCGGCCCGACGTCCTCGCCGACGCCGCCGCGACGCATCCCGTGCTCGTCGACGGGCGGGGGCGGCGAACCAGCCCCGGCTATGCCGAGCCGGCGCGAGTCGTCGAGGCCTTCAACCGCCCGCTGCCCGCGCCCGCCGAACCCCCGCGAGTCCTGCTGTTCGACTGGGCTGGGCTGCCGGCGGTCCGCGCGCTGGTCGCCGACGCGGCCGCCCGCCACGACCTCCCCGAGGACCGCGCCATCGACCTGCAGATCGCCGTGAACGAGGTGGCGACGAACGCGGTGACCCACGGCCGCGTGCCGGCGACGCTGCGGGTGTGGCCCGACGGCTCGGTGCTGATCTGTGAGGTGAACGACTCCGGCGAGATGACCGATCAGATGGCCGGCCGTGTCCCGCCGGCGCCCAACAGCGAGGGCGGCCGCGGCCTCCTGCTGGTCAACCACCTGTGCGACCTGGTGCGTTGCCACACCGACCCGGGCGGCACCACGGTCCGCATGCACGTGGGTCGCTGACCCGTCAGTCGAACAGCCCTCGGCGGGTTCCCGTCGGCCGGCGCGCCGACTCGTCGGCCGCGAGCAACACACCGACCATGCCGGCCACGACGAGGCTGAACAGCCACGACGCGTCGCTGACGAAGTGGGCGGACAGCGGCGCCTGCGATGCGGTCATGACGAAGCCGGCCCACGCCCAGTGGCGTTGGCGGCGGCTGAGAATCCCCCGATGACGCATCCAGGAAGTCTTGCGCGCGTTCGGCGGCGTTGCCGGTCGTCCGATCGGCTCGCTGTGATTGGTCCATCCGGAGGCGTGCGAAGATCTTGCCTGATGTCGACGCCCCTGCCGCCGGTCCGACTGCCCCTGCTGGGACTGGCCTACCTCGGTTTCATAAGCCTCGGCCTGCCGGACGGCCTGCTCGGTGTCGGATGGCCGTCGATCCGCAGCGACCTGGACGTGCCGACCGCGTCGGTCGGGTTCATCCTCGCGCTCTTCACGGCGGCGTACCTCTCGTCGAGCGTGGCGGCCGGGTTCGCCATCGCGCGCCTCGGGGTGGGCAGGCTGCTCGCGGTCAGCACCGCGCTCGCGAGCCTGGCACTGACCGGGTACGCGCTGTCGCCGTGGCTCGCCATGATCGTCTTCTTCGCTGCGCTGCTCGGCCTGGGCTCCGGGGCCATCGACTCCGGCCTCAACGCGTACGCCGCGGGTGCATTCGGCGCCCGGCACATGAACTGGCTGCACGCCAGCTACGGCCTGGGCGCCACGATCGGCCCGCTCATCATGACCTCCGTGCTGGCCGGCGGGCTGTCGTGGCGGTGGGGATACGGCGTCGTGGCCGGCGGGCAGGCCGCGCTCGCCACCGCCTTCGCGGTGACCGCCGGCGCATGGGCGGTCCGTGGCCGGGCCACCACGACACCGCTCGCGGGTGCGCGTGCGATGGACACGCTCGCGCTGCCGGCCGTCTGGTTGGGCGCGCTGGCGTTCGCCGTCTACACCGCGATCGAGGTGGCGGCCGGGCTGTGGGCGTACCTGCTGCTCACCGAGGGCCGCGGCATGCCGGGATCGGTGGCGGGCGTGTGCGTCTCGGCGTACTGGGGAAGCCTGTTCCTCGGCCGAGTAGTGCTCGGCGTCGTGGCGGAACGGCTCGGCAGCCGGCGCGTGTTGGCCGCGAGCCTGATCGGAATCGCGGCCGGCGCCACGTTGATTGCGCTGCCGGCGCCGGCCGCGGTCGCCGTCGTCGGCCTCGTCCTGGTCGGCGCTGCTGCCGCGCCGGTTTTTCCGCTGATGGTGCTGACGACCGCGGACCGGGTCGGTGCCGAGCACGCGGACCGGACAATCGGCCTGCAGGTGGGTGCCGCCGGGCTCGGCGGGGCGGCGCTGCCGGCCGCCATCGGGGTGGTCCTGAGCCGGGTCGGCGTCGAGACGCTCGGGCCGTGCCTGCTGGTGCTCGCGACCGCACTACTCGTGATCTACCTCGGGTCAGGGCTGTGACCGGCTACTCGGCCTTGGGCGGCAGGATCGGCGGTTGCGGATCCGGATCGCCGGCCTGCATCTGGCGGCCGCGCTGCAGTTCCGCGTTGATTTCGACGCCGAGCATGACCGCGCAGTTGGACAGGTAGAGCCACACGAGGAAGGCGATGATCGCCCCGAGGCTGCCGTAAGTGGCGTTGTAGGAGCTGAAGTTCGACACGTACAGCCCGAAGCCAAGGGAGACGATCGCCCAGGAAACCAGAGCGAACGCGCCGCCCACGGTCAGCCAGCGGAACTTCGGCTGCCGCACGTTCGGCGCGATCCAGAACATCAGCGACAACAGCACCGCCACGATGAACACGAGCACCGGCCATTTGCCGTAGTCCCAGGCGGTCACCAGCGCATCGCCGATGTGCAGGGCGTCACCCACGGCGCGAGCGAGTGGCCCGGTGAACACGAGGGCCGCGGCGACGACGGCCAGCAGCAGCAGCGCCAGTGCGGTCAGCCCGAGCTGCAACGGCCTCAGCTGGTAGAACTTGCGGCCCTCCTTGACCTCGTAGATGGCGTTGGACGCCCGCGTGAACGCGCCGATGTATCCCGAGGCGGACCACAACGCGCCCAGCAGACCGAAGCTCAGCAGCAGCTTGGCCGAGCCGCGCGAGTTGATCACCTCGGTGAGCGGGCCCCTGATGTTCTCCACCGATCCGGGCGCGACCTGCCGGGCGATGTCCAGCATCCGGTCCAGGGCGGTCTGGGGATTGGCGACGAGGCTCACGAGTGCCACCACGACGATCGCGGAGGGGAAGATCGCCAGTACGCCGTAGTACGTCAGCGCGGCCGCCCAGTCCGTGCAGTTGTCCTCCATGAACCCCTTCACCGCGCGGACGAACACGCCACGCCAGGTGCGGAACTTCAGCTGGGAGAGCCGGCTGGGGGGCCGTACCTGGGTCTCGACACCATCACCCGCGGCCATTTGCGCCTCCTCGCCGACGCTCCGCGGGTACCCAGGGCGTACGCGGCACAAACCGCGCCTAGTTTGCCCCGAAGGAGCGCGGGGAACCGGATCACCAAGAACGGAAGGAGGCCACCATGCCGGCACGCGAGGACATGCCCAGCACGATCCGCCGCTCGCCCAAGGAGGCGCAGGACACGTGGGCGAAGACCCACGACTCGGCCGTCGAGTCGTACGGCGAAGGCGAGCGCGCCCACCGCACAGCGTTCGCGTCGCTGAAGCATTCGTTCGAGAAGGTCGGTGACCACTGGGAGCCGAAGAAGCGCAAGGGGCCCAGCGATGCGCAGGCGGCCCGCAGCCGCCAGGCGACGCCGACCAGGACCGCGGGCGGCGTGGACGCCAACGCCAGCAAGGCACATTTGATGGAGCTCGCCAGGCGGCTCGACGTGCCCGGCCGGTCGCGGATGACCAAGATGCAGCTGGTCGAGGCGATCGAGAAGGCCAACGACCGGAGCACCGATCGGGCCCGGCGCCGGACCAAGCGGTAGGCGTTTCACCCGGTCGGGCCCGGGTACCGCAGCCGCATGGTCGAGCCGTTCCGCGCAGTCCGCCTCGACCCGCCACTGCCTGCTCACCTTCAGCTCGAGATCACCTCCGCCTGCAACCTGCGGTGCGCGATGTGCCTCGTCCGCTACCGGCCGCCGGTGAACAAGCTTGCTGGTGCGATGGCCCCGGAGCTGTTCCGGCGACTGGTCGAGGAGGTGCCGCCGCTGCGGCGTCTCACGCTGCAGGGTCTCGGCGAGCCGCTGCTCGCCCCGCACCTGCTCGACATGCTGCGGTACGCCACGTCGCGCGGCATCACGGTCGGCTTCAACTCGAACGCCACGCTGCTGACCCGCCGGCGCGCGGACGAGCTGGTCGCGACCGGCGTGAACTGGCTGCACGTCTCTCTCGACGGGGCGACCGCCGAGACGTACGAGGGCATCCGCGACGGCGCCAACCTCGACGTCGTGGTCCGAAACCTCGCCGGTCTGGTGTCGGCCAAGTGTGACGCCAACAGCGACACGCCGTGGATCCGCGTCGTGTTCGTCGCCATGCGCCGCAACGTGGCTGAGCTGCCGGACCTCGTGCGCCTGCTGGCGGACATCGGGGTCAACGAACTGCGGGTCCAGAACCTGGCGCACACGTTCTCCGACGCCGACCCCTCTGGTCGGTATCGCGAGATTCGCGACTTCACCGCCGGGGAGGCGCTGTGGACCGGGGCCGACCTCACCGCCGCGGAGCATGCGTTCGCCGATGCCCGCGACGCGGCTCGCGAGCGGGGGCTACTCGTGCGCCTGCCACGCCTCCGCCCGGACGACGCGGACACCGAGGTGGACGCGCCCGGCTGCACCTGGCCCTGGGATGCGGCGTACGTGACGAGCGCCGGCGTCGTGCAGCCATGCTGCATGGTGATGGGCGACGACCGAATCTCGCTGGGTCGGCTCGACAACCAGACATTTCCGCAGATCTGGTACGGCGACGCGTACCGTGAGTTTCGGCGCCGCCTGGCCGGCGAGGACCCGCCCGACGTCTGCCGCGGCTGCGCGCTGTATCAGCGAACCTTCTAGGGGTACGCCATGCGGCCAACCGACGGCACCGACGCCGTCGTCGTCGGGGCAGGACACAACGGCCTCGTGGCCGCGAACCTGCTCGCCGACGCCGGCTGGGACGTCCTCGTGCTCGAGGCGAACACCACTCCCGGGGGCGCGGTCCGCTCAGCCGAGGTGACGGCGCCCGGCTACCTCAGCGACCTGTGCAGCGCGTTCTACCCGCTCGCCGCCGCGTCGCCGGTGCTGCGCCGGCTGCGGCTGCATGAGCACGGGCTGCGCTGGCGGCACGCCCCGGACGTACTGGCCCACCTGCTGCCGGACGGACGAGCGGCGGTGCTCAATCTCGATCCACGGCGGACGGCCGACTCGATGGACGAGTTCGCCGCGGGCGACGGAGAGCGCTGGCTGTCGGCGTACCGGGACTGGCGTGCCGTCTCCGACCGGCTGCTGGACGGGCTGTTCACGCCGTTCCCGCCCCTCCGGGCGGGGCTCGACCTGATTCGCCGAGCCGGCACCGGCAGTGCGCTACGGCTCGCCCGACGGTTCGTGCTCCCGGCGCGTGCCCTCGGCGACGAGCTGTTCGCCGGCGAGGGGGCCCGGCTGCTCCTGGCCGGGTGCGCCCTGCATACCGACCTCTCGCCCGCGGACGCCGGCAGCGGCATATACGGCTGGCTGCTGGCGATGCTCGGCCAGCAGCACGGCTTCCCGGTCCCGGCCGGGGGCGCCCAGCGACTCACCAATGCGCTCGTGGCGCGGCTACGGTCGAGGGGCGGAAGGATCGAGTACGGCGTATCGGTGAACCGGGTCGCGATCGCCTCCGGGCGGGCCGTCGGGTGCGGGACGGCGGCCGGGCGGGCCTGGTGGGCGCGCCGCGCGGTGCTCGCGGACGTGCCCGCGCCAGCGCTCTACCTAGACCTCATCGGTGCCGACCTGCTGCCGCCGCGGTTGGTCGAGGACCTCAAGCACTTCCGCTGGGACGGGGCCACCCTGAAGGTGGACTGGGCGCTCGCGGGGCCGGTGCCGTGGCAGAACCGGGCCGCCGCCGGTGCCGGCACGGTCCATCTCGGCGGCGATGTGGACGCGCTGACCCGGTACGGCGCCGCACTCGCCACCGGCGAGATCCCGTCCGAGCCGTTCCTGCTCGTCGGCCAGATGACCACGGCCGACCCGAGCCGGTCCCCGGGCGGCACCGAGTGCCTGTGGGCGTACACCCATCTGCCCCGACGGCAGCGGTGGACGGGCGAGGAGGTGGCGGCGCACGTCGCCCGGATGGAGGCGGCACTCGAGCAGCACGCCCCCGGGTTCGGCCGGCTGGTCCGCGGCCGGCACGTCGCCGGCCCGGCCGACCTGGAGGCGGAGAACGCGAACCTGGTGGGCGGGGCGATCGGCGGCGGCACCGCCGCGGCGTACCAGCAGCTCTTCCTGCGTCCGGTGCCGGGCCTTGGGCGGCCGGACACGCCGATCGACCGGCTCTACCTCGCCAGCGCGTCCGCGCACCCGGGCGGGGCGGTGCACGGAGCACCCGGCGCGAACGCGGCCCGTGCCGCCCTGGCGCGCGATCGGCCCATCACCGGTCGGGCGTACGCCGTCGCAATCCGCGCGGCGCACCGCGCGGTCTACCGCTGAGAGCGACCCAGGCCGCGCCCGCGCTCGCGAGGGCGACCGCCGTGACCAGAGGCTTGTGGGTCACCGCCCAGACCGCGACCGAGCGGTCGCTCGAGCGGTCGTCGAACACGCCGTGCGCACCGAAGTCCCGTTCCGCGTCCAGCGGCTTGTCCACGTTGTCCTGCCGGGTCCGCGGGTCGACCGGCTCTCCGGTCTGCTGCGCGGCGTAGCCCGTGCGAGCGAGGTAGCGGTCCAGCAGGCCGGGCGCGATCGCGTTCGCGAGCCGGGTGCCCAGCGTCGGCCAGCCGACGTTCAGCTCACGGGGCGCGTGGGCGCCGGCCCAGACGATGGCGTCGGCGGCGACCTCCGGTTGCACGATCGGCGGTACCGGCTGCGGATGGCGGGGCAGTCGCGTGCGCACCCAGGAGAACTGCGGCGTGTTCACGGCAGGCAGCTGCACCATCGTGACGCGTACCCCCGGACAGTCGTGCAGCAGCTCCGCACGCAACGAGTCGACGAACCCCTGCACCGCGTGCTTGGAGGCGCAGTACGGCGCCTGCAGCGGAATCCCGCGGTACGCCAGCGCGGAGCCGACCTGCACGATCGTGCCGTGCCGTCGGGGGCGCATGGTGCGTAGCGCGGCGAGCGTGCCGTTGACCGTGCCGAGGTAATTCACCTCCGCGACCCGCCGGTACTCCGCCGGAGCGATATCCCACGCCGGGGCGAAGACGGACACCATGGCGTTGTTCACCCACACGTCCGGTGGGCCGAGGGTGGCGACGACGCGCGCAGCCGCGGCGTCGACCGCGGCCGGATCGGATACGTCACACTCGACCGCGAGCACGTCGGCGGCGCCGAAGGCTCGGCAGTCCCGTTCGGCGGCGGCGAGCCCCGCCGCGCCGCGGGCCAGCAGACCGAGCCGGGCGCCCCGCCGGGCGTACGCCGTGGCGACGGCTCGCCCCACGCCGGCGCTGGCACCAGTCACCACCACGACCTGCTCAGTCACGGCCACGCGGCTCCGGTACCCAGGACCGCTCCGGTCGTAACCACCGGCTATCAGGATTAATTGCGCCTCGACTAAACAGTCGACGGGAAACGCTCTGGTACTCCTGCCGCTTGCTGACCACGGCCTGCCAGGCGTCGGCGAGCGCCTGCTTCGTCCCTGCCGCGTTTGTATCTGTTCGATCTTGGCGCGACGCCTTTGGTGGTGGGTGCTGATGCCGTGGACCTACTTTGTCGCTGCCGCGTCGGCGTCCATTCGGGTGAGGGTGGCGTAGAGGACCGCGTATTCGGCCTCTTCGAGGGCGGCTTCGGCAAAGTCGACGGCGGCGACGGCGTCGTCCTCGGCCGAGTCGGCGCGGCGTTCGGCCTTCTTGACGTCCATCTCGGCTTTCTTGCTCTCCATATCGCCGCGAAGCCGGGCGACGTGCCCCGACCACGTGCGCTGGACGTCGCTCCACCACTGCTGGGCACCAGTCGCCGCCTTGGCGGTCTGGGCCTGCAGCTCGTCTGCCTTCTCCTGTGCGGCGTCGCGTGTCTTGGCGACTTGGGCCTCGACGTCGGCGCGGGCCTGGGTCTTGGCGGCGGCGGCGCGGTCTTCGGCGATCTTTGCCCGCTGCGCAAGCTCGGCCAGTTTGTCGGATGCTGCCATGTTGACCCCCGTGGTCCGGATCTGTCTCCTCCATCAGTTTGGCCGCGCCGAGCAGAGCCTGTGAGCCGAACGGTCGAAATCGGCGTTGAGCGGTTACTGCGTTCGGTCGCCGATCACCCTGCGGTGTAGCTCGCTGGTGAGGACGTGAATGACCCGGGTCAGTTCGGCTCCACGGCGCGAGGCCGCCATGTTGGTTGGGCTCGAACGGCACTGACGCGGCGTTCCACGCCCGAGCTGCATCCCGCAGCCGGTGGACGGCGGCGAGGTAGGCGGCGCGTGCCACCCTCCATTCCCGCTCGTGCCGTGTGCTTCCCACATGCCTTTGACATATACGTTCGAACACCTGTCAAGGCGCGGGGTCGCCGCGTTGAGTTCCTTGATCGCCTTAACGATGTCGATGATGTTGCCGAGGTCGGCGGCCAACGTGCCCTTGAGATCTCCCAGGTTGATCGGGTACGCCAGTTCAAACCGTCCGTGGGGGCCATCTGCGCCGACCTTGACGTTGTAGGTGAGCGGGTGGTCGGAGTTCAGGTACCGGTACCCGACATCGAAGTAGTATTTGATCTTTCGGCCGGGTGCGAGGGCGGTGTGCCTGATCTCCGACACCCCCGCGAACTGATCCTCCGAAATAGGGTTCGGCCCGATCACATCGAGGGGGGTGATCGGGGCCCAACCTTCACAGCTAACTACCTGACTTGTCGGCGCGGCCTGCCCTTATGCGGCCACTCCGCGTATGCCCTTCGGCCACGGAACCTGAGGTCGCGGCACGGCTCGCCTGCGGCTGCATTGCACACCGGGCAGGCGCCGAGCTGCTCCCAGTTGACCATTACGCTTCCTTCACCTCAGGCACAGCCTTCTTCGCAGCGGCGCGCTGGGGCCGATGCCGCCAAAGGTAACCGCCGCCCTCCTCGCGTTGATGCGAGGTGACCTTGTTCGCCTCGTGCAACCGGTACAAAAGGTTGCTGCATCCGTGCGGCGACTCAACCGCCTTCTTGATCTCGACGGCCCTGAACGCCTCGTCTGGCTTCGACGCCAGGAACGCCAGCACCTTCTCCTCCCACAAACCCCTAGAGGTGCGCGGCTTGTAGGGCATCATCGCGGCGTCCCAAACTGCGACCAGCTCGGTCTTCGTCGCCTCGGACGGCGCCGACAAGTTGCGGTGGGCGAGCAGCTTGCGCAGCGCCGCGACCGTCATCTCGCTGTAGTCCTTTGTGGCCTCGGCGGCCTTCGTCTTGACTGGCATTTGTTACTCCTCTTCGGTGTCTGGCTCGGTTAGGAACCGGCGGAGTTGCCGGGCGCGCTGGTCTTCGTCGCGGCGCAGCTCATCGAGCAGGGCAGCGTCAACGTGTTGCAGTTCGCGGAACGCGGCGTCGATGTCGCGAACTGCGGCCTCACCCGCATTGACGTAGCCCTGACCCCGGGCATGCCAAAGTCGAGGCTGCCCTGGATGCGTGCCACTACGCCTTGTAGGCGCTCGACGCCGACTGGGGGCGGGTTCGAGGGGGGTAGGGGCGGTAATGTGCCCGTGGGCGGGGCTCCTCCCCGTCAAGGGGCCGGAGCACAGGATGCTGGAACATCCGCCGGCCCCGCTTCAATTTGGACCCCGAGCTTCGCCAGCGACCAATCAGTCGCGATAGTCCACATCGCGCGCTTCGCGCCATCTGTACCTTCGTGCGGAGGGTACGCCCTGGGGCAAGCCGTACTCCACAGTCGACGGTCAGGGCACCTCGGCTAGTACAGATAAATGAGCGCCCTTCGCTCGGGCGCCGCCTGCGAAGATGCAGCTCCGTACAGCGGTAACCGGTGCTTAGCCACCGGTTACCCGGCGCGACCGCGGGTAAGAGCGGGCCATGCGGGTTCTTGGGATCAACGCGGTGTTCCACGACCCGGCGGCGGCCCTGGTCGTCGACGGACGGGTCGTGGCCGCCGCCGAGGAGGAGCGGTTCAGCCGGCGCAAGCATGGCAAGCGCCCGGTGCCGTTCGCGGCGTGGGAGCTGCCGGAACGCTCGGCCGCGTGGTGCCTCGACCAGGCGGGGCTGACGCCGGACGACCTGGACGCGGTGGCGTACTCGTTCGATCCGGAGCTGTGCCGCCCGGCGGACGAGCTGGGCCTGCACGACCCGTGGGACTGGCTGCGGGTCGAGTACGCCCGCCGCGCGCCGGCGTTCCTCGCCGAGGCGCTGCCGGGGCTGGACCCGGATCTGGTGCGGTTCGTTCCGCACCACGTCGCGCACGCGGCGTCGGCTGGACTGGCCGCCCCGGCGGAGGACGGGCACGGCGAGTGCGCGGTGCTCGTCCTGGACGGGCGGGGCGAGGCGGCCAGCCACCTCGCCGGCGTGTACCGCGGCGGCGAGCTCGAGCCGCTGTACGCACAGGCGCTGCCGCACTCGCTGGGCCTGGTGTACGAGGAGCTCACCGAGCACCTCGGCTTCCTGCGCTCCAGCGACGAGTACAAGGTGATGGCCCTGGCGTCGCACGGGACGCCCCGGCTCCTGCCCCTGATGCGGGAGCTGATCCGGTCCGACGGCCCGGGCTTCACGGTCGAGCGCATCGACTGGTCCGCGCTGGCGAAGCCGCGACGACCGGACCTAGAGGTGGACCCCGAACATGCCGATCTGGCCGCCAGCGTGCAGGTCCGGCTGGAGGAGGTGCTGCTGATCCTCGCCGGGTGGCTGCACGAGGCGGCCGGCGGGCCACGGGCGCTCACCATGGCCGGTGGCGTCGCGCTGAACTGCGTCGCCAACGCGCGGCTCGCCGCACAGGGGCCGTACGAGCGGGTGTGGGTGCAGCCCGCGGCCGGTGACGCCGGCACGGCGCTCGGCGCCGCGCTGCACGTCGCCCGCACGGGTGGCGACGCCGTGGCGCCGATGCCGGGGGCCGATCTCGGCCGGGGCTTCACCGACGAGCAGATCGAGGCCGAGCTGCGTCGGGCCCGGCTGCCCTATCAGCGGCCGGCCTCGATCGCGGTCGAGGCCGCGTCGGTGCTGGCCGCTGATGGCCTGGTCGCCTGGTATCAAGGCCGGAGCGAGTACGGGCCGCGCGCCCTGGGCCGGCGCTCGCTGCTCGCCCATCCGGGCAACCCAACCACGACGGCCCGGCTCAATGACGTCAAGGGGCGCGAGCAGTTCCGGCCGGTCGCCCCGATGGTACGGGCCGACCGGGCCGGCGAGCTGTTCGAGGGGCGGTTGCCCAGCCCGTACATGCTGTTCGTGCACCGGGTGCGGCCGGAGTGGCGCGACCGGATCCCGGCCGTCGTGCACGTGGACGGCACCGCGCGGCTGCAGACGGTGGCCGCGGGCGACGAGCCGCTGGTGGCGGAGCTGCTTGCCGAGTTCGAGCGGCGCACCGGGCTGCCCGTCGTGGTCAACACGTCCCTGAACACCGCCGGGCGGCCCATGGTGGACACCCCGCGCGAGGCCATGGAGCTGTTTGGATCCGCCCCGGTCGACCTGCTGGCGATCGGCCCGTTCGCGGTGCACCGGCGCACCGCGTTCGCGCCGTGAACGTCAGCGTGGTCATCCCGACCGTCGGCCGGCCGAGCCTGGCCGGCGTACTCGCCGTGCTCGGCTCACCAGGCGGAGTGGAGGTGCTCGTCGTCGACGATCGGCGAAAACCGACCGGGCCGTTGCCGACCGGGCGGTCGCCAGCCAGGGTGCTGACCGGCCGCGGTGCGGGGCCGGCGGCGGCACGCAACGTCGGCTGGCGCGCCGCGCGGCATCCGTGGGTGGTGTTCCTGGACGACGACGTGGTGCCGGACGCGGATTGGCTGCGCCGCCTCGAGGCCGACCTGGACGTGCCGGCGGACGTCGGCGGCGTCCAGGGCAGGATCCGGGTGCCGCTGCCGGCCGGCCGCCGACCCACGGACTGGGAGCGCACCACGCACGCGCTCAGCCGCGGCAAGTGGCTCACGGCGGACATGGCGTACCGACGGGAGGCGTTGGCCGCCGTCGGCGGCTTTGACGAGCGGTTTCCGCGGGCGTACCGCGAGGATGCCGAACTTGCCCACCGGATGACGTGCGCGGGCTGGCGGCTGGTTGTCGGCCATCGGTGGGTCACGCATCCGGTGCGAGCCGAGGGCCCGTGGGTCAGCCTGCGCGCCCAGCGAGGCAACGCCGACGACGCGCTGTTGAGACACCTGTACGGCGGCCGCTGGCGACGGATCGTCGACGTGCCGCCCGGGCGACGCCCCCGGCACGCCCTGGCGACCATCGCCGGCGCCGCGGCCGTGGTCTGCGGGGCCACCGCGGCGCGGCCCGGCCGCCGTCGCAGGCCGCGACGGTACGCCGCGGGCGTCGCCGCGGCCGGATGGCTGGCCGCGACAGCCGAGTTCGCCTACGCGCGCATCCGGCCCGGGCCGCGGGACGGATCTGAGGTGCTGACGGCGGCGGTCACGAGCGTGCTGATCCCGCCGATGGCCTGTGCGTGCTGGCTGCGAGGGTGGTTGGCGTGGCGCGGCGCCCGACCCGTACCAAGATCCGGATGATGTTTACTTCCCCCGGCCCCGGGAACCCGGAGCGCGTGCGAAACGGCGGAAACCCGATCTTCGATGCCGTCCTGTTCGACCGCGACGGGACGCTCGTCGTGGATGTGCCGTACAACGGCGACCCGGACGCGGTGCGCGCCGTTCCCGGGGCCCGTCGGGCACTCGACCGCCTGCGCGCCGCCGGGTTACGCGTCGGAGTGATCAGCAACCAGTCCGGGTTGGCCCGCGGCCGGTTCACCGAGGCCGACCTCGCCCGCGTCCAGCACCGGATCGAGCAGCTGCTCGGGCCTTTCGACACCTGGCAGATCTGCCCGCACGACGAGACCGCGGGCTGCCGCTGCCGCAAGCCGGAGCCCGGCCTCGTGTACGCCGCCGCGGCGGCGCTCGGGACCACGCCCGAACGCTGCGCCGTCGTCGGCGACATAGGACGAGACATGGTCGCGGCCGGTGCGGCCGGGGCGTTCGGCGTGCTCGTGCCCACCCGGGTCACCCGTGCCGAGGAGATCGCGGCGGCACCCGCCGTCGCCGGTGACCTGACTGGCGCGGTGGACCTGATCCTGCGCCGGCAGCGGCTCATCACGCCGAACGGCGGCGGACGCCGACCCGGCTGCGTGCTCGTGGCCCGCACCGACGCGGCCGGCGACGTCCTGCTCGCCGGCCCCGCCATCCGGGCCGTCGCGGCGGGCGCCGAGCGGGTGGTGCTGCTTTGCGGTCCCCGCGGACGCGCCGCCGCCCGGCTCCTCCCCGGCGTCGACGAGATCATCGAGTGGCCACTGCCGTGGATCGACCCTCGGCCCGACGCGCCGGACCCGGCCGAGATGCACGAGCTCGTCGAGCGGCTCGCCGCGGTAGGTGCCGACGAGGCGATCATCTTTACCTCGTTCCACCAGTCGCCGCTGCCGCTCGCGCTCCTGCTCCGCATGGCACGAGTTCAGCGCGTCTGCGCGATCAGCGACGACTACCCCGGATCGCTGCTCGACCTGCGCCACCGCGTACCGATGGGTCTCCCGGAGGCCGAGCGCGCCCTTTCGTTGGCTGTCGCGGCCGGGTACCGGGCACCAGACGACCTGGCGCTGCGGCTGCGGGACGACATGGTCGCGGACGGCGCCGCCCGCCTCGCCATGGACGGCCTTGGCAAGCCGGGGTACGTGGTCATGCATCCGGGCGCGAGCGTTCCGGCGCGAGCCTGCCCGCCGGAGCGGTGTGCGGAGATGGTGGACGCACTCGCGGCGGACGGGCATCGGGTGGTCGTGACGGGCGGCCCGACCGAACGCAGCCTGACCGCGGCCGTCGCCCGCGACGTCGCCCTCGACCTTGGTGGGCGCACCGACCTGCCACAGCTCGCCGGCCTGATCTCCAGCGCCGGGGTCGTCGTCGCCGGCAATACCGGGCCGGCACACCTGGCCGCGGCCGTCGGTACGCCGGTGGTCAGCCTCTTCGCCCCCACCGTCCCCTTCGGACAGTGGGGGCCGTACCGGGTGCCCTGGGTCCGCCTCGGTCCGGCCGCCGAGGCCTGCCGGAACACCCGGGCCACCACCTGCCCGGTGCCCGGGCATCCCTGCCTGACCGGGATCACGCCGCAGAGCGTGGTGGCGGCCGTCCGTCTGCTCCGGCGCCGTCCGGCGTCGGAGTGGGCGGCGGCGATCGTGCCGACCGTGCCGGGAGCGGCCCGGTGAACCTGCTGCTCTGGCACGTACACGGTTCCTGGACCACGGCTCTGGTGCAGGGCAAGCATCGGTACCTCGTGCCGGTGACCCCCGACCGGGGGCCCTACGGCCGGGGGCGGGCGCGCACCTACGCATGGCCGGGGACGGTCGAGGAGGTGTCCCCCGAGCGGCTCGCCCGCGAAGACGTGGACGTGGTGATCTTGCAGAGACCGGAGGAGCTCGAGCTCGCCGGCCGCTGGCTGGGACGTCGCATCGGCCGGGATCTCCCGGCCGTCTACGTCGAACACAACACGCCGCGCGGCGACGTGCCGAACACCCGTCATCCGTTCGCCGACCGCGACGACCTGATGATCGCGCATGTCACGCACTTCAACGCGCTGTTCTGGGACTGCGGGCACACCCGGACCACCGTCATCGAGCACGGCGTTCCGGAGCCGTCCGCGCGATACACCGGCGAACTGCCGCGGCTCGCGGCCGCCATCAATGAGCCGGTTCGCCGGTGGCGGGTCGCCGGCACGGATCTGCTGCCGCGCTTCGTCGCGGCCGCCCCGCTCGACGTGTACGGCATCGGCGTGGCCGGCCTGCCCGGCCGGCTAGGGCTCGGCCGGGATCGACTGTCCGTCCTGGACGACCCCCCGCAGGCCGACATGCACCGCGAGCTGAGCCGGCGACGGGCGTACCTGCATCCGTTCCGCTGGACCTCGCTGGGCCTCACGTTGATCGAGGCGATGGCGATGGGCATGCCGGTGCTGGCCCTGGCGACGACGGAGGCGGTGGCCGCGGTCCCGTCGGACGCCGGGGTGCTGGCCACCCAGGTTGGCACGCTCGTGGAGGCAGTCCACTGGGTACTAGAGGAGCCGGACGCGGCGCGCCGCCTGGGGGAGCGGGGCCGGCACGCCGCGCTGACGCGGTACGGGCTCGATCGGTTTCTCGCCGACTGGGATCGCCTGCTGGAGGAGGAAACATGCGCATTGCCATGATCTCGGAGCACGCGAGCCCACTGGCCACGCTCGGCGGGGTGGACGCCGGCGGCCAGAACGCCCACGTTGCCGAGCTCTCGACCGCGCTCGCCCAGCTGGGCCACGAGGTGCGGGTGTACACCCGCCGCGACGACACCGAGGCACCCGACGTGATGCCGATGGGCGAGGTCCAGGTCGTGCACGTGCCCGCCGGGCCGCCGCAACCGATACCCAAGGACTCACTGCTGCCGTACATGAAGGACTTCGGGCGGTGGCTCGCGGAGCAGTGGCGGACCGGGAGCTGGGCGCCGGACGTGGCGCACGCCCACTTCTGGATGAGCGGCCTCGCCGCGGTGACGGCGGCCCGACGGCTCGACCTCCCGGTGGTACAGACCTATCACGCGCTCGGCTCGGTAAAGCGCCGCCACCAGGGCTCGGCGGACACGAGCCCGCCCGGCCGGATCGGCTACGAGCGGGCACTCGGCCGCGCGGTCGACCAGGTCGTCGCGCAGTGCCAGGACGAGGTCGGCGAGCTGATCCGGCTGGGCGTGCCGCGTACCCGGATCGCGGTCATACCCTCCGGTGTGGACCTGGACAGGTTCACACCGGCCGGGCCGGCCGCGCCGCGCGACCCCAGTCGACCGCGCATCCTGTCGGTTGGCCGCATGGTCGAACGCAAGGGCTTCACCGACCTGATCAAGGCCATGCGCGTCGTGCCCCGGGCCGAATGCGTCGTCGTCGGCGGCCCGCCGGCCGAGGAGCTGGCCAGTGACCCGGTCGCGTGCAAGCTGCGGGCTCTCGCGGACCGATGCAAGGTCTCGGACCGGCTCCGCCTGGTCGGCGGCGTTCCGCGCGAGGAGATGCCGCGCTGGTACCGGTCGGCCGACGTGCTCGCCTGCTCGCCGTGGTATGAGCCGTTCGGGCTCACGCCGCTCGAGGCGATGGCGTGCGGCGTGCCGGTCGTGGCGACGGCCGTGGGCGGGCTGACCGACACCGTCGTGGACGGGCTCACCGGCGACCTCGTCCGGCCCCGCGACCCGCGGGCGCTCGGCACCGTCCTGCGCCGCCTGCTCGGCGACCCGATGCGCCGACTGGCCTACGCGACGGCCGCGCTCGACCGGGCCCGGCAGGTGTACTCCTGGCGCCGCTGCGCCGCCCAGCTGAACTCGCTCTACGCGTCCGTTGGCCTGCTGCGCCGGCCGAATCCGGCGGTTGCGTGATGACGAGCGACGCGACGGCGGTGCTCGACGCGCACGTCGAGGCGCTCGGCGCCGCGCTGATCCCGTTTCGGGCCGCGGCCGCTCAGCTGGCGCGGCTTGGTTCGGAGCTCGCGTGGGTGCTCGGCCGCGGCGGACGGTTGCTGATCGCGGGGAACGGGGGTAGCGCCGAACAGGCCCAGCACCTGGCCGCCGAGCTGGTCGGCAAGCTGCGCGATGACCGGCCGCCGTTGTCCGCGATCGCGCTGTGCACCGACCGCGCGGTGGTCACCGCGCTGAGCAACGACTACGGGTACGAGGACCTGTTCGCGCGCCAGGTGCGGGCGCATGGCCGCCCGGGCGACGTGCTGCTGTTGCTGTCGACGAGCGGGCGCAGCCGCAACCTGCTCGCCGCTGCGGCGGCGGGCGGCGAAGGTGGGCTGCGGTGCTGGGCGTTCACCGGGCCGGTGCCCAACCCGCTCGCCCAGCGCAGCGCCGAGGTGCTCGCCGTGCCGTCGCCGGACAACCAGGTCGTGCAGGAGCTGCATCTGGTCGCGGTGCACGTGCTGTGCGAGTACCTGGAACGGACGCTGCCGCGGGTGACCGGGTGGCCGCCAGATCGGGTCAACGGCGCGGCCGCGCCGGTGACGGTCGGGGAGCCGACGTGACGCCGCGCCGGTCCACCGGCCCGCTGGTCGTGGTCGGCGACGCCCTGCTGGACCGCGACGTCGATGGCTCGGTCGGCCGCCTCTGCCCGGACGCTCCCGCCCCCGTGCTCGACGAGGAGTCCACCGTTGACCGACCGGGCGGCGCCGGGTTGGCCGCGGCGCTCGCCGCCCGGTCGGGCCGGGAGGTCATTCTGATCACCGCACTCGCCGACGACGCCGGCGGAACCCGGCTGAGCCGTCTGCTCGCCGAGGCCGGGGTGTCGGTGCACGCGGTGCCGAAGTCCGGCGCCACCACGGAGAAGGTCCGGCTGCGGGCGGGCGGCCGAGTGCTGCTGCGCCTCGACCGGGGCGGGGGCGGAGACCCCGACGCCGGCGTGCCGACGGCCGCGCTGGACGCGCTCACCGACGCCGCGGCCATCCTCGTCAGCGACTACGGACACGGCGTGGCACGCTCGCGCGGCGTACGGGAGGCGCTCGGTGGAGCCGCGGCGCCGCTGGTATGGGACCCGCATCCCCGCGGACCGGCCGCGGTCGCCGGAGCGCGCCTGGTCACGCCCAACGAGGCCGAGCTGCGCGAGCTGGTGGATGGGCGGGGCGATGGTCCCCGACTTCGGTGGACCGCGCGGGCGGCCGACGACCTGCGCCACCGGTGGCGGGCCGGAGCGGTCGCGGTCACCCTCGGCCGGGACGGCGCACTCCTCTGCCACGCCGGCCTCAGCCCGCTGGTCGTCTCGGTGCCCGAGCACATCGACGGTGACACCTGCGGCGCCGGCGACGCGTTCGCATCCGCCGCGGCGCTCGCGCTCGCGGACGGCGCGCTCGTGTCCGAGGCCGTGCAGTCGGCCGTCGTCGAGGCCGCCCGGTACCTCCGGGCGGGCGGGGCCGCGAGCTGGTCGGCCGAGGCGGCGGCGCCCGCCGAGGAACTCCGCATCGGCGTGGAGGCGGCCGGCGCGCTAGTGGCCGACGTGCGCGCCCGCGGCGGCACCGTGGTGGCCACCGGCGGCTGCTTCGATCTGCTGCACGCCGGCCACCTCGCGACGCTGCGGGCCGCTCGGCGCCTGGGTGACTGCCTGGTCGTGTGCCTCAACTCGGACGCGAGCGTGACCACGCTGAAGGGTCCGGACCGGCCGCTGGTGCGGCAGGAGGACCGGGCCGGGCTGCTCGCCGCGCTCGGCTGTGTCGACGCCGTCGCGGTCTTCGACGAGCCCACCCCGGGCGCCGTTCTCGACCGGTTGCGGCCAGACATCTGGGTCAAGGGCGGCGACTACGCGGGCGCGGAGGGGACGGACCTACCGGAGGCCGACCTCGTGCGCCGCTGGGGTGGGCAGACGGTGATCGTGCCGTACCTCGCCGGCAGATCCACTACCAGCATGATCGCGGCGGCCCGCAACGGAACCCACGAGAGGGGAGCCTGATCGTGTCTACGTCCATGCTGGTCTCGGGCGGCTCGGGCGGCCTAGGTGCCGCGGTTGTCGAGGCCGCCGCCAAGGCCGGCCGCCGGCCCTGCGTCCTCGACCGCGTCCCACCCACCGCGGACGTGCCGTACGTGCTCGTCGATCTCGCCGACACCCGGTCGGCCGAGGCGGCCACCCGACAGCTGGCGGAGGAGGTCGGCGGCCTGGACGCCGTCGTCACCGCCGCCGGCGTAGACGTGCCCGGCCGGCTCGCCGACGTGTCCCGACCGGACTGGGAGCGCGTCGTCGCCGTCGACCTGCTCGCCACCGCGGCCGTGATTCGCGCGGCCCTGCCGTACCTCGAACGCTCCCACGGTCACATCGTCACGGTCGCCTCGACGCTGGGCATGCGGGCGCTCTCGGACGCGACGGCGTACTGCGCCGCGAAGTTCGGAGTCGTGGGGCTCACCCGCGCGCTCGCCGCGGAGCTGGCCGGCGAGGTCGGCGTGACGCTGCTGCTGCCGGGCGGGATGCGTACCAACTTTTTCGACGGCCGCGAGGAGCGGTACCGCCCGGGCGCGGATGCGATGCTCAACGACCCGGCGGACGTGGCCGCCGCGGTGCTGTTCGCGCTCGGCCAGCCTCCCGGCTGCGCGATCCGCGAGCTGGTCGTGACCCCGGCGCGGGAGCCGTCGTACCCGTGATCCTCGTGCTACGCGCGCTCGGCGTGGGGGATCTCGCGACCGGCGTACCGGCCCTGCGCGGGTTGCGGCGGGCGTTCCCGCGCGAGGAGCTGGCGCTGGCCGCGCCCGCCTGGCTCGCGCCGCTGGTGGAGCTGGCGGACGCCGTGGACCGGCTGGTCCCCGTGGACGACCTGACGCCGCGCCCGTGGACGCTGGCGCCGCCCCGCCTCGCGGTCAACCTGCACGGTCGCGGTCCCCAGTCGCACCGGCTACTGGCCAGCGCGCGGCCGAGCCGGCTGCTGGCGTTCGCCTGCCCGGCGGCCGGATTCGGCGACGGTCCGGAGTGGACGTTCGAGGAGCACGAGGTGGCCCGGTGGTGCCGGCTGGTCGCCTGGTACGGCGTTCGGGTCGATCCGTACGACCTGCGGCTGCGAGTGCCGGTCGCGCGGGACGTGCCGACCGGGACGACCGTCGTGCACCCGGGCGCAAAGGCAAGGGAGCGGCGCTGGCCGCCGGAACGGTTCGCCGACGTGGCCCGGGCGCTCGCGGCCGACGGGCATCGGGTGGTGGTGACGGGCTCGGCCAACGAGGAGGGGCTCGCCGCCGCGGTCGCCCGCTCGGCGGGACTCGACGACGGCGCGCTGCTCGCCGGGCGCACCGACGCCGCGGACCTCGCCGCACTGGTGGCCCACGCGCGGCTCGTAGTGTGCGGCGACACCGGGGTTGGTCACCTGGCCACGGCGTACGAGGTCCCGTCCGTGATTCTGTTCGGGCCCATGCCGCCACGCCTGTGGGGGCCGCCGGACCGGCCGTGGCATGTGGCGCTGTGGCCGGGGCCGGGCGGTCGCTCGGATCCGGCCCTGCTCCGCATCTCGGCGGCGGACGTCCTCGCCGCCGCGGATGCCGCCCTCGCGGCGGCGCCGGAGCGGGTGCGGGCGAGGTGAGACTGCGGCGCAGCGACCCGGGCAGGCGCGGCATCGTGCTCGCCGCGACCGAGCTGGCCGCCGAGGGAGCTGCTCGGCAGTACTCCGACGATCGCGCGGGCGTCCTATGTGGATCCGCGGGTGCTCGACCTGTACCGGGACGGCACGGTTGCGCGGATCGGCCGGGGCGCCACGCGGCGCGTCGCCGAGGAGGCCGTCCTGGAGCTGCTGCGTTCGGCGTGATGCGGAGTCCGAGTCCGGCCATGTCCGACGTAGCCTGAGGTATGCCAGGCGTACGGAGGGTGTCCTGGGACCAGGTGCTGTGGTGGCGGATCCGCCGCCAGTTCCTCGCCGGAGAGAAGGGCGGGGACCCGGTCGCCGTCGCGCGCCGTCTGTGCGGCGTGCACGCGCAGGTCGCCGCCTCGGCCGTCGCCGCGCTCGACCTCCGCACGAAGGGCGCGACCACCGCGGCGACGGTGGACGCGCTGCTGTACACGAAGCGGGCGCTCGTGCGGACCTGGGCGGCCCGGGGCACGCTGCATCTCCTGCCGTCGGACGACTTGCCAACCTGGGTGGCCGCCATGTCCACCCGGACCCGGGAGACCACCGGCTCGTGGCTGAAGTATTACGGCGTCACCGCATCGCAGATGGCCGACGTCCTCGCGACGCTGCCCGATGTCCTCGCCGACAAGCCGCTCACCCGCGAGGAGCTGGCCGACGCCATCATCGGCGCCACTGGGCACACCGACCTTCGAGAGCCACTCACCCAGGGCTTCGGGGCGTTGCTCAAACCGGCCGCGTTCCGCGGCCTGATCTGCTCGGGGCCGCCCCGCGGCCGCAACGTTACGTTCGTCGCGCCGCGCGCGTGGCTCGGCAAATGGGAGCCGGTCGACACCGACCAGGCCATCGACACGCTGACCGTGGCGTACCTCGGCGCCTATGGCCCGGCGACGCCGGACGAGTTCGCCCGCTGGTTCGACCTCAAGCCGGCGCTCGCCAAGAAGTCGTTCGCCCGACTCGACGCCGCCGGAGCGTTGGCGCACGTCGAGGTGGAGGGCACACCCGGCGCCGTGCCGGAGGACCAGCTGGACGCCGTGACCGCCCCGCGAGCCAAGGGTGAGCCGACGGTCCTGCTCCTGCCCGCCTTCGACCCGTACGTCGTCGCGAGCACCCGCCAGCTCGACCACGTCGGCGCGGCCGGGCACAAGGCCGACGTTTCACGCCCGCAGGGCTGGATCTCCGCCACGCTCGTCGTTGACGGCTGGATCCGCGGCGTGTGGGAGGCCAGGGACGGAAGGCCCGAGGTGACCGCCTTCGGGACGCTCCCGCCGCACGTGGGCCGGCATCTCGACGGTTAGCCGGGTGGAGAGCGTGTCAGAAAGTGGGACGCGGCAGCAGCTTGCGGACCCGGTCGCCGGGGCGGACCACGCCGTCGTGGACGACGCGGGTGTTGACCCCGCGCAGGTTCAGTGCGTACCCGAAGTCCGAGTTCACGAACCGCAGCGCGTCCAGCCCGAACCGGGCCGCGAACTTCTTGCAGCCCCGGTGCGGCTGTCCGGTCAGCTCGAGAACCGCCGAGCCGACCTGGACCCGCGCGCCGACCGGAAGGTTGTCACCGCTGAGGTCGAGGTCGACGTAGAGCTGGTCGCCGGCGAGCGGCCATCGGTCCCGCGACCGGGCCAGCAGCGCCACCACCCGCGCGTTCATGACTGTGACCTGGCGTGTGGGGTTGCCGTCCTCGCCGAGCCAGACGTCCCCGACCAGGCCGGCCGAGGTGTCGAGGCGCGCTTCGGCCAGCGTCTCGCGTTCGTTGTCCGCCGGCCGCCGCACGATGAGCTCAACCGTGCCCTCGTCCCGCGGCGACCGACGTATCTCGTCGAGGCCCGCCTCCAACGCGGAAAGCTCCAGGTGCATACCCGAGACGGTGGCAGCCGTCGGCCGCCGCGGTCAACCGGTTTCCCACCGAGGCCTACTCCGCCAGCACGGTCGCCAGCTGGTCCCGGAACCTGCGTTCGGGCTCGGTGACCGGGTCGGTGCCCGGCGCCGGCGGGGCGCCGGCCGGCGGTGCGCCGACGACCTCGTCGGCGATGCTGACCAGCCAGTACCGGTACGCCCCGGCGTCGCCCTCGCCCACGCGGTCGGCCAGCAGCGCCACCGCCTCCCGGGCTCGATCCAGGGCGGACGCGACCGCCTCGGCCGGCTCCGCCGGCCGGATGACGGACAGCTGCTCGCCCTCCTCCGGGTCGCCCACGCGGGAGATCACCTCCTCGGCCACCGCCGCCACCAGCGGGCTGGCCGACTGGCGACCGGCGGCGATCGCCGCCAGGCCGGCGTCACCCTCCGCGATCGTGCGCCGCAGGCCGACCGGTTCGGCGGCCGCGGCGGCCGTCAGGACCGACTGCGGGAGGCCAACGAGCAGGCCCCACTCCTCATCCGTGAAGACCGACGGGTACGCCATCAGGGCTCCTTCCGGTTCGTCATTCGGCGTCCGCTTCCAGCAGGCCCTGCGCGCGGACGACCGACACCGACAGAGTCTTGTATCCCACCTCGTCGAAGAGCACCGTCATGCGGTCGCCGTCGTGGCTCAGCACCAACCCGGCGCCCCACTCGGTGTGCCGTACGCCGCTGTGCAGCGGGTACGGCCTGGCGCCCGCTCCGGTGGGCAACGCCGCACCCGCGCCGGCGTGGCAGTTGTCGCAGTGGCCACACGGACGGCTCAGGTGTTCACCGAAGTACGCGAGCAGCGTCCGGCCGCGGCACTTTCGGGTCTCGGCGAAAACCCGCATCATGTCGGTTCGCGAGCGCTGGACGGTGCGATACCGCGACGCCTCGGCGACGGCGGCCCGCGCGGCGTCGGCGGGCCCCGGGGCGTACGCCGGCGCGGCTAGGCGGCCGCGTCCGCCGCCCGCGGCGGCGCCGACCTGTTCGAGCAGGCCGAGCAGCGTGCCGAGCTTGCGGGCGCCCAGCCCGGTGCGTTGACGCAAGGCGGCACGGCTGTGCGGACCGTCCCGCAGCGCCGCGGCTACCGCCAGCAGCTCCGCCTCGTCGGGCGCGCCGCCGTTGAAGTACCGGTGCAGGGCGACATCCTCGGCGCGGTACAACAGCAGGGCGCGCGCCGGGCGGCCGTCCCGCCCGGCCCGGCCGATCTCCTGCAGGTAGCTGTCCGGCGACTGGGGCAGCGCGAGGTGCGCCACCCAGCGGATGTTGGGCTTGTCGATGCCCATGCCGAACGCCGACGTCGCGACCATCACGGGGATGCGGTCGGCGAGGAACTCCTCGTGCCGGTCGTGCCGCAGGCCGGCCGCCATTCCCGCGTGGTACGCCAGCGCGTCGATGCCCTCGCCGCGCAGCCGGGCGGCCGTGTCGTCGGCCGCCCGCCGGGTCGGTACGTAGACGATGCCTGGGCGCTCGCCCTCGGCCAGCAGGGCACGTAGCCGCCGCCAGCGGTACTCCTCGGTTGGGCAGTTGGCCGCCTCCAGGAACAGGTTGCGCCGGTCCAGACCGGCGACGACGACGCACGGGTCACGCAGCCGCAGCCGGTCGACGATGTCCTCCCGGACCGGCGGCGACGCGGTGGCGGTCAGCGCCACGACCGGTGGCCGGCCGATGCCGTCGATGAGGTGGCCCAGCGCCAGGTAGTCGGGCCGAAAGTCGTGGCCCCAGGCCGAGACGCAGTGCGCCTCGTCCACCGCGACCAGGGCCGGCCGGAGGTCGCGGACCGCGGCCAGGCGGTCCGGCGCGGTCAGCTGCTCCGGCGTCGTGAACAGGAAGCGGGCGCCGCCGGCACGTACCTCCGCGAGGGCCGCGGCCCGGCGCGTCGGCGACTCCGCCGAGCTGATTCGGACCGCCCGCAGCCGCGTGTCGCCGCGCTCGTTGAGCGCGGCGATCTGGTCCTGCTGCAACGCGAGCAGCGGTGATATCACGACCGTGGGGCCGGCCAGCAGCGTCGCCGGCACCTGGTAGACCGCGGACTTCCCGGCGCCGGTGGGCAGCACCACGACGGCGTCGCGGCCGGACATCAGCGCGCGCATCGCGGTGAGCTGGCTGGGCCGCAGCGTACGCCAGCCGAAGTGCCGGCGCGCGATCTGCCGCAGCCGCGGTCCGTGCAGCGCGAACCTCATCGCGTGCTTAGCGCGCATGCGGCCAGGTACCCCGCGCCATAGGCGGTTATGCCTGTGGCAGCGCCGCCGGCTCCTGCTCGGGGCAGCGCAGCCGCAGCTGGGCGTGCCCGAACGGGAGGTCGACCAGCCAGCAGTGGTGCGGCTCCGCGGTGCCGGGGTGGGCGTACCCCTCGAAAAACCGGCAGTTGACGCACATCCGGGTGACCGGGATCTGGCCGGTCTGCTGCAGTTGCCGGATCTGGCCGACCACCACGCCGAGCAGCTGACGCTGGCCGGCCTCGTCGAGATTGCCGAGCTCGGCCAGCAGATCGGCGGCCCAATGCAGCAGCTCCGGCGCCTGCTCGCGGCCGCGCGCGGTGAGCCGGACCCGGACGTCCTGCGGGGCGTACGACGGCGACGGGTCCATCGCCACCAAGCCCTCCCGGACCAGGGTGGAGACCGCGGCGAGCGTCGTCTGTGCGTTCATGCCGAGGTCGGCCGAGAGCTCGGTCAGCTGGTAGATCTCGAAGCGGCGGCTGAGCATGAGCAGCACCTGCTGCTGTGTCAGCGTGCGCTCGAGGCCGGCCGCGTCGGGTTCCTCGGACCGCTGCACGGCGACGGCGACGCGGACGAGGCCGGTGGCCAGCCGATGGCCAGTTGTCTCGAGGTCCACGCGCGCACACGTTACTACCTATGGGGTGACGCGCAGGATCCGGTCGTCGTCGGCGGTGGGGGAGCCGCGACCGTCCCGATTGGACGTGAACACCCACAGCGACCCGTCGGGCGCCCGGGCGACGGTCCGCAGCCGGCCGTACGCCCCGACGAGCAGCGCCTCGGCGCCCCCGCCATCGGTGCCGATCCGGTACAGCCGCTGACCGCGCAGGCAGGCCATGTACACCGCGTGGCCGACGATCGCGATGCCACTCGGCGACGCGTCGTCGGTGCGCCAGGTCGCGACGGGGTTGACGAAGCGGTTGTCGTCTCCCACGCCCTCGACCTCCGGCCAGCCGTAGTTGCGGCCGGGCTCGATGCGGTTCAGCTCGTCGTACGTGTTCTGCCCGAACTCGGACGCGTACAGCTGCCCGCCGGCGTCCCAGGCCAGTCCCTGCACGTTGCGATGCCCGTAGCTGTACACCACCGAGTCCGGGAACGGGTTGCCCGGTGCCGGCCGGCCGTCCGGTGTCATCCGTAGGATCTTGCCGCCAAGGCTGTTCCGGTCCTGTGCGCGGCTTCGCACCCCGGCGTCGCCGGTGCCGGCGTACAGCATCCCGTCCGGCCCGAACGCGAGCCGGCCGCCGTCGTGGTTGCCCGCCTTCGGGATGCCGGTCAGGATCGGCTGCGGCCGCTCGCCGAGTCGGAGCCGGGCGATCCGGTTGTCCTCGGCCGCGGTGTAGTAGACATAGACCCAGTGGTCCTGGGCGTAGGTGGGTGAGACGGCAACCCCCAGCAGGCCGCCCTCCCCGGCAGGGCGGGCCTCGTCGATGCGGCCGACCTCGGTGACCTTCCCGTCCGAGGAAATCGACAGCAGCCGCCGGGAGTCCCGCTCGGTCACCAGCGCCGTACCGTCGGGCAGGAACGCCACGCCCCACGGCACCGACAGCCCGGTGGCCAGCGTGCGGACCGCGGACGTCGGCAGCTCCACGCGCCGCGCGTCACCGACCGTCGGGTCGGCGAACCATCCGGTGCGGGAGCCGATCCCGTGCGTCGCCCCGGCCACGGCCACCGCGGCGACCACCCCGGCCGCGATCCATCCGGTACGCCGGCCTGCGGTCACCCCCCGGCCCCGCCGCCCGCGAGCACGAGGTCCTGTTGCTCAGGGTGCTTTCGGAGGTAAGCCGCGATGTACGGGCACTGGGCGATGATCTTGCCACCGGCCGAGCGGACCTGGTCGAGCGCGCCCGCGGCCAGCTGCGCCGCCACGCCGTGCCCCTGATACTCGGGGTCGACCTCGGTGTGAATGAACACCACCGCCTCGGGGCGCCGCCGGTACTCGGCGAAGCCGACCAGGGCACCGTCGACCCAGGCCTCGAAGCGCTGCTCGTCGCTGTTGTTGCGGACCTCGACCTGCACGCGGCACTCCCTTCCCGGTGGGCAAGACTATCTCGACGTTGGCGGCTCGGGTTTGCGCCGGTCTCCCACGGGAGACATCCATCGGCATGACGTCGACCGACCAGGCTCGTGCCGCGGCGATCCGCACCGAGCAGAGCGCGCCGCTCGAATGGCTGGCGCGGGCGGGCTTCGTCGGGTACGGCGTCACGCACCTCCTCGTGGCGTGGTTGGCGCTGCGGATCGCGTTCGGCAAGCCGGGTGCGGAGGGCGACCAGTCGGGCGCGCTGCGCACGCTGGCCGGCCAGCCGGCCGGCCGGTTCCTGGTCGGCGCGATCGGCGTCGGCCTGGCGGCGATGGCGGTATGGCAGGCGCTGCTGGCGATGGTCGGCCACCGGGCACTCCGGGCCACCGAGCGGGTCCTGGAACGGGTCGCGTCCGCCGGACGCACCATCTTCTACGGCTACCTCGCCTGGCTGGCGTTCCGGGTGATCGCGGGCGCCGGAGGGCAGCCGTCCACCGCCAGCAAGCAGCAGGCGACGAGCTCGACGGTGATGTCCGAGCCGGCCGGGCGCTGGGGTGTCGGGGTGGCCGGGGTCGCCCTCGCCGCGCTGGGCATCGGACTGGCGATTTACGGACTGGTGCGCCGGTTCGAACGGAACCTGGAAACCGGTCGGATGGGTCCAACAACACGCCGGACCGCTCGGTGGCTGGGCGTCGCCGGATACGCCGCGAAGGGCGTCGCGTACGGCATCGCGGGCGCGCTGCTCGTGGTCGCCGCGGCCACGTTCGACCCGAGCAAGGCCCGTGGGCTCGACGCGGCCCTGCGTACGCTCGCCGCCGCACCCTACGGCCGCGTGCTCCTCGCCGTCGTCGCGGCCGGCATCGCGGCGTTCGGCGTGTTCTGCTTCCTCCAGGCGCGTTACCGCCGCGTCTGATCTATCAGGTCGCGCGACGCACGGGCGATGACGTGAATGGCGGTCCGGCGGGGCAGCAGCCGCGACATGATGGCGCCGGAGAGCCGCGAGACTCCACCCGGGACGGTCCGCGGCCGCCGCCCGAGCGCGCGCAGCGCGGCGACGACGACCGCCTCCGGGCTGACCGTCCCGGGGGCCCGCGTGGCCATGGCCTGCGCGAGGTTCGGGGTCGCCACCGCGCCGGCCAGGCAGGCGAGCACGTCGACTCCGGCCGGGCGAAGCTCGGCCCACAACCCCTCGGCGAGCACCGTGCCGAACGCCTTCGTCGCGGCGTATGTGGCGATGCCCGGCGAGCCCTGCTGGCCGGCGAGCGACGACATGATGATCAGCCCGCCGCGGCCGCGGGCAGCCATCGCGGGCAGGTAGCGGTGCGCGAGCAGGAGCGGCGCCCGGCAGTTGAGGTCGAGCGCGCGGACCGAACGCGCCGGGTCCGCGGTCAGGAACGGGCCGATCGGGGAGTACGCCGCGTTCGCCACCACCAGGCCGACGTGCTTTCCGTCCGTCGCGTGGCCCACCGCGGTCAAGCCGTCCTCCGTGGACAGATCGGCCGCGACCGTCACCACGCGGGTGGGCAGCCGCGCGGCCAGCGCCGCCAGCGGTTCCGGGCGGCGCGCTACGAGCACCAGATCGAGGCCGCGCGCGGCGAGCTTCGTGGCGAACGCCGCCCCGATGCCCTCCGAGGCCCCGGCCACCAGCGCCCACGGGCCGTACCGGTCGGCGAACGCCGACTCGCCGGCGCCGGCCGTGGTCACGCGGCCGCCGGCGCGGGCACCGACTCGTCCGACGGCTGCCCGGGCGGGGCAATCGCCCGGGTGAACGGGTGTTCCCGACGCATCCGCCAGATCGTCGCGACGGGCATCAGCAGCCACGGCGCGTTGAGCGCGAGCACGAGGCCGAAATGCGGCGCCGCCCACCGTCCGTACCGCTCCTCCATGAGGATGATCAGCACGTTCGCGGCCATCGTGCCCGACCAGACCAGAGCGGGCGGCCGGATCCAGTCGCGACCACGGAGGAACGCGTACGTCGCGGCGATGTAGTAGGGCCCGAAGAACAGCACGTCGATCCAGATCGTCATCCGCCCAGAACGGTGGCCGCGCGATGAGTAGCGGATCGTAGTGCTCGCCGTACCAGTGCACGAGGTCGACGAGCGGCGCGGGCGGCCACCCGGGGTACGCGAACCGCGATGGGTCGGCGATCACCAGCTGCTCCATGTCCACGATGTACGTGATGAAGGACGCGTTCAGTAGGAAGAACGCCACGAACGCGAGGTCGGTCCGCCGTTCCCGCAGCGGTACCCGCGGGCGCCCGGGACCGTCCATCGCCATCACCCCGCCGGGATGCTATCGGAGCCGACGGGTTCGGAGAATCGGGCAACCCGCACCGGCTGGCCTTCGGACGCGCGATCATGGTATGACGGATTGACCGCGCGGACGGCTGGGCATACAGCCGGTACGCGGAAGGAGCTGCCATGTCCGTCAGTCAGACAGGGCCGGCCGTGCCGCCAGCGGCCGATGAGCAATCGACGGCCGAGCTGGTCCAACGGGCCAGCGAACAGATCTCCCGCCTCATCCGCGATGAGATCGCACTGGCGCGCGCCGAACTGACCGAGAAGGGCAAACACGCGGGCATCGGCGTGGGGTTGTTCGGCGGCGGCGGGGTGCTGGTCGTGTATGGCGTCGGCGCGCTGATCGCCACCGCGGCCCTGGCGCTCGCGCTGGTGCTGCCCGGGTGGCTCGCGGCGTTGATCGTCGCGGTCGCGCTCTTCGTCACGGCCGGTGTGCTTGCCCTGATCGGGCGGCGGGAGGTACGACGCGCGACGCCTCCGGCGCCCAGCGGCGCTGCGGCGAGCGTGCGGGCCGATGTGCAGGCGCTGACCGCAGCGCTGCGGGACCGGCGCGGCAATGAGCGCGACGGTAGGCCGGAAGGATGACGCGATGACCGGAACCGGGCGGGCCAACGCGAGGCAGGATCCCGCGGCTCTGCGTGCGGAGATCGAACGGACGCGGGCGGAGCTGGGCGAGACGGTCCAGGCGCTGGCGGCCAAGGCGGACGTGCCGGCCCGGGTACGCCGGTCGGCCGCGCACCGCGCCGAGGCGATGCGGGACTCGGTCCGCCAGGCCCGGCGGAGTCCCGCACCGTGGTTCGCGCTCGGTGCGGCGGCCGCCGTGATCGCGGTGGTGCTGATCCTGCGTGGGAGGCGTCGATGAACGCCACCAAGCTCGCGTACAAGCCGGTCGGCACCGTGCTCGGCCTCCTGGCCGGGGCGCTCGCCGGCGTCGTGTTCAAGCAACTGTGGCGTGGGCTCTCCGGTGATGACGACGCGCCGGACGTCACCGACGAAGAGCGCGGCTGGGGCGAGATCCTCGCCGCGGCGGCGCTGCAAGGTGCGGTCTTTGCGATCGTGAAGGCGGCCGTCGACCGCGGTGGCGCGACGGGTGTCCGCCGGCTCACCGGCCAGTGGCCGCTGTAGCGGGCTGGCCGGTCCCGCGGCCGGGGCCTAGCATCCGGCGTATGCGTCGAGCCCTTGCCGCTTTGTGCGCGCTCGCCCTGGTGCTGGCCGTGGGGGCCGCGTGCAGCGGCCACCCGCCGAAGCCGGCCAAGAACCTGCCGGACGGAGCCGGACTGGTCAGCTCGGCCGCGCGGGAAATGGGCGGGGTCAAGACCGCCAGGTTCGTCATCACCACCGAGGGCACGGTCGACCGGCTCGGCCTCACGGGCGCCGACGCCGTGGTGACCCGCGACGGCGACGCCAAGGGCACCGCGACCCTGGACCAGGCCGGCGCGGCGTCGGAGCTCACGTTCGTCGTCGTCGGCGACACCCTGCACATCAAGGGCCCCACCGGCGGGTGGCAGCAGGTGCCGCTCTCCATGGCCGCCTCCGTGTACGATCCGTCGGCCATTCTCGACCCCGACCGCGGAGTGGCCAAGGTGCTCGCGACGGCCTCGGACGCCTCGACGCAGGGCACCGAGACGGTCGACGGCGCGGCCGCCATCAAGGTCAGGGCCACGCTGGACTCGAAGGCTCTCGCCGCGGTGGTGCCGGGGATCGACCAGAATGTCGTGGGCACGCTGTGGATCGGTGCCGACCGTCCGCTGCTGCACAGGGCGTCGTTCACCGTGCCGGGCGACGGCGGGGGCGGCACCGTGACGGTGACGCTGAGCGAGTTCGACGCGCCGGTGACGATCAGTGCACCCTGACCCTGTGCGACCCGCGCTGCGGCGACGGGTCGCGATCGGGGTCGGCGGTACCGCGGTGCTGCTCGCCGCGCTCGACGCGTACGTCATCGTCACCCTGCTCATCGAGATCGTGCGCGACCTCGATGTGCCGATCAACCGGCTTGAGCGCGCCACCCCCCTCGTCACCGGTTACCTGCTCGGCTACGTCGCCGGCATGCCCTTGCTCGGCGGCCTCTCCGACCGATTCGGCCGCCGCGCCGTGATTCAGGGCTGCCTGGCCGGGTTCGCGGCCGGCTCGGCACTGACCGCGCTCGCCCACGGCGTACCTCTGGTGACGGCCGGCCGAGGTGTGCAGGGCGTGGCCGGCGGTGCGCTGCTGCCGGTGACGATGGCTCTGGTCGCCGACCTGTTCGCCGAGCACCGGCGCCCGGTCATCCTGGGCGCGGTCGGCGCCGCCCAGGAGCTGGGCAGCGTGCTCGGTCCGCTTTATGGCGCCGGGGTGGCGGCACTGGTCGGCTGGCGGGGCGTGTTCTGGCTCAACCTCCCGCTCGCCGCGTTGGCCGCGGTGGCCGTCCAATGGGCTCTGCCGGGTAGGTCGATAGCAGCTCGCGGCGCGCCGGACCGGGAGCGCGTGGACGTCGTTGGCGGGATCCTGCTCGCCGGGGCCCTCGGGCTGCTCGTCGTGGGCCTCTACAACCCCGATCCCGAGGCGGCCGTGCTGTCGGGATGGGGGCCGGCGGCCCTGGTCGCGGGCGCGGCGCTGTTCGCCGCGTTCCTGTTCTGGGAGGCGCGCTCGCCCGTGCGGCTGCTGGACCCCTTCGGGGTGCGGATGCGGCCGTTCCTCGTCGCCCTCGCCGTCAGCGTCCTCGCCGGCGCGGCGTTGATGGTCACGCTCGTGGACGTGCAGCTGTTCGCCCAGACGGTGCTCGGCCGGGACGCCGTCGGCGGCGCACTGCTGCTGACCCGGTTTCTCGTGGCGCTGCCCGTCGGCGCGCTCGCCGGCGGTGCGCTCGCCCACCGGCTCGGGGAGCGCTGGGTGACGGCCGGCGGGCTGGCGCTGGCGGCCACGGCGTACCTCCTGATCGCCGGCTGGCCGGCGGAACCGGGCCTGGACGTCGACCTTGCGCTGGCCGGGCTCGGCCTCGGACTGGTCATCGCCCCGCTGGCGGCGGTCGTGCTGCGGGCGGTTCCGCCGGCGCGCCACGGAGTCGCGTCGGCGGCCACCGTCGTGGCACGGATGATGGGCATGCTGCTCGGCGTGTCCGCCCTCTCCGCCTGGGGGCTGCACCGGTTCCACGAGCTGACCGCGAACCTCGCCACGCCGCTGCCGTTCGGCGTGGCGGCCGAGGAGTACCGGCGGCAGATCGCAGCCTACGAGGCGGCGGTCCGCGACGCGCTGCGCACGGAGTACGCCGAGATCTTCGCGGTGACCGCGGCGCTGTGCCTGCTCGGCGCGCTGCTGGCGGTCACGTGCGGCGACGCCGCGCGCGCATCCCGACCCACAGCAGCAGGAGGCCGACCACTCCGACGATCGGGCCGATGATCGCCCAGATCCGTTCGCCGGTCATTGTGCTGCCCTCGACGTAGCCCAGACCCTGCAGCGTCCACAGCGCGCCGATGACGACGCTCACCAGCCCGAGCGCCAGCGGCAACCAGCCCTTCACGGACGGAGCCTAACCCCTATAGTGTCTTCCAAGACGTACGTACGGCTTGGGAGGTCGGACGATGTGGGACCCGAACACCTACCAGCGGTACGCCGACGAGCGCTCCCGCCCGTTCGTCGAGCTGCTCGAGCGGGTGCCCGCCGCGGCGCCGCGCGCGGTCGTCGACCTCGGCTGCGGCCCGGGCAACCTGACCGCGACGCTCGCCGGCCGCTGGCCGACGGCCCGCGTCACCGGCGTGGACTCGTCCGTCGAGATGATCGAGCAGGCTCGCGCTGGCGGCTGGCCGGTCGAGTTCGCGGTCGGCGACCTGCGAGATTGGTCGCCCGCCCCGGACGTCGATGTCGTGGTGAGCAACGCGGCGCTGCACTGGGTGACGGGCCACGAGGAGCTGCTGGTCCGCTGGGTCGGTCGGCTCCCGGCGGGCGCGTACCTCGCCGTACAGGTGCCCGGCAACTGGGACGCGCCGTCACACCGGGCGCTGCGGGTGGTCGCCGCGGCGGCCCCGTGGGCCGACCGCCTGGGGGACGCGGCGGCTCCCCGTCCGGTGCCGGATGCCGAGGCGTACGCCCGCCTGCTGATCGGCGCCGGGTGTGCGGTGGACGCCTGGGAAACTACCTACGTGCACCTGCTCCCGTCCGGCGGCCCGCGGTCCGAGCACCCGGTGTTGCGCTGGATGGAGGGGACCGCTCTGCGACCGGTGCGGGCGGCGCTGGACGACGGCGAGTGGGCCGAGTTCCGGCGGCGGCTCGGGGAGCGGCTGGTCGACGTGTACCCGGTCGCCGACGGGCTGGTGCCCTTCCCGTTCCGGCGCGTTTTCGTGGTTGCCCGTACCGGTTAGGAGCTTCGTGACCGAGGTTGTCGCCCCCAGTACCGAGGCGTTCATCGCCGGACTGCCCAAGGTGGAGCTCCACGTGCACCACGTGGGCTCCGCCTCCCCCCGCATCGTCGCCGAACTCGCCGCCCGGCACGCCGGCCAGACGCCGGTGCCGACCGACCTCGCGGCGCTCGCCGACTACTTCACGTTCCGCGACTTCCGCCACTTCATCGAGGTCTATCTCACGATCGTGGACCTGATCCGGGATGAGGAGGACGTGCGCATCCTCACCTTCGAGGTCGCCCGCGAGCTCGCCCGGCAACAGGTCCGGTACGCGGAGCTGACCGTCACGCCGTACTCCCACGTGCGTCGCGGCATCCCGGCGCCGGCGTTCTGCGAAGCGATCGAGGACGCGCGCCAGCGGGCGGAGCGCGAGCTCGGGATCGTGCTGCGCTGGTGCTTCGACATTCCGGGCGAGGCGGGTCGGCCGGCGGCCGAGGAGACGCTGCGCATCGCGCTGGAGGAGCGGCCGGACGGGCTGATCAGCTTCGGGCTCGGCGGGCCCGAGATGGGTGTGCCGCGGCCGCAGTTCAAGCCGTACTTCGACCGCGCCCGCGCGGCCGGTCTCCGCTCGGTGCCGCACGCGGGGGAGTCGACCGGGGCGTCGACGGTCTGGGACGCGCTGCGCGAGCTGGGCGCCGAGCGGATCGGCCACGGCGTGCACAGCGTGCAGGATCCGGAGCTGCTCGCGTACCTGGCGGAGCACCGGATCCCGCTCGAGGTCTGCCCGACCTCGAACGTGCGCACCCGGGCGGTGGCCTCGCTCGCCGAGCACCCGCTGGCGGCGCTCGTCGACGCCGGGGTACTCGTCACCATCAATTCCGACGACCCGCCGATGTTCGGTACGACCCTGAACAACGAGTACGCGATCGCGGCCCGCCTGCTGCACCTCGACGTGGCCGGGGTCGCGGAGCTGGCTCGCGCGGCCGTGCGCGCCGCCTTCCTGTCCGATGTGGACAAGACCAAGATCATAAACGAGATCGACGCATACGCCGTGGCCTGACCCGCCGATCATGTCCCTTCCGGCCGATCATGGAGTTGTTGTCGTCCGTCGATCTCTCGACCACGACAACAAGGCCATGATCGACGGGGGAGGCCATGATCGACGCGAGGCCACGATCAACGGGAAGACGGGCGCGCGACGGGGCGGACGCAGTGGGGGGCAGCCGCGCCCCGTCGCGCGCAATGCATCGCCGACCGGGGATCTGGGATAGGTACCTGCGGGCCGTGGGTCGCGCGATGCCGGAGTGGGATCTGCCGCCGACGGTAACCGGCGCCGGCCGCCGCGAGGAAGCTTCTTAATCCAGACGTAAGGAAGGTCAGTCCGCGGGGCCCCGCTGCCGCGGCCAGCGGGGCGCCCGTGGTTCCCGGGCCAGCCGACCGACGAGGCCGAACCGGCTCGCCTGCCGCGGCGTGGCCTCGGCGTCGGCGAAGAGCATCACGACGCTGGCCCCGCCCATCCGGGCGCGATCAATGCTGACCGACCCCGACGCGGCGGTCGCCGCCCGCCGCGCGATGTCCAGGCCGAGCCCGGTAGAGCCCTGGTCGCTCTCTCCGCGGCGTACCGCCCGGATCGGATCGGGGATGCCCGGGCCGGCGTCGTCGACTCGGACCGCGACATACCCGTCCCGCCGGGACAGCGCGACCTCGAACGCGGTGCCCTGCGGCGTGTAGCGGAACACGTTGCCCAGCACGGCGTCCAGCGCGGCGGCGAGGTCGGCGCGGGGCACCGGGACCCGGATCCGGACGTGCGCGCCGTGCACCGTGTGCGGCCGATCCTGGTCCTCGGCCAGCGCGGACCAGAACACCATCCGCTCGCGTACGACCTCGCTGGCGTCGCAGACCCTGGGCTGCGCGGGCGGTTCGGCCGCCTTGCGAGTCGTGGTGATCAGGACGTCCACCTCGCCTTCGAGCGTCTTGACCGCCTGCCGGATGCGACGGATGGTCCGGCGCCGGTCCAGCTCGGCCGGGGAGAGGGCGGATGCGCCGGTGTCGTCGGAGTCCAGGGCGTCCGTGTCGAGTCGCAGCCCGGTCAGCGGTGTACGCAGGCGGTGGGACAGGTCAGCGACCAGTTCCCGCTCCGAGGTGCGCTCGGTGGCGAGCCGCCCGGCCATCTGGTTGAACGCGTCGCCCAGCTCGGCGAGCTCGCGCGGTCCGTCCAGCGGCACCCGAGCGCCGAGGTCACCCGAGCCCACCGCGGCCGCCGCCAGCCCCACCGACCGGGCGGCGGTCCGCATCCGGCGAGCGAGCCGAATACCGAGCACCGCGGAGCCGACCACCAGGGCGCCGGCGACGCCGGCGAGTGCCCAGAAGCCGGGGCCCAGCCCCCACACCAGCGCCAGCGGGATGAGCAGCACCGCCGCGACGACCGAGTTGGTCACCGCGAGGAGCCCGGCCAGCGCCAGCCTCAGTCCGGCGCGGCCAGCCGGAAGCCGACCCCCCGCACGGTGCGCAGGTACCGGGGTTTCGCCGCGGACTCGCCCAGCTTGCGGCGCAGCCAGTACAGGTGGACGTCGATCGTCTGGTCCTCTCCGATCGCCGGCTGACGCCATACCTCCTCCAACAGCTCTCGCCGGGAGACTACGCGACCGGGCCGGGCGGCGAGGTACGCGAGCAGGTCGAACTCCTTGCGGGTCAGCTCGAGCGGCGTGCCGTCGAGGGTTGCGGCGCGGGCGTCCACGTCGACCCGCAGCCCGCCGACCTCGTAGACGACCGGCATGGCGGCTCGGCTCGTCCGCCCGGCCCGTCGCAGCACCGACGTGATCCGGGCGTCGAGGTGCGCGGCGGTGAACGGCTTGACCATGTAGTCGTCGGCGCCCGCCTGCAGCAGCCGCACGATGCCCGGCTCGTCGTCGCGGGCGGTGGCGATGATGATCGGCACGTCCGTGATGCCGCGCAGCATCCGCAGCGCGTCCGCGCCGTCCAGGTCCGGCAGGCCCAGGTCGAGCACGACCAGATCCGGAGGCGCGGCCGCGACACGTCGCAGGCCCTCCAGCGCGGTGCCGACGGCGTCCACCGCGTGACCCCGGTCGGTCAGCGACCGCAACATCGCGCCGCGGACCACGAGGTCGTCCTCGACGATGAGCACCGTCGCCATGCGAAAGCACGGTACCGGCCCGACCTAGGGCAGGCGAAGCACCCAGCGGTACGCCTGGACCAGCCCGGTGTCGAAGCCAGCCGCGGAGCCCCATAGGAAGAGGCGGAACCGGCGGTACAGCGGCTCGCCCCAGCGGCGCACGATCTCATCACGCGCGCCGTCGAGCCGGCGCGCCCACTCGCGGCAGGTCAGGTAGTAGTTGTGTCGGTCGTCGACGACGCTGCGCAGCTCGAACGGCGAGCGCGCCACCTGCCTCAGGTACTGATGCAACAACAACGGGGCCGAGTTGCCCGGGTAGATGTAGCGCTTCAGGAACGTCGACGCGATGTACTTGCGCCGCATCGCCAGCGCGTCGAGGTACACCGTGCCGCCGGGGCGGAGCAGGTCGGCGTACCTGCGCAGGGTCGTCTTGTAGTCCGGCAGGTGCTCGGTGACGCCCATGTTCACGATCGCGTCGAACTTTCGGGGGCTGCGGTAGCCGAACAGGTGCGATCGCACGACCGTGACCGGGACATCGGCCCGGTCGACGAGGTCGTTGAGGAACCGCTCGGACTCCCTCGACAGCGTCAGCGTGGTCACCTCGATGCCCTGCCGACCGGCGTACTCCGCGAACGCGCCCCAGCCGCCGCCCACCTCGAGCACCCGGTCGCCCGGTTTGACCCCGATCGCGTCGATCGCGAGGTCCATCTTGCGCGTCATCGCGTCCTCGAGCGGCTCGTCGTCGTACGCGAAGACGCCCTCGGTGTAGCAGCGGTGCCGATGGTCCAGGAACGTCAGGAAGAACTCGGAGTCCTCGTCGTAGTGCTCCGCGATCGCGCGCCGGTCGTGCTCCTTGCGGCCGCGCAGCAGCGCGCCCGGCGCAAACCGGGACAGGTACGCGACGGGGTGGAAGTCGTTGAAGAACCTGCGCATCTTCAGCGCCGCGGCCAGGTCACCGTCGACATCCAGCCAGCCCTGCAGGTACGCCACGGCGACGCCCAGTTGGTCGAGCGCCGCCAGCGCCTTGGCACCCCGGCGGTCCTTGATGGTGATGGTGAATGCGGGCTCGCCGGGCCCGAAGGTGTGCGCCGGACCGCCGGCGGCGGCCACCGCGAACGGCACCGCCGGCTGGGAGGCGAAGAACGTTTGGTACCGGCGCTGCAGCGCCGAGATCACGTCGGGAGCCGCCATGGCGGAAGGGTAGCCCAGGGACGCGCCGCCGGCAGGGGTCGACGGATGGACCGATAGCATCGGAAGGCCGAACGTCGGGCGTAACGCCCGATCGTCCGATTCGAAGGAGCGCACCGTGTCCGCACCTCGCAGCGCCGTCGCCGGCCCCGTCGTCGTGTCGGCCGGGACGACGGTCGCCGACGCGGTGGCCGCGGCCGGGCTGCCCACCGCCGGTCCGAAGGCGGTCGTGGTGGTCCGCGACCCCGCTGGCCGGCTGCGGGACCTGGACTGGGCGCCGGAGGTGGGCACCGAGGTGACCCCGGTCGCGATCGACGAGCCGGACGGACTCACCGTGCTACGACACTCGACCGCACACGTGCTCGCCCAGGCCGTCCAGGACACGTTCCCGGAGGCCAAGCTTGGGATCGGACCTCCGATCGAGAACGGCTTCTACTACGACTTCGACGTCGCACGTCCGTTCCACCCGGACGACCTGGAGAAGCTCGAGAAGCGGATGCAGGAGATCATCAAGTCCGGGCAGCGGTTCCGCCGCCGGCGCTTCGGCAGCGTGGCCGAGGCCAAGGCCGAGCTGGCCGACGAGCCGTACAAGCTGCAGCTCGTCGACGCCAAGGGCGACGAGCTCGACGCGGCCGAGGCGATGGAGGTCGGCGGTGGCGAGCTGACGATCTACGACAACATCGACGCGGAGACCGGCAAGACCTGCTGGTCCGACCTGTGCCGCGGACCGCACCTGCCCAACACGCGGCTCATCGGCGCGTTCAAGCTGACGCGCATCGCCGCGGCGTACTGGCGGGGCACCGAGAAGAACCCACAGCTGCAGCGGGTGTACGGCACCGCGTGGCCGAACCGGGACGCGCTCAAGGCGTACCTGAAGCTGCTCGAGGAGGCCGCGCGCCGCGACCACCGCAAGCTCGGCGCGGAGCTGGACCTGTTCTCCTTCCCCGAGGAGATCGGATCGGGGCTACCCGTGTTCCACCCCAAGGGCGGCATCATCCGGCGGGAGCTGGAGAACTACTCGCGGCGCCGGCACGAGGAGGCCGGGTACGAGTTCGTGAACACGCCGCACATCACCAAGTCCAACCTGTTCGAGACCTCGGGCCACCTGCCGTACTACGCCGACACCATGTTCCCGCCGATGGAGCTCGAGGGCGCGGAGTACTACCTCAAGGCGATGAACTGCCCGATGCACAACCTGATCTACCGGGCGCGCGGGCGGTCGTACCGGGAGCTGGCGCTGCGGCTGTTCGAGTTCGGCACCGTCTATCGGTATGAGAAGTCGGGCGTGGTGCACGGGCTGACCCGGGTGCGCGGGCTGACGATGGACGACGCGCACATCTACTGCACGCGTGACCAGCTGCCGGGCGAGCTGCGCTCGCTGCTGCAGTTCGTGCTGGACCTGCTCCGCGACTACGGCCTGGAGGACTTCTACCTGGAGCTGTCGACGCGCGACGAGTCCGGCAAGTTCATCGGCGAGCCGGAAGAGTGGGCGGAGGCGACCGAGATCCTGCGGCAGGCCGCCGAGGACTCCGGGCTGGAGCTGGTGCCGGACCCCGGCGGCGCGGCGTTCTACGGCCCGAAGATCTCGGTGCAGGCGCGGGACGCCATCGGGCGGGCCTGGCAGATGTCCACCATCCAGCTGGACTTCAACCAGCCCCGCCGGTTCGGGCTGGAGTACCAGGCGGCGGACGGCACCCGGCAACAGCCCATGATGATCCACCGGGCCCTCTTCGGCTCGATCGAGCGGTTCTTCGGCATCCTCACGGAGCACTACGCGGGCGCGTTCCCGGCGTGGCTCGCGCCGGTGCAGGTGGTCGGCATCCCGATCCGCGAGGAGCACGCGGCGTACCTGTTGTCCTTTGTGGACCGCCTGGGTGCGGAGGGGATCCGGGCCGAGGTGGACGAGTCCGACGACCGCATGCAGAAGAAGATCCGGACCGCACAGCAGCAGAAGATCCCGTTCATGGCGATCGCCGGGGACGCGGACGTGTCGACCGGCACGGTGTCGTTCCGCTACCGGGACGGGTCGCAGCGCAACGGCGTACCGCTGGAGCGGGCCGTCGCGCACGTCGTCGACGTCGTGCGGTCGCGGACCAACGCCGGCCCGTCGGCCGAGTAGGGCGTCATGGGGCAGCCGGCCGAGCGGCGGTTCGACATCGAGATCAGCCCCGAGGTCGAAGTCGGGGTGTACGCAGACTTCGCCTCGCTGTGGCACACGTCGGATTCGTTCGTGATCGACTTCGCCACCCTCCGCCGGCCGCCGTTCGCGGCCAACGACCCGGACACCGGCGAGCCGACCGCGGTCCTGCCCGCGCGGATCGTCGCTCGCGTGCGCATCCCTCCCGCGCAGGTGTTCGAGTTCATGAAGGCACTCGAACAGCAACTGTCCGCGTGGGAGAAGGAGAATCGCAGCGGCTGAGTGCCCCTTGCGACCCGCCATGCCTGCGTCGGCGTCCTACGAGGCCTGATTCATTTCTGAATCAGGCCTCGTAGGACGTGCGGCGACATGTCGCACTGCCGGGCGGCCGGGTTCGCTGGGCGGTGGGGGATCGGTCGCGTACCGTCGGATCAACTCCGACGACCCGAGGATCAGCCGATGAGACCTCTTCGCGCCATGGGAGCCCGCCCGACCGGCGAGCGCGCCGCGCGGGTCGGCGCGTCGCCGCAGTTCGACGGCACCGCCTTCCGCAACACGCTGCCCGGCAGCCTGATGCCACCGGGATCGGGACGGAAGATCCTCCGCGAGGTGCTGTTCGGCAAGCAGCGCCGACGGCCCGTCGGCACGGTACCGATCGTCAACCCGTCCGGGCTCGCCGGCGCCGCCGCCGACGGAGTGCAGGCCATCTGGCTGGGGCACGCGTCGACCCTGCTGGAGATCGAGGGCCGGCGGGTACTCATCGATCCGGTGTGGAGCCTGCGGTGCTCGCCCTCGTCGCTGGTGGGACCGAAGCGCCTGCACCCGATGCCGCTTGCCCTGCGTGACCTGCCGCCCCTCGACGCGATCCTGATCTCGCACGACCACTACGACCACCTGGACATGGCGACCGTGCGGGAGCTCACCCGGCGGCAGTCCGCGCCGTTCCTCGTGCCGCTGGGCGTGGGCGCCCACCTGGACCGCTGGCGGGTGCCCGCCGAGCGCATCGTCGAGCTGGACTGGAATGACCGCACCGAGCTGGCCGGGCTGCGCTTCGACCTGACCGAGGCGCGGCACTTCTCCGGCCGGGCGTTCAGCCGGAACGACACGCTCTGGGGTTCCTGGGTGATCGCGGGTCAGCGTCGGCGGGTCTTCTACACCGGCGACACCGGGTACTTTCCGGGGTTCGCCGACCTCGGGGCGGACTTCGGGCCGTTCGACCTCACGTTGATCCAGATCGGCGCGTACAGCCCGTACTGGCCCGACATCCACATGACGCCGGAGGAGGCTGTCGCCACCCACCTCGACCTGCGCGGCGGCGTGCTCATCCCGGTGCACTGGGCGACGTTCAACCTCGCGTTGCACTCGTGGGCCGAGCCGGTCGACCGGCTCTGGCTCGCGGCCAAGGAGCACGACGCGCGCCTGTGCGTGCCGCGCCCCGGCGAGCGTGTCAACGCGGACGACCCCGCCGAGGTGGACGGGTGGTGGCAGGCGCTCGCGCGCAAGATCCCTGCGAGCAAGCGCTGAGAGTCGGCTCCCTCACATTGAAGAGGCGAAATGCCCGGCGGGCGGCACGATGGGTTGGTGACGCCCACGCCGAAGTCGATCAAGCGCACGTACTACACGTTGTTGCTCGGCAACACGATCGCGGCCTCGCTGATCTGGGGCATCAACACGATCTTTCTGCTCGACGCCGGTCTGTCCAACCTGGAGGCATTCGCGGCCAACGCGTTCTTCACGGCCGGGATGGTGGCGTTCGAGGTTCCGACCGGCATCGTCGCCGACATGTGGGGCCGGCGGGTGTCCTTCCTCCTCGGGACCGTGACGCTTTCGGGCGCGACGGGGCTGTACGTACTGCTGTGGCGGATCGAGGCGCCGTTCTGGCAGTGGGCCGTCGTGTCCCTGCTGCTCGGCCTCGGCTTCACGTTCTTCTCCGGCGCGACCGAGGCGTGGCTCGTCGACGCCTTGCAGGCGACCGGCGACCGCGGCGCCCTCGAGGTGGTCTTCGGCCGGGGCCAGGTCATCACCGGCGTGGGCATGCTGGCCGGGTCGGTCAGCGGGGGCTACCTGGCGCAGCTGACGAACCTCGGCGTTCCGTTCGTCCTGCGGGCCACGATCCTGATCGGGATGTTCGGCGTGGCGTACGCGCTGATGCACGACGTCGGGTTCACCCCGAAGCGGGACGGAGGCCCGGTGGCCGAGATTCGGCGCATCGCCGCCGACTCGATCGAGTTCGGCTGGCGGATCCCGTCCGTGCGGTTCCTCATGGTCGCCGGGATGTTCACCGGCGGCGTCGGCATTTACGTCTTCTACGCGCTCCAGCCGTACCTCCTGGACCTGTACGGCGACCCGCGCGCCTACGGCATCGCGGGCCTCGCGGCCGCCATCGTCTCGGGCGCCCAGATCCTCGGTGGCATGCTGACCGCGCGGATCCGGCTGCTGTTCCGCCTGCGGACGTCGGCACTGCTCGCGGCGGAGGCCACGGGTGCCGCCGCGGTGGTCCTGGTTGGACTGATCGTCCACTTCTGGGTGGCCATCGCGCTGATCGTGCTCTGGGCCCTCACGTTCGCCGCGGCGGCCCCCATCCGCCAGGCGTACCTGAACGGGCTCATCCCGTCTCAGCAGCGGGCGACGATCCTGTCGTTCGACTCGCTCATGGCCAGCAGCGGCGGCGTCGTCGCCCAGCCCGTGCTCGGGCGGGTCGCCGACGTGTGGGGCTACCCCGCCTCGTACGTCGTCTCCGGGGGGCTGTCCGCGCTGGCGCTGCCGTTCATCGCCCGGTCCCGCCGGCAGAGGGCGCCGGCCGACTCGGCCGTCCCGGCGACCGCGCCGGTGCCCTAACGGGCTGGCCGGCGGTCACCGTGCCGCCGGCACCGGGTGCAGCACGAGCGCAAACGTGGTGGGTGCCGCGCGCAGGACGTACCGCGGCAGCGGGCCCGGGCCACAGGACGCGGTGCCGAGGCCCTGCTGGGCGACGTCCAGGTTCAGAATGACCCGGTCCCGGGCCACCAGGTCGGTGGTGTGCCGGGCCGCGTCGAGATCCTCCGAGGTCCACCGGCGGGCCGCGAAGTCGATCGTCGGCCGGCCCTCGACCCGCAGCCCCCGACCCGCGTCGTCGCGCAGCGTCAGCCACCGGGCGGCGGCGCGGTTGCCGTTCTCCTGCGGGAACACGTACGGCGTCTGCAGCCCGTCGACCGCGGCCCCGAACCGTCCGATCCGGGCGGCCCGGCGCGAATCGGGATACGCCTCGCCCGGGCCGCCGCCGAACCATTCCACCCGGGCCAGCTCCGCCGGGACCGCCATGCGCAGACCCAGCCGCGGCAGCGGTACCGGCCACTCGCCGTCCGGTTCGATGGTCACCCGCAGCCCGAGCGCGAGGTCATCGGCCGTCCAGGTGTACGCCGTGAGCAGGCCGATCTCCTGCTGGGCGGCGGCGACGCGGGTCACCACGACGAGCTGCCCGTCGCCATGTCGCAGGTCGACGAGCCGATCCGTCATTCGGTGCAGCCCCAGCTGACGCCATCGGCTCGCGATCGCCGACGGGCCGCGGCTGTCGTTGTCGGTCGGGGCGCGCCACACGTCCAGCCGTGGACCCTCGACGGCGAGCCCGCCGAGGCGGACCAGCCGGCCGTGAGCCGACTCGAACGTGCCGGGACCGAGCGTGATCTCCCGACCCAGGCGCGTGGGGCGACGTCCCGCCGGCACCGACGCGTCCGGCGTCGGGTCGGACCCGACCGGCAGCTGACCCCAGGCGACCTCGTGGCCCGCCGGCAGGCCCGGCTCCCCGTGCGCGACCCGGGCGGAGACCGTCAACCAGCGCTCACCCGTTCCGCCGGTGGCTCCCGGCGGCACCGCGACGTCCGCGTACGCGCCGGGCCCGAACGGCGGCACGTCCAGCTCGCCCGACGCGACGGGCTCGCCACCGGCCTCGAGCCGCCACTCGAAGCGAAGGTGGTCAAGGCCGCGGTAGTCGTACCGGTTCGTGATGCGGATGCCCGCCGGCGCCGCCTCGATGCGGACCGGCTCGATCACCTTGGCGAACTCGACGAGCCCCGGCGACGGCGTCCGATCCGGGAACACCAGGCCGTCGATGACGAAGTTGCCGTCGTGCAACGGCTCGCCGAAGTCGCCCCCGTACGCGAAGAACTCCCTGCCGTCCGCCGTGCGTCGCCGGATCCCGTGGTCGAGCCACTCCCACACGAACCCGCCCTGGCACCGGGGATACCGCTCGAACAGCTCCTGGTACTCGGTCAGGCCACCGGGCCCGTTGCCCATCGCGTGCGCGTACTCGCAGAGCATGAACGGCATGGCCCGCCGCCGCGCGTCGAGCGCGGGGTCGTCGAGCGGCTTCTCGGCGCGCCGGCCGATCGCGTCGACCTCCGCGTGGTCGGCGTACATCCGGCTGTAGACGTCCACATACCGGCATTCGCGGTCGCCCTCGTAGTGGATCGGCCGGCCGGGGTCGCGGCCGCGGGCCCAGTCGGCCATCGCCCCGTGGTTGGCGCCGAGGCCCGCCTCGTTGCCGAGCGACCACATGATGACGCTGGGGTGGTTCTTGTCGCGCTCGACCATGCGCCGCATCCGGTCGAGGTACGCGTCCGTCCACCGTGGATCGTCGCTCGGGTTGCGCCGCCAGCCGAGCCGACCGAACCCGTGCGTCTCCAGGTCGCACTCGTCCACGACCCAGAGGCCGAGCTCGTCGCAGAGCGCGAGCACGTCGGGATGCGGCGGGTAGTGGCTCGTGCGAACGGCGTTGATGTTGTGGCGCTTCATCAGCTCCAGCTCGGCGCGGACGGTGTCGGCCGGGACCACGCGGCCCGTGTCCGGGTGGAACTCGTGCCGGTTCACGCCCCGGAACACGATCCGCCGCCCGTTGACGGTCAGCACGCCGTCGACGATGGCGACCGTGCGGAACCCGATCCGGATCGGCACCCGCTCGGCCGCGGTGACCAGCTCGCCGGCGTACAGCTGCGGGGTCTCGGCCGTCCACGCGCGGACCGCGCGGATCCGGTGGGTGTAGTTCACCGGCGCGTCGACCAGGCCGAGCTCGGGCACGCTCAGCCTGGCCGCCGCCGCGCAGTCGACCCGCAGCGCGCCGGCCCCGGTGGTGTGATCGAAGTCCGCGTGCACGAAGAAGTCCTCGACGCCGCCGGTCGGTCGCGCGAGAAGCCGCACCTCGCGGAAGATGCCGGGCAGCCACCACATGTCCTGGTCCTCCAGGTAACTGGCCGACGACCACTGGTGCACCCGGACCGCGAGGACGTTGGTCTCGCCGGGCCGCAGCCATGGCGTGACGTCGAACTCGGCCGGCAGCCGGCTGCCCTGTGTCACCCCGAGCTCGTGGCCGTTGAGCCAGACCCGCCCGCACGAGTCCACCCCGTCGAACCGCAGGACCACGCGGCCACGGTCGGCCCCGGGCCAACCGGCCGGCACGGCGAAGGCCAGCCGGTGGTCACCGGTCGGGTTATCGGTCGGCACGTGCGGCGGCTCGACGGGAAACGGGTAGTTGACATTGGTGTACGCCGGCCGCCCATGCCCGTGCATCGGCCAGCTCGACGGCACCGGCAGCACGGCCCAGTCGCCGTCGTCGAAGTCCTGGCGCCAGAACCCGTCTGGGGCGCCGAGGAGCGTCGGCGACAGGAGAAAGCGCCACGGTCCGGCGAGGTCGAGCGCGGCCGCGTCGGAGCGGAACCACGCGCGGGGCGACAGCGTGCCGCGCGGGCGGGCGAAGTCCTCGAGGTATGCGGGCTGCATGATCCTGGCTCCCAACGGTCGGCGGCCGTCGCCGGGAGGATAGCCCGGTTCCCCGTAGGATCACCGTGTGAGGGGAGCCGACGACGACGCGTTCGAGCGCCTGTGGACGCCGCACCGGATGGCCTACATCACCGGTGCGGACCGGCCGGCCGAGGGGTACGAGGGGCCGACCGGCTGCCCGTTCTGCCGGGCTCCCGCCCAGCCCGAGTCCGAATCGCTCGTGGTCGCCCGGGGCGAGCGGGTCTACGCGGTGCTCAACCTCTACCCGTACAACCCGGGCCACCTGATGATCTGCCCCTACCGGCACATCGCCGACTACCCGGACCTGGACACGCCCGAGGCGGCGGAGCTGGTCGTTTTCACCCAGGACGCGATGCGCACGATCCGCCAGGTGTCCGGCGCGCACGGCTTCAACATCGGCCTGAACCAGGGCGCCGTCGCGGGCGCCGGCATCGCCGGTCACCTGCACCAGCACGTCGTGCCGCGCTGGGGCGGCGATACGAACTTCATGCCGGTCATCGGCCGCACCAAGGTCCTCCCACAGCTGCTGACCGACACCCGCGACCTGCTCGCGAAGGCGTGGCGTCAGTGAGCCTCGGCGTGCTCCTTGCGGACCTGTTCGGCGAGGTGGCTCGGCATCGGCTCGTACCGGGCGAAGCTGCGGCTGAACGTGCCCGCCCCGGAGGTCATGCCGCGGAGCTCCACGGCGTATCGCAGGAGCTCCTTCGCCGGAACCTCGGCCCGGACCACCGACCGCTCTCCGCCGGCCGAGTCGGGCTCGGTGCCGAGCACCCGGCCCCGCCGCCCGGACAGGTCGCTCATGACCGCGCCGACGAACGCGTCCGGCACCCGAACCGTGATCTCGTCGACCGGCTCGAGCAGGATCACCTGCCCCTTCTCGGCCGCTTCCCGTAGGGCGAGGCCGCCGGCGGTCTGGAATGCCGCATCCGAGGAGTCGACGCTGTGCGCCTTGCCGTCGAAGAGCGTCACGCGGACGTCGACCACCGGGTAACCGGCGACGATGCCGCGCTCCATCTGGGCGCGTACGCCCTTCTCCACGGACGGGATGTAGTTGTGCGGGACGACGCCGCCGACGATCCGGTCGACGAACTCGAACCCGTCGCCGCGGGGTAGCGGCTCCACCTCGATGTCGCACACGGCGTACTGCCCATGCCCCCCGGACTGCTTGACGTGCCGGCCGTGGCCCTTGCTCGGCCCCGCGAACGTCTCGCGCAGCGCCACCCGTACCGGCTCCGTGTCGATCTCCACCCCGCTGGCGCGCAGCCTTTCGAGCAGGACGTCGGCGTGCGCCTCGCCCATGCACCACAGCACGAGCTGACGAGTCTCGGCGTTGCGCTCCAGACGCATGGTCGGGTCGCCGGCGACGAGCCGGCCGAGGTTCTTGGCGAGCGCGTCCTCGTCCGAGCGTGTCTTCGCCACCACGGCCACGGGCAGCAGCGGCTCGGGCATCTCCCACGGCTCGACCAGCAGCGGCTGGTCCTTCGCGGAGATGGTGTCGCCGGTCTCCGCGGTGTTCGACTTCGTGATCGCGCAGATGTCGCCGGCGACGCAGAATGGCACCTCACGCAGCGCCGACCCCAGTGGCGAGTAGATGTGGGAGATCCGCTCGTCCGCGTCGTGGTCGCGGTGACCGCGCTCCTCCATGCCATGGCCCGCGATGTGGACCACGGACTCCGGGCGCAGCGTGCCGGAGAACACCCGGATCAACGACACCCGACCGACGTACGGGTCGATGGTGGTCTTGACGACCTCGGCGACGAGCGGCCCGTCCGAGTCACACGTCAACGGGGGCCGGGGAGAGCCGTCGATGCCGGTGACCGGCGGCAGCTCGCGCTCCATCGGGGTGGGGAACGCGCTGGTCAGCACCTCGAGAAGCGCGTCGAGCCCGACCCGGGTTTCGGCGCACACCGGTATCACCGGGTAGAAGGTGCCGTGGGCGACGGCCTTCTCCAGGTCGTCGATGAGGACCGGGATCTCGATTTCCTCGCCGCCGAGGTAGCGCTCCATGAGCGTCTCGTCCTCGCTCTCGGCGATGATTCCCTCGATCAGCTCGTTGCGCGCGTCCGTGATGGCGGGCAGGTGCTCCGGGTCGGGGTCGCGCACCACCGGCGGATAACCGCCTGAGTAGTCGAAGACGCGCTGGCTGATCAGGCCCATGAGCCCGACGACGGACTGCCCGTCGTCGCCGTGCATCGGCAGGTAGAGCGGGAGGACGCCGTCGCCGAACACCCGCCGGCAGAGCGCCACTGTCTCGTCGAAGTCGGCCCGCTGGTGGTCCAGCCTGGTCACCGCGACGGCGCGGGGCATGCCGACGTTGGCGCACTCCTCCCACAGAGCGGCGGTGGCCGCATCCATGCCGTCCACCGCCGAGACCACGAAGAGGGCCGCGTCGGCGGCCCGGAGTCCGGCGCGCAGTTCCCCGACGAAGTCCGCGTATCCCGGGCTGTCGAGCAGGTTGACCTTGATGCCCTCGTGCATCACCGGCGCGCACGCCAGGCTGACCGATCGCTGCTGGCGTACGGCCGCAGGGTCGTAGTCACCGACCGTGGTGCCCTCGGTCACCGAGCCGGCGCGGGGAATCGTCCCGGTCGCCGCGAGGAGTGCCTCGACCAGCGTGGTCTTGCCCGCGCCCGAGTGCCCGACGAGCACCACGTTGCGAACCCTGCCGGGATCGTCCACCACCGGCGCGGGGCCAGTGACACCCTTCTCTTGACTCTTCTGCGCCATCGCGGCGTACCTCCTCCGATGGTTAACGTGAAGGTGTCCACGTTGCCCAGTTGTGATCCCACACCCGCGACCCGGGTAGGCACAACCCCGAGGCGCGGTTCGAGCCGCGGGCTCGACCAGGACGGGCGTACCGCGGCGTGACCGGCGCCGTTATCGTGAGAGCCGCCATGGCGAAGATCTTCAGCGTCTCCGGTCGGGCGGGCGTGGCCCTCGTCTTCGACCCGATCGCGCGTGCCCTGCTCCGGGTCGGCATCTCGGCGAACGCCGTCACGGTCGCGGGGACGGTCGGCGTGCTCGTCGGCGCCATCGGCTTCGGCGCCCGCGGCCAGTTCGTCGCCGCCGTCGTGATCGTGACGCTCAGCGCGTTCACGGACCTCATCGACGGCGTGATGGCCCGGGCCAGCGGCGGGTCCACGCGCTTCGGCGCGCTGCTCGACTCGACCATGGACCGGGTGGCCGACGGCGCGATCTTCGCGGCGGTCGGGTACTGGTACGCACTCCAGGGAGACCGGCCCACCCTGGTCGCCGCGCTGGTCTGCCTCGTGGCCGGGCAGGTCGTCTCGTACGTCAAGGCCCGCGCGGAGGGGCTGGGCATGACCGCCAACGTCGGCGTCGCCGAGCGTGCGGAGCGGCTGATCCTCGTGGGCGTCGGCGGCCTGGTCACCGGCTTCGGACTGTGGTCCGGCGGGCTCCCGGCGGCGCTCTGGCTCCTGGCGGCCCTTTCCGTGATCACCATCGGGCAGCGGATCGCGCACGTCCACCGCCAGGACCGGGCGGCCCGCGACCGGGTCTCACCATGAGTCGGGCGGTCGAACTGGGGTACACCGCCGGATGGCGACTCGTCCGCGCGCTGCCCGGCCCCGCGGCCGCCGCGCTGTTCCGGGGCGCCGGCGACGTCGCGTACCGACGCCGGGGCCCGGGGGTGATGCGGCTCGCCGCGAACCTGCGTCGGGTGGTGGGGGCCGACCGGCCGCAGCCCGAGTTCGAGGACCTGCTGCGGCGCGGGATGCGCTCGTACGCCCGGTACTGGATGGAAGTCTTCCGGCTGCCCGGCCGCACCCGCGAGCAGCACCTGACGGGGTTCCGGCTCGAGCGCGCCCGGATGCTCGCCGAGGATGTGGCTACCGGCCGGGGCGCGGTCATCGCGCTGCCGCACGGCGGCAACTGGGACGCGGCCGGGGCGTGGGTGGCGGCCAACGACTGGCCGATCACCACCGTCGCGGAGCGCCTGAAGCCGGAGGGGGTGTACGAGCGGTTCCTGGAGTTTCGCCGCGGGCTCGGCATGGAGATCGTTCCCGCGACCGGCACCGGCCGGGCGCCGATCGACGTGCTGGAGGACCGGGTCCGCCGGGGACACGTCGTGCCGCTCCTCGCCGACCGGGACCTGTCCGCTCGCGGCGTGGAGGTCGAGTTCTTCGGCGGCCGGACCCGAATGCCGGCCGGGCCGGCGCTGCTGGCGCTGCGCACCGGCGCTCCGCTGTACGTGGTGTCGATGTGGTACGAACCGGACGCCGCGTGCGGTCACCTCGCTGGCCCGCTCGATCTGCCCGCACCCGACGACGGACCACTTGACCAGCGCGTACGCCGGACGACACAGGCGGTCGCCGATCATCTGGCGGGCGGCATCGCCGCCCATCCGGAAGACTGGCACATGTTGCAGCGGATGTGGCTGGACGATCCGGCGGCCTCGACCGCGCCCGGTCAGGTGGCCACGCCGACCGGCCGGCCGTGAGGGGGAGAGGCACGATGCGGGTCGGCGCCTTGCGGATCGGCATCGTGTGCCCGTACTCGTTCGACGTCCCGGGCGGGGTGCAGAACCACGTACGCGACCTTGCCGAGACCCTCATCGGGCTCGGCCACGACGTGAGCGTCCTCGCGCCGGCGGACGAGGATGCGCCGCTGCCGGCGTACGTGGTGCCGGCCGGGCGGGCCGTGCCCGTCCCGTACAACGGGTCGGTCGCGCGCCTCTCGTTCGGCCCGATCTCGGCCGCCCGCGTACGGCGTTGGCTGAACGCGGGCGACTTCGACGTGCTGCACGTCCACGAGCCGGTCACCCCGAGCCTGTCGCTGCTCGCGGTGCTCTCCGCGGAGGGGCCAGTGGTGGCCACCTTCCACACCGCGATGACCCGCTCCCGGGCGATGGCGGCCGCGCAGGGCGCGCTGCAGATCGTGCTCGAGCGCATCACCGGCCGGATCGCGGTCAGCGCGCTCGCCCGCAAGGTGCAGGTCGAGCACCTCGGCGGCGGGGCGGTCGAGATACCCAACGGGGTGGCCGTCGCGCGGTTCGCGCACGCCCGGCCGCTGGACGGTTGGCCGGGAGAGTGCCGCCCGGGGTACGGCGGCACGCTCGGCTTTCTCGGCCGGTTCACCGAGGCGCGCAAGGGCTTCGGCGTGCTGCGCGACGCGTTCGTCTCGCTCGCCACGCGCCGGCCCGGCCTCCGGCTGCTCGTCGCGGGCCCCGGCGATCCGGGCGAGGCGCTCGAGGGCGTGCCGGCCGAGCTGCGCGACCGCGTCGAGCTGCTCGGCATGGTGTCCGAGGCCGACAAGCCGCGGATGCTGCGCAGCCTCCACGCGTACGTCGCGCCGAACATCGGCGGCGAGTCATTCGGCATGATCCTGACCGAGGCGATGGCGGCGGGCACGCCGGTCGTGGCGAGCGATCTGGACGCGTTCCGCCGGGTCCTCGAGGCGGGGCGCGCGGGCGAGCTGTTCCCGACCGGGAACGCCGGCGCGCTGGCCGAGACGCTGGAGCGGCTGCTGGACGACGCTCACCGCCGCGCTGAGCTGGTCGAGCACGCGCGGGAGGTCGTCGCCGCGTACGACTGGCCGGTGGTGGCCTCCCGGGTCGTGGAGGTGTACGCGGCGGCGATCGAGGCGACCGACGGCCGGGTGATGGGTGAGGAATGGGCGGAGCCCGAGTAGCCTTCCCCGATCGCGATCCAGCGCCACTACGATGCCCGGCATGTGGTGGGTGGTGGGCGTGGTCGCCCTCGTCGTCCTCGTGGCGAGCTACGTGACGTGGACCGCCGCCCGCGTCGACCGGCTGCACGCCCGCGCCGCGTCCGCCACGAAGGCGCTCGACGCCCACCTCGTCCGCCGCGCGGCCGCCGCCGCGGTGCTCGCCGACGAGATCGGTTCGGCCGACCTGTACGCGGCCGCGCGAAGCGCGCTGGACGCCGCCTCGGGCGATCGGGAGGCGGCCGAGAACGACCTGACCCGGCAGTTGCGCCGGCTGGACGATCCCGATGAGCGCGCGTCGCTGCCGGCCGTGGTCGGCGCCAGCCGCCGGGTCGTCCTCGCCCGGCAGATGCACACGGACCTGGTCCGGGACGCGCTAGCGATGCGGCGCCGACCGCTCGTCCGGGTGCTGCGACTGACGCGCCGGCACCCGCCCCCGGCGTACTTCGACGTGGATGACCCGACGCTCGCACCGCGCGCCACGGTTCGTCCGTGAGGCAGGCCACCGGCGCTCGATTGGCCGTCGGGTTGACCTTGGGCCGGCAGTACGATAAATGGCGAATCCCCAGCCCTGAGGAGCAGTACGGCCGTGTCTGAGACCCGCGCAACAGCGCCCATCACCGGTACCGCCCGCGTCAAGCGCGGCATGGCGGAGATGCTCAAGGGTGGTGTGATCATGGACGTGGTCACGCCCGAGCAGGCGAAGATCGCGGAGGACGCCGGCGCCGTCGCCGTGATGGCGCTGGAGCGGGTCCCGGCCGACATCCGGGCGCAGGGCGGCGTGTCCCGGATGTCCGACCCGGACATGATCGACGGCATCATGTCCGCCGTGTCGATCCCGGTGATGGCCAAGGCCCGCATCGGCCACTTCGTCGAGGCCCAGGTGCTGCAGGCCCTCGGCGTGGACTACGTCGACGAGTCCGAGGTGCTGACCCCCGCGGACTACGCCAACCACATCGACAAGTGGCAGTTCACCGTTCCGTTCGTGTGCGGGGCGACGAACCTCGGCGAGGCGCTCCGGCGGATCACCGAGGGTGCCGCCATGATCCGGTCAAAGGGCGAGGCCGGCACCGGGGACGTGTCGAACGCGACGACCCACATGCGCCAGATCCGGGCCGAGATCAAGCGACTGACTTCGCTGCCCGACGACGAGCTCTACGTCGCGGCGAAACAGCTGCAGGCGCCGTACGAGCTGGTGCGTGAGGTGGCGGCGACCGGCAAGCTGCCGGTGGTGCTGTTCACCGCGGGCGGCATCGCGACGCCGGCGGACGCCGCGATGATGATGCAGCTGGGTGCCGAGGGCGTGTTCGTCGGCTCGGGCATCTTCAAGTCCGGCAACCCAGCCCAGCGCGCCGCGGCGATCGTCAAGGCCACGACGTTCTACGACGACCCTGACGTGATCGCGAAGGTGTCGCGCGGACTCGGCGAGGCGATGGTCGGCATCAATGTCGACGACATCCCGGCCCCGCACCGGCTGGCGGAGCGCGGCTGGTGACTGAGCTCGTCGTCGGGGTGCTCGCCCTGCAGGGCGACGTGCGGGAGCACCTGGGCGTGCTCGCCGAGTGCGGCGTCGCCGCCCGACCGGTGCGCCGGCCGGAGGAGCTCGCCGGCGTCGACGCGCTCGTCATCCCCGGCGGCGAGTCCACCACCATCAGCAAGCTCGCCGTCGAGTTCGGCCTTCTCGAGCCGATCCGGAAGCGAATCGAGCAGGGCATGCCGGCGTACGGGTCGTGCGCGGGCATGATCATGTTGGCCACCGAGGTGCTCGACGGGCGCCCCGACCAGGAGTCGTTCGCGGGAATCGACATGACCGTCCGGCGAAACGCGTTCGGGCGGCAGGTCGACTCGTTCGAGGGCCCGGTGGAGATCGACGGCGTGCCGGGCGGTCCCTTCCACGCGGTCTTCATTCGCGCGCCCTGGGTCGAGCGGGTCGGCCCCCGCGTCGAGGTGCTCGGGCGCGTAACCGGCGGCCCGGCCACGGGTAGGATTGTCGCGGTTCGGCAGCGACGACTGCTCGCGACCGCCTTCCACCCCGAGCTCACCGGTGATCATCGTGTGCACCGCTACTTCGTGGATTTGGCGCGCGAGGCGATCACGACGGAGGGGTAATGTCCGGCCACTCAAAGTGGGCGACGACGAAGCACAAGAAGGCGGTCATCGACGCGAAGCGCGGCAAGCTGTTCGCGCGCCTCATCAAGAACGTCGAGGTCGCGGCGCGCACCGGCGGTGGCGATCCGGCCGGCAACCCCACCCTCTTCGACGCGATCCAGAAGGCGAAGAAGAACTCCGTCCCCAACGACAACATCGACCGGGCGGTCAAGCGCGGCTCCGGCCAGGAAGCCGGCGCCGCCGACTGGCAGACCGTCATGTACGAGGGGTACGGCCCCAACGGCGTCGCCCTCCTGATCGAGTGCCTGACCGACAACCGGAACCGGGCCGGCACCGAGGTGCGTACCGCGCTGACCCGCAACGGAGGCTCGCTCGCCGACGCCGGCTCGGTGGCGTACATGTTCTCCCGCAAGGGCGTCGTGATCGTCCCGAAGGCCGGGCCGACCGAGGACGACGTGCTGCTCGCGGTCCTCGACGCCGGCGCGGAGGAGGTCAACGACCTCGGCGAGGCGTACGAGGTGGTGTCCGAGCCGGCCGATCTCATCGCGGTACGGAGCGCGCTGCAGGACGCGGGCATCGAGTACGAGTCGGCGGAGTCGTCGTTCGTGCCGAGCATGACCGTGCCGCTCGACGAGGACGGCGCGCGCAAGATCTTCAGGCTGATCGACGCCCTCGAGGACTGCGACGACGTCCAGAACGTGTACTCGAACTTCGACGTCTCCGACGAGGTCATGGCCGCCGTCGGCTAATTGATCACCATTCCTTGATCATCACCACTGCACGGAAGTTGCGGCCTCCCCTGTCGGGGAAGGGCCAACTCCCGTGTAGTTGTGTGGCCCACGGTCGCCCACCGATCGAATCCGATACGCGACACCAGATCACTCGAATGGACAGTGTCAGCGGGCGCCCTTCCACCGCACGCTGACGCGGTGGCATACACCTCTCAACCTGCACCACCACGGCGTCGGTTGTCGCGACTGCAGATCATCCTGCTCGTCGTCGTTTCCGCGGCGGTGCTGTGCTGCAGCGGGGTCGGCCTCGGCGCCCTCTCCGGCGCCACAAAGGACGCCTCGGACGGGCGGCCCGCCCCGGCACCTTCGCCCACGGTCGCGGCGCCCGCACAAGCGGACGCGGCCGAGCTGGAGACGACTCGGCCCGCCCCGCCGCCGTCGCGTACGACCGCGCCCCCCGGGACGACGGCGCCTAGGCCCAGGCCGACGGCGACCAGGACGACGCGGAAGCCCGCGCCGGCGCGGACGACAAGCGCACCGAAGCACAGTTGCGATCCGAACTACAGCGGGGCCTGCGTGCCGATCGCCAGCGACGTCGACTGCGCTGGCGGCAGCGGCAACGGGCCGGCTTACGTGCGGGGTCCGGTCAAGGTGATCGGCGACGACATCTACGGTCTGGACCGCGACGGAGACGGCTGGGGCTGCGAGGACTGACGCGTCGGGACTTCGCGGCCCGGGCTACGCTCGGGCGCGTGGATCTCGTCGAGGCGCAGCGAATGTGGGACCCGGAGCCGGGCTGGCTCAACACGGCGAGCTACGGTCTGCCGCCGCGGCCGGCATGGGAGGCCCTGCAGGCGGCGCTGGACGACTGGCGGGTCGGGCGTACGTCCTGGGAGGGCTGGGACGAGTCGACCGGGCGCTCGCGGGCGGCGTTCGCGCGGCTCGTCGGCGTCGACGCGTCCGACGTAGGGGTGGGCGCGGTCGTGTCCCAGGTGCTGGCCCCGATCGCGGCGGCCCTACCCGACGGCGCCCGCGTGGTCGCCCCGGAGATCGAGTTCACCTCCAACCTGTTTCCGTGGCTGGTCCAGGAGCGCCGCGGCGTGCGCGTCGACACCGTCGCCGTGGACAAACTTGCCGAGAGCATCGACGCCGGCACCGACCTAGTGGCCTTCAGCCTGGTCCAATCCGCCGACGGCACGGTCGCGCCGTACGACGAGATCGTCGCGGCGGCCCGGGCGCACGACGCGCTCGTGGTCGTCGACGCCACGCAGGCCTGTGGCTGGCTGCCGTTCGATGCCTCGCTGGCGGACGCCGTGGCGGTTGGGGCGTACAAGTGGCTGATGGCCCCGCGCGGATCGGCGTTCGCGTACCTCTCGCCGCCGCTGCGCGACCGGCTGCGCCCAGACGCCGCGGGCTGGTACGCGGGCGAGGACGTGCACGCCAGCTACTACGGCCCGCCGCTGCGGCTGGCCACCGACGCTCGCCGGTTCGACGTGTCCCCGGCCTGGTTCTCCTGGGTCGGCACGGCGCCGGCGGTCGAGCTGGTCGAGCGCGTCGGCGTTCGGCAGATCCACGATCACAACGTCGCCCTCGCCAACCGGTTCCTGACCGGGCTCGGCCGCCCGCCCGGTGACAGCGCGATCGTGACCGTCGACGTGCCCGGCGCCGAGGAGCGGCTGCGCGCCGCAGGCGTGCGCGCGGCCGTGCGGGCGGGCCGGGTGCGCGCCTCGTTCCATATCTACTCCACGCCGGCCGACGTCGATATGGCCCTCGCCGCCCTGCGAAGCTGACCTGGATCGACACGCTCCGGGGTCGGCGTCCGGCCGTCGCTGGCGCGCGACCTCGGAGGTATGCCGCGGCAACGTTTGCTCTGCTTCCTCCGGCGATACACCGAAAGGACGAACGCCACTCTCATTCGTTTGGCGTCGCCTCCGGGGAAGCAGAGCAAACGTTGCCGCGAGCTACCCCCGGTGGTCCTGGCGCAACACGCCAGCCGTCGCCGACACGCGTGGTCAAGGTGCGTCGCTGACCCCCGACTGTGAGCTGAACCACATTTAGATACGAAACGGTTCCGTATCGCTTCGCCGCGGCTAGGCTCGGTTCGGTTACGAGCCTGTGCCGTATCGAAACTGATTCGGATCTCTGTTCGGGGGGTTAAGCGGATGCAACCGCACGTCAACACCGGGCACCCGAGGAGGTGGGCGATCCTCGGCGTGCTCGTGGTGAGCCTGCTCGTCGTGGTGCTCGACAACACCATCCTCAACGTCGCGCTGAAGACGCTCGCCGATCCGGTGCACGGGCTGGGCGCGACCCAGAGCGAGCTCGAGTGGTCGATCAACTCCTACACGCTGGTCTTCGCGGGGCTGCTGTTCAGCTTCGGGGTGCTGGGCGACCGGTTCGGCCGTAAGCGCTTCCTCCTCATCGGACTGACGCTGTTCGGCCTCGCCTCGCTCGCCTCGGCGTACGCGCAGGACCCTGGCCAGCTGATTGGCGCCCGGGCGCTCATGGGCCTCGGCGGCGCCGCCATCATGCCGGTCACGCTGTCGATCATCTCGAACGTCTTCGATCCGCGCGAGCGGGCGCGGGCAATTGGCGTCTGGGCGGGCGCGGTCGGTCTGGGCGTCGCCATCGGTCCGATCGTCGGGGGTGCGCTGCTCGAGAGCTTCTGGTGGGGCTCCGTCTTCCTCATCAATGTGCCCATCATCCTGGCCGGCCTCCTCGCCGTGTCGCTGATCGTGCCCGAGTCGCGCGACCCGCGCCCAGGCCGGGTGGACGCCATCGGCGTGCTGCTGTCCGTCGCCGGCCTGACCGCGCTGGTGTACGGCATCATCGACGGCGGCGAACACGGCTTCGACCGGCCGTCGGTCTGGGCCTGGACGCTCGGTGGCCTCGCGGTCGTCGCCGCGTTCATCGCCTGGGAGCGGCGCAGCAGCCATCCGTCGCTGGACGTGAAGCTGTTCCGCGACCCGCGGTTCTCGGCCGCCAACGGCGCGATCGCGCTGGTCTTCTTCGCGGCCATGGGCGTGTTCTTCTTCGTGCCGTTCTATCTGCAGCTGGTGCGCGGTTACACGCCACTGCAGACCGGCCTGCTGCTCCTTCCGTTCGCGGTCGCCCAGCTGGCCTTCGCGCCGCGCAGCGCGGCGATGGTCAAGCGGTTCGGTGCAAAGGTGGTATCCACGGTCGGCCTCTTGATAACGGCGGCGGCTCTGGCCGGGTTCGCGCTGGTCGAGGCCGACACGTCGCTGTGGTTCGTCGGGGCGCTGTTCTTCTTCCAGGGCGTCGGCATGGCCAACGTGATGCCGCCCGCGATGGAGTCGATCATGTCCTCGCTGCCGCGGGAGCGGGCCGGTGTCGGGTCGGCGGTGGCCAACACCGTCCGGCAGGTCTCGGCGGCGCTCGGCATCGCCGTCCTCGGCGCGATCGTGGCGGCGTCCTATCGGGACCAGATCGCGGACACCGCCCGGGCGCTGCCCGAGCCGGCCCGCGGGCTGGCGTCCGAGTCGGTCGCCGGAGCGTACGGGGTGGCCGAGCGGCTGGGCGCGGCCGGGCAGCCGCTGATCTCGGCGGCGAACGACGCGTTCGTCTCCGCCATGCACTTGGCGGCGCTCGGTTCCGGCGTCGCGGCCGTCATCGCGGCGCTGGTCGTGCTCCGCTGGATGCCGGGTCGCGGTGAGGCGAACCTGCACCCGCTCGAGGCGTCCGCTCGGGCCGACGCGCAGGTGGGGCAGCCCTCCGGCGAGTCCGCGCTGGCCGAGGTCTCATAGGGCGGCCAAAATGCAGGGTATGAGCTCGACCACACACGCCGGCGGACCCGCGTACCCCGCGGGTGCCGCCGGCGCGGACGCAACGATGGACGCGGCCGCCGTCCGCGCGCCGGGCCGCCCACGCAGCGCGCGGGTCGACGAGGCGATCATCGATGCGGTGCTCGACCTGCTGGCCGAGGGCACCGCGGTGGAGGCGCTCTCGATCGAGGCGATCGCGGCCCGGGCCGGGGTCGGCAAGGCCACGATCTACCGCCGCTGGTCGGGCAAGGATGCGCTGCTCATCGACGCGCTCCGGACGCTCAAGGGCGCCCCGCCGAGGCCGCTGGGCCGCTCGGTCCGGGAGGACCTGCTCCGACTGCTCAGCGCCGTCGGGTCGAAGGGTGGCACCGTAGACCAGCGGGCGATAAAGATCATGCCGTGCCTGGTGCCCGAGGTGCGCCGCAGCCCGGAGCAGTATCGGCTCTACCAGGAACTGGTCGAGCCGCGACGGCAGGTCATGCGCGCGGTGCTGCGCCGCGGGATCGAAACCGGCGAGCTGCGCCCGGACATCGACCTCGAGGTGACGATGGCCATACTGACCGGACCGGTGCTCATGCAGCGGCTACTGCGCTGGTCACCGGTGCTCGACGACGACGACCTGCCCGGCCAGGTGGTCGACGCGGTCCTCGCCGGGATCGCCGCCCGCTGACCGCTGGCGTGCACGACCTATAGGGCCCTCGACCGGTACGCGGGTGCGAACACCACGAGCAGCGTCAGATCATCCGTGATGTCGACGAACCGGTGCTGCTCGCCGGCGGGCACGTAGATCACAGCGCCGGGACGTAGGTCGGCGCCGCCGCTCGGCGTCACGATCCGCGCCCGGCCGCCGGTCACCACGTAGATCTCGTCCTCGGTATGTGGGCTCTGGTCGTCCACCCCGCCGGCGGGGATGCAGTAGGTGCCTACCGACAGGTCGGGTACGCGCAGGTGCTCGAGGAACCGGTTCGGCTCGCCGGCCGGCGGCGCGGCCCACCTGCCGGCGTACGCAATGATCTCCATGTGGCCGGACAGTAGCGCGTGTCGGAGCCCGCCCGCGGGCCTCGCGCACGGTATGGTGTCGAACACACGTACGGCGGTGGGCGAGGGAGGCGGCGTTGCGCGTGCTCGGCGTCGACCCCGGGCTCACCCGCTGCGGCGTCGGCGTCGTCGAGGGCCGGCCCGGCCGGCCGTGCACGCTCCTCGGGTACTTCGTCATCACGACCGACCCGGCCGACGACGTCGCGCTGCGGCTGCTCGACCTCGACCGGCTGCTGACCGGGCTGATCGTCGAGCACCGGCCGGAGAGCGTGGCGGTGGAGCGCGTGTTCAGCCAACACAACGTGCGCACGGTGATGGGCACCGCACAGGCCGGCGCGGTTGCCGTGCTGGCCGCGGCGCGGGCCGGGCTGCCGGTGCAGACGTACACGCCGAGCGAGGTGAAGGCGGCCGTGACCGGGTCCGGCCAGGCGGACAAGGCGCAGGTGACCGCCATGGTGACCCGGCTGCTGCGGATGGAGGCGCCGCCGCGGCCCGCGGACGCCGCGGACGCGCTGGCGCTGGCCATCTGCCACGTCTGGCGCGGTGGCAGCCGCGCGCGGCTGGCCGCCGCCGCGGCTCGCGCCGGTGGAACGGGAGGGGTGCGGTGATCGCGAGCGTGCGCGGCCGGGTGGCCGCGGTCTCCCCGGAGGGCGTGGTCATCGAGGTCGGCGGGGTCGGCCTCACGGTGCAATGCGCGCCCGGCACGATCGCCGGGCTGCGGGTCGGCGAGCCGGCGCGGCTGGCGACGAGCCTCGTCGTGCGCGAGGACTCGCTGACGCTGTACGGCTTCGCCGACGACGACGAGAAGCACCTCTTCGAGCTGCTGCAGACCGCGAGCGGGGTTGGGCCGCGCCTGGCTCAGGCGGTGCTCGCCGTGCACAGCCCGGACGTGGTCCGCAAGGCCATCGCCAACGGGGACACGGCGACGCTGACCCGGGTGCCGGGCATCGGCAGGAAGGGCGCCGAGCGGCTCGTGTTGGAGCTGCGCGACCGGATCGGGCCGGTCTCGATCGGCCGCGACGGCGCGACCGGCATCGTGGGCGCGGTCTGGCAGGAGCAGGTGCGCCAGGCGCTCGTCGGGCTCGGCTGGACCTCCGGGCAGGCCGACCAGGCAGTGGCGGCGGTGGCGGAGACGGTCGACGGTGAGGTCCAGACGGTGCCGGTGCTGCTCAAGCACGCGATCCGGCTGCTGGGCAGGGCCAGGTGAGCGAGCGACTCGTCTCCGCGTACGCGGACGACGCCGAACGCGACGCCGAGGCGAGCGTCCGGCCCCGGCGGCTGTCCGAGCTGATCGGGCAGCACCGCGTACGCGAGCAACTGGAGCTGTTGCTCGGCAGCGCGCTCCGCCGCGGTCGCCCGCCGGACCACATCCTGCTCTCCGGGGCGCCCGGGCTGGGCAAGACGACCATCGCCATGATCGTCTCGGCGGAGCTCGGCGCCGGTCTGCGCATCACCAGCGGTCCCGCGATCGAGCGCTCCGGCGACCTGGCCGCGGTGCTGACCGGCTTGTCCGCCGGCGACGTGCTGTTCATCGACGAGATCCACCGCATCGCGAAACCGGCCGAGGAGCTGCTCTACAGCGCGATGGAGGACTACCGCGTCGACGTGGTGGTCGGCAAGGGCCCCGGCGCCACGGCGATCCCGCTGGACGTCGAGCCGTTCACCCTGGTCGGCGCCACGACCCGGTCCGGCCTGCTCACGGGCCCGATGCGGGACCGGTTCGGGTTCACCGGGCATCTCGACTTCTACCCGGCCGAGGAGCTGGAGCGGCTCGTGGACCGGTCGGCCGGCATCCTCGGCGTCCCGGTGACCCCGGAGGGCGCGGCCGAGATCGCGGGCCGGTCCCGGGGCACGCCGAGGATCGCCAACCGGCTGCTGCGCCGGGTCCGGGACTACGCCGAGGTGCGCGCCGACGGAGTCGTCACCCTCGAGACGGCCCGGGCGGCGCTGCGGGTGTACGACGTGGACGAGGCCGGCCTGGACCGGCTCGACCGGGCTGTGCTCTCGGCGCTCGTGGACTCGTTCGGCGGGGGCCCCGTCGGCCTGTCCACGCTGGCCGTGGCGGTGGGGGAGCTGCCCGACACCGTCGAGGAGGTGTGCGAGCCGTTCTTGGTCCGGGCCGGACTGTTGGCCAGGACGCCGCGCGGCCGGGTGGCGACCGCGGCGGGGTGGCGCCACCTCGGGCGTACGCCGCCAAATGGTATTTTTGGGGGCGGTGCCGACGCGGCACCCGGCCTGTTCACGGTCGACCCGTGATCCGAACGTGATCTATGCCGCGTTCGGCGTTCTCAGGGTCACCGACTAGACTCGCCGCGGTCCGAACAGGACGTGAACCCAGCCACCGGAGGCGCGCCCCCTTCACGCGCCGCGGGGCCAACCGGAAGGTCGACACACCGTGCTCAAGGCAGCGTCCTCCTCTGGCGGCGGCAGCTTCCTGCCGCTGCTCCTGATCATTCTGCTGTTCGGCGCCATGTACTTCATGATGATCCGCCCGCAGCAGCGGCGGCGTCGGGAGGCTCAGCAGATGCAGTCGACGCTGGGCCCCGGCGACGAGATCGTCACGATCGGCGGGCTCTACGGCACCGTCGTCGACGCCGATGATGAGACCGTCACGCTCGAGATCGCCCCCGGCGTACACACCCGGTACGCCCGCGGCGCGGTCGCCCGCGTCGTGAACTCGGCGTCGAGCGCCGACGACGACGACGTCGAGCCCGTCGAGTCCCCGGTCCAGTCCGAGAAGACCGACTGACGCACAGGGAGACTCGACAACCGTGGCACCACCTCAGGGACAGATGCGCCCCGGGCGGCAGTTGGCCGCGCTCGCGCTCCTCTTCGCCATCCTGTACGCGCTGGTCTTCTTCGCGGGCGCGAAGGGGAGCATTGGCGACCGGCTGGCGCCACGGTTGGGCCTCGACCTCGTCGGCGGCACCCGGGTGACCCTCAACGCGAAGACCCAGAACGGCAAGGCACCGTCGCAGGACAATCTGGAGCTCGCCAGGCAGATCATCGAGAGCCGGGTCAACGCCCGCGGCGTGACCGAGGCCGAGGTCGTCACCGAGGGCAACAGCAACATCGTCATCTCCGTCGCGGGCGAGAGCCGGGACGAGCTGAAGCAGGTCGGCCAGCCGGCGGAGCTGCGCTTCCGCAAGCTCCTCAAGGCGACCGGCGACACCGGCGCCCAGCCGGAGCCGACCGGCAGCGCGACGCCCTCGCCCAACGGCAGCGCGACGCCGACACCGAGCGCGAGCGGCAGCGCGACGCCGTCCGCCAGCCCCAGCGCGACGCCGTCCGCCAGCCCCACCCCGTCCGGCAGCCCCACCGCGGCACCGCCGGCGGTCAACCAGACGATCGAGCAGCAGCGTGAGGCGATCAAGAAGAAGGTCGGCACCGCGGCCTGGAACGCGGCCGCCGGGCTGCAGGCGCCGGCCCAGCCCGGAGATCCGGCGCTGGCGCCGTTCAAGAACCTGACGTCCGACGAGGTGGCCGCCCTTCCGACCAATATCCAGTTCAACGTCCCCGAGATCACCTGCAGCAAGCTCAACGCCCGGCCGGCCGGCTCGATCTCGGACCCGAAGCAGCAGGCCGTGGCGTGTGAGGGACCGTCAAAGTACCTGATGGACGTGTCCAAGGTGCTGGGCACCGACGTCGACGACGCCAACGCCGTCATCGAGCAGGGCACCAGCCGGTGGGTGGTCAGCCTCGACTTCACCGGCTCCGGCCAGGGAAAGTGGACCGCGCTGACCCGGGAGGCCTACAACAACGAGGGCCAGGCCTGCTCCCAGGACGTCGTCGACGAGAACGGCCGGTGCCGGGTCGCGGTCGTGCTCGACAACGAGGTCGTCTCCTCGCCGGCGATCCAGGGCGTGCTCACCAGCAAGTCGCAGATCACCGGCGACTTCACCCGCAAGGACGCCGACCTGCTCGCCAGCCAGCTGCGCTTCGGCGCACTGCCGCTGACGTTCACCCCGAGCGAAGCGGAGAGCGTCTCCGCCACCCTCGGCACCGAGCACCTCAGGGCCGGCCTGCTCGCCGCCGGCGTCGGCATGATCCTGCTCGCCATCTACGCGTTCTTCTACTACCGCCTGCTCGGCACCGTCATCTTCCTGAGCCTGATCCTGTCCGGCCTGCTCGTGTTCGGCGCGCTGGTCCTCCTCGGCCGGCAGATCGGGTTCACGCTGACCCTGGCCGGCATAGCGGGCTTCATCGTGTCCCTCGGCGTCGCCGCGGACTCGTTCGTCATCTACTTCGAACGCCTCAAGGACGAGATACGCGAGGGCCGAACACCGCGGAGCGCCGTGCCCCGGGCCTGGGCGCGCGCCCGGCGTACGATCATCTCGGCCAACGTGATCTCGGTGCTGGCGGCCGTGGTGCTGTACCTCGTGTCGGTGGGCTCGGTGCGGGGCTTCGCCTTCGCGCTCGGGCTGGCGACGGTGCTCGACCTGGTGGTCGTGTTCCTGTTCCGGCATCCGATCATGACGATGTTCGCGCGCACGCCGGCGTTCCTGTCGCCGCGGGTCAGCGGGCTGGGCCGGGTGCTCCAGCGCGAGGACAAGCCCGCCCCGGCCACCGGCCGCGCCAAACCCAAGGAGGCGTGACCCACGATGAGCGGTCTCGCTACGCGCCTGTACCGAGGCGAAGCCGGCCTCAACGTCATCGGCAAGCGCAGGGTGTGGTTTGGGGTGGCCGGCGCGGTCGTGCTCATCGCGATCCTGAGCATCGCGCTGCGCGGGTTCAGCCTGGGCATCGAGTTCAAGGGCGGCAACGAGTTCCAGGTCCCGGCGAGCGTGGGCACCATGCAGCGGGTCGAGGACGAGGTGTCCCGCGAGCTCGCCGGGCTGAAGACCACCGAGCCGGCCCGGGTCGTCTCGGCGCAGAAGGTCGGCACCGGGGGCAGCGCCAGCTACCTCGTGCGCACCTCGCCGCTCAACCAGGCCGACTCCGCCACCGTCAAGGCGGACCTGTCCGACAAGCTCGGCATCCCGGCGAACCAGATCAGCGACAACCGGGTCAGTCCCGCGTGGGGCCAGCAGGTCACGCAGCGCGCCCTCTACGGTCTGCTGATCTTCGTCGCCCTCGTCATGGTGTACCTCATAGTCCGCTTCGAGTGGCGGATGGCGGTCGCCGCGGTCGCGTCGCTGGTCCTCGACCTCGTGTTCACCACCGGCGTGTACTCGCTGGTCGGTTTCGAGGTCACGCCGTCGACGATCATCGGCTTCCTGACGATTCTCGGCTTCGCGCTCTATGACGTCGTCGTCGTGTTCGACAAGGTCCAGGAGAATACGCGCGGTATCACCGGCAGCAGCAACCAGACGTACGCCGAGGCGGCCAACCTCGCGGTCAACCAGACGCTCATGCGGTCGATCAACACCGGCCTGGTCGCGCTGCTCCCGGTCGGTGGTCTGCTGTTCATCGGCGCCGGCCTGCTGGGCGCGGGCACGCTGAAGGACCTCGGCCTGGTGCTGTTCGTCGGCATGGGCACGGCGGTCTACTCGTCGATCTTCTTCGCCACCCCGGTGCTGGTCACCCTCAAGGAGCGGGAGCCCCGGTTCAAGGCACACACCCAGCGGGTGCTCGCCCGCCGGGCCGCGATCGCCCGCGGCGAGGTGGCGCCGAAGGCCGCCAAGAAGGCCGCCGCCACGCCGGCCAAGGCCGCCGCCGAGGCGGGATCCGGATCCGGCGGTACGCGAGGGTCCGGCGGCGCCGCGCTCGCGGGCGCCAATCCGCGGGTGGGCTCACGGCCCAGCGGCAAGCAGCGCCACGGCGGCTCGAGAGGCTCGAGAGGCGGGCGACCGAGCGGAAGCAAGCGCCGCTAAGGTCCAGCCATGACCGAGACCGCGGTGCGCGGAGACAGCGGGCAACACGTCGCCGAGCTGGTGGCGAGCCGGGTGGTGGACGTGCCCGACTTCCCCCAGGCCGGGATCCTGTTCAAGGACATGACGCCCCTGTTCGCGGACGGTCCGGCGTTCCGCGAGGTGATCGACCGGATCGTGGAGTACCACGGTCGCGACTCCTTCGACGTCGTGGTCGGCATCGAGGCCCGCGGGTTCGTGATCTCGGCGGCCGTCGCGTACGCCGCCGGGGTGGGCGTGATCCCGGTGCGCAAGGCCGGCAAGCTGCCGCGGTCGGTGCTCTCCGCGTCGTACTCGCTCGAGTACGGGCAGGCCACGCTCGAGCTGCACGAGGACGCGTTCGTGTCCGGCCAGCGGGTGCTCGTCGTCGACGACGTGCTCGCCACCGGCGGCACCGCCGCCGCGACTCTCGACCTGGTCGAGCGGGCCGGCGGGCGGCTCGCCGGCTTCACCGTCGTGTTGGAACTCTCTTTCCTGGAGGGCCGCACGCGACTGGCTCCCCGTCCGGTTCACGCCCTCCTGACCGTCTAGCACTGCCCATCCCGGTTTCGCCGGGTGCGTCGAGCCGGGGCTCCGGGAATGCCAGAGGGTACGATTGTCTTTCTTGACCAGGTAGCGAATTTGGCCAGGTAGCGAATGGTCCGGTCGGCCGAGTACGGTCGGCCCATCCCAGGTGAAGGTGGCAGCGGCTAGGTGTCCGGCGACGTCGCTCCTCCGGTGGAGGGCACGGTGAGTCCCGCGGACGTCCACGCGGGCGTCGGCGAGCCGATGGAGGCTGCCGGCGAGAATGGCCACACCCAGCCTGGAAGCCCCGACAACCGGTATCCCGCCGACGCCGAGCGTTCGGCGGACCGAGACGGCGCCGCCGGCCTGGAGCACAGCGAGCGGCCCGGTGGTGCGTCCCCGCAGTCGCCACCGGCCGACGCGCCCGCCGGCGGCGTCGTGGTCCCGTTCCCGGGTGCGGCCCGCCTCGCGGAGGAGGGTGTTGCGCCGGGTGGCTCCGCCCCGTTCGGACTCGCCGGCGCTCCGACCGGCCGCCGGGTGCGGGCGCGCCTTGCCCGGTTCAACGCGCCGTGGCAGACACCGCAGGTCAGCGAGGTGCTCGAGCCGCTGATCGCGACGCACCGCGCTAGCCACCCCAAGGCCGACGTCCGGCTGCTGCAGCGCGCGTTCGACACGGCCGCGCAGTGGCACTCCGGCCAGTTCCGCAAGTCGGGCGACCCGTACATCACGCACCCGCTGGCGGTCGCCACGATCCTGGCGAACCTCGGCATGGACACCACGACGCTGGTGGCCGCGCTGCTGCACGACACGATCGAGGACACCGAATACGGCCTGGACCAGATGCGCACCGACTTCGGCGACGAGGTCGCGCTGCTGGTTGACGGCGTGACCAAGCTGGACAAGGTCAAGCTGGGCGACGCGGCGAAGGCCGAGACGATCCGCAAGATGGTCGTGGCGATGGCCAAGGACCCGCGCGTGCTGGTCATCAAGCTGGCCGACCGGCTGCACAACATGCGTACGCTCACCTTCCTGCCGCGGCCCAAGCAGGAGCAGAAGGCCAAGGAGACGCTGGAGATCCTGGCGCCGCTGGCGCACCGCCTCGGCATGAACACGATCAAGTGGGAGCTGGAGGACCTGGCGTTCGGCACGCTCTTCCCGAAGCGGTTCGAGGAGATCAACCGCCTCATCGGCGAGCACCAGCCGCAACGCGAGGCGCTGCTCCGCCAGGTCACGCAGAGGGTCCACTTGGACCTGCGGTCCGCCAAGATCAAGGCGGAGACGACCGGCCGCCCGAAGCACCTGTACTCGATCTATCAGAAGATGATCGTGCGCGGTCGGGACTTCTCCGACATCTACGACCTGGTCGGCGTGCGGATCCTGGTCGAGACCGTCCGGGACTGCTACGCGGCGCTCGGTGTTATCCACGCGAACTGGCAGCCGGTACCCGGCCGGTTCAAGGACTACATCGCGATGCCGAAGTTCAACATGTACCAGTCTCTGCACACCACCGTGATCGGCCCGACGGGCAAGGCGGTGGAGATGCAGATCCGCACGTACGCCATGCACCGCACCGCGGAGTTCGGCATCGCCGCGCACTGGAAGTACAAGGAGCAGAAGGGCGCCACGATCGTCGGTCCGCCGGCGCACATCGACGAGATGACCTGGCTGCGCCAGCTGCTCGACTGGCAGCGCGAGGCGAGTGACCCGAGCGAGTTCCTCGACGCGCTCCGGTTCGACCTGTCCAGCCAGGAGGTGTACGTCTTCACGCCCAAGGGCGACGTCATCCCGCTGCCCACCGGCTCGACACCGGTCGACTTCGCGTACGCCGTGCACACCGAGGTGGGGCACAAGTGCATCGGCGCCCGGGTGAACGGCAAGCTCGTCCCGTTGGAGTCCACGCTCTCCAACGGCGACGTCATCGAGATCTTCACGTCGAAGTCGGAGACCGCCGGGCCCACCCAGGACTGGCTCGGCTTCGTCAAGAGCCCGCGAGCGCGTACGAAGATCCGGCAGTACTTCAACAAGGAGCGCCGCGAGGAGGCGATCGAGGCCGGCAAGGACGCGATCGTCAAGGCCATGCGGAAGCAGGGCCTGCCCCTGCAGCGGATGCTCACCTCCGACTCCCTGATGGCGATCGCGCGGGACCTGCACCTGGCCGACGTGACGGCGCTGTACGCGGCGGTCGGTGACAACCAGGTGTCCGCGCAGTCGGTCGTGCAGAAGCTCGTCGCCGGATACGGCGGCGAGGAGGGTGCGGTCGAGGACATCGCCGAGACCGCGGTGCCGACGCGGCCGCCGCGGCACCGGGCCACCGTCCACGATCCGGGCGTGGTCGTCAAGGACGTCAGCGACGTCTGGATCAAGCTCGCCCGGTGTTGTACGCCGGTGCCGGGCGACGCGGTGTTCGGGTTCGTGACCCGCTCCGGCGGTGTCAGCGTGCACCGCGACGACTGCGCCAACGCGGACGAGCTCAAGCTGCAGCCCGAGCGGGTCGTCGAGGTCAGCTGGAAGCCGACGTCGGCGTCGACGTTCCTCGTCGCGATCCAGGTGGAGGCGCTGGACCGGCACAAGCTGCTCGCCGACGTCACGCGGGTGCTGTCCGACGAGCGGGTCAACATCCTGTCCGCGACGGTCACCACGACCCGCGACCGGGTGGCGGTGAGCCGGTTCAGCTTCGAGATGGCCGACCCGAAGCACCTCGGTCACCTATTGGCCGCGGTGCGCAAGGTCGACGGCGTCTTCGACGCGTACCGGGTCACGTCCGGAGCCTGAGCGCGCTCGCCGGCGCGACGCCAGGCATGTGCGTCGACCACCTTGGCTCTGCTTCCCTCGGCGATACACCGAGCGACCGAGGCGCAGCCTCGGCCGTTCGGCGTCTCCTCCGAGGGAAGCAGAGCAAAGGCGGCCGCGCGGGCATGGGTCGGTGCGGAGAGGGCTCAGGCCGGCGGGCTCACCGTCAGCGTCTTGATGAGGACCTCGTCCTTGGGCATGCCGTCGCCGGCAGCCTTGCCGGACGGGTCGACCGCGCCGTCCGCCGCGACCTTCTGCACGATGTCCAGGCCCTTGGTGACCGTGCCGACCACCGTGTAGTCGGCCGGCAGGTCGCTGTCGCCGTACACGATGAAGAACTGGCTGCCCGTGGTCGACGGCGCCTGCGTCTTGGCCATCGCGATCGTGCCCTCCGGGTACGCCGGGCGCTTGTCCTTCGGCAGGTTCTCCTCGGCGTACTTGTACGTCGGCCCGCCGGTGCCCTTGCCGGTCGGATCGCCGCACTGCAGGACCTTGATGCCCTCCGTGACCAGCCGGTGGCACTTGGTGTTGTCGTAGAACTTCTTGCCGGCCAGGTACGTGAAGCTGGCCGCCGTGCACGGCACCTTCGCCGTGTCCATCTTCGCCTCTATCACACCGCGGTTCGTGGTGATCGTCATGGTCTCGATGCCCGAGCGCGGCTCACCGGCCGGCGGCGTACCGACGTCCTTAAGGTCGGGGTTCGCCTTCTGGTCATCGGGTAGCCACTGGCACGACGCCGCGGCCGCGGTGGGGCCGGCACCGGTCGTCTTCTTCTCGTTCCCGCCCAGGCTGGTGACCAGCCAGGCGACGCCGACCACAACCAGCAGCAGGGCGACGCCGGCGCCGATGCCGGCCTGCAGCTGCCGACGCTTGCGGGCGGCAGCCTGCCGCTGGGCCATCTCCCGTTCGAGCCGCGCCCGCGCCGCCGCGCGCTGCTGCCGCTCCTTCGTGGAAGCCACGGTGTTGTCCTCCTGTGGTGCTGTCGTCCAACGTCGCTGGGTCAAGAGTGGGTCACGACGCCGATGGCGTCGCCGACGGGGTCGCGGCCGGTGCCCGGCCGACGGTCAGGGTCTGGATGACCACGTCCGTCTTGGGCTTGACGAGCTGGCCGTTGGCGTCCGCGACGACGCCGGCCTTCACGATCTTGTCGAGCACGTCCATCCCCGCGGTGACCCGGCCGATGATCGAGTACGCCGGCTGCGCGATCCTCGCGTCCTTATGGAAGATCAGGAACTGGCTGCCGAAACTGCCCGGCGGGTTGGCGATCATCGCGACCGTGCCGCGGGGGTACGTGACCGGCGTCGCGGCGGCGGCGCTCGGGCTCGCACTCGGGCTGGGGGAGGGCTCCTGGGCGGCCGCCGGCACGTTCTCGCCGTAGAACGAGTACGTCGGCCCGCCGAGCCCGTTGCCGGCCTTGTCACCGCAGCGCAGCGCGCCGTCCGTCGTCAGCTCGAGGCACTTGGTGTTGTCGAAGAAGTTGCGCGAGGCGAGGTGGGCGAAGCTTGCGCCGGCACAGGGAGCGGCGGCCAGGTCGAGGTCGACGGAGATGACACCGGAGCTCGTCGTGATCGTCATCGGCCGGGTTCCGGAGGTCGGGAGGCCGGTCGTGGCCGGCAGCCCGACGTCCGTGAGGTTGGCGTCCGAGGCGTTCCTCGGCGTCCAGGTGCACTGCTCCTGGGCCGTGGGGGTCTTCTTGTCGCCGCTGAAGCCGCCGAGCAGCCAGATCGAGCCGACGACGATCAACGCAAGGAGCACGGTGGCGCCCACGCCGGCCTGCATCTGCCGGCGGCGTCGCTCCCGGCGAGCCCGGGTGACCATCTGCCGCTCGTACCGGGCGCGCGCTACCTTGCGCGCACGCTGCTTGCTGGAGGCCACGCGTGCTCCCTCCTCGTCACCTACATGACTTCGCGGTGGACCCGGGCGATCCGCGTGCGCCACGCCACAGGCCCGCCAGAGTGTACGGGCAACGGCTGGGAATCGTCTGTGTCAGGTTACGAACTGTGACGTTGGGCGGGCGAAGGGACGGTGTCGCGCCGGAGACCGACCGGCCGCGCCGGCTAGGCTCGGACCCGGAAGCCTTCGAGAGGGAGGTACGCGGTCGTGCCCGTCGCCGGACTGTTCGTGGCGGCTCTGCCCGCCGTCGCCTTCGGCACCAACTGCTACGTGATCGCCACCGGACGCGGCGAGCAGTGTGTGGTGGTTGATCCGGGTATCGGGGTGCTCGACCGGCTCGAGCCGCTGCTCGCCGAGCACCGGCTGCGGCCCGTTGCCGTGATGTTGACGCACGGCCACCTCGACCACACGTTCTCGGTCACCCCGGTGTGCGGGGCGCGCGGCATCCCGGCGTACATCCACCCGGCCGACCGCGAGCTGCTCGCCGACCCCGCCAAGGCGCTCTCCATGGACCTCACCCAGCTGTTCGGCGGGCGGCTGCCGTACGCGGAGCCGGAGGACGTCGAGCTACTCGCCGACGGCGCCACGATGCCGATCGCCGGCCTCGACGTCACCGTGGACCACGCACCGGGCCACACCGGCGGGTCGGTGTTGTTCCGACTGCCCGCCGCCGGCTCGGAGTTTGCCGCGGACGAGATCTGCCTGTCCGGCGACGTGCTGTTCGCGGGGTCCATCGGCCGAACGGACCTCCCGGGCGGGAGCCTGCCGGCGATGATGGCGAGCCTCCGGGACAAGGTGCTGCCGCTCGCCGACGACACCGTCGTCCTGCCCGGCCACGGACCCGCGACCACCATCGGCCGGGAGCGCGTGACCAACCCGTACCTGCGCGAGGTCGCCGACCGCGGCGGCGCGCGACCGGCCGCCCCGACCCGAGGCTGGTAGTCACCGATGAGCAGGCCCACACCGATCTCCGGGTTCCCGGAGTGGCTGCCGCCCCAGCGGATGATCGAGCAGCACGTCCTCGACCACATCCGCCGCACCGTCGAACTGCACGGTTTCGCACCGGTGGAGACGCGGGCGGTCGAGCCGTTGGACCAGCTGCTGCTCAAGGGCGAGACCTCACACGAGGTGTACGTCCTGCACCGATTGCAGGCCGACCCGGGCGACGCGGCCGACCCATCCGCCGGGCCCGGCCTCGCCCTGCACTTCGACCTGACCGTGCCGTTCGCGCGCTACGTGCTGGAGAACGCCGGCCGCCTGCAGTTCCCGCTGCGGCGCTACCAGATCCAGAAGTGTTGGCGGGGGGAGCGACCGCAGGAGGGCCGCTACCGCGAGTTCCTCCAAGCGGACATCGACGTCGTCGACCGAGACACGCTTGCGCCGCACTACGAGGTCGAGCTGCCGCTCGTCATCGGCGACGTGCTGCGCGGGCTGCCGCTGCCGCCGATCCGCATGCACGTCAACAACCGGAAGCTCTGCCAGGGCTTCTACCAGGGGCTGGGGATCCCGGATCCGGACGAGACCCTGCGCATCGTCGACAAGCTCGACAAGATCGGGCCGGCCGAGGTCATCGAGCAGCTGATGAACGGAGCCGGTGCCTCCGAGGCCCAGGCGAAGGCCTGCCTGGCGCTCGCCGAGATCCGCGCACCGGATGCGTCGTTCGTGGACGCGGTACGCGCGCTCGGGGTCACCCACGACCTGCTGGACGAGGGCCTCGCCGAGCTCACCGCGGTGGTGGAGGCGGCGGCGGAGTACGCGCCCGGCCTGCTCGTCGCCGATCTCAAGATCGCACGTGGGCTGGACTACTACACCGGGACCGTGTACGAGACCGTGCTGGTCGGGCACGAGAGCCTGGGGTCGATCTGCTCGGGCGGGCGGTATGACAACCTGGCCAGCTCCGGCACCGACCGGTTCCCGGGCGTCGGGCTGTCCATCGGCGTCACCCGGCTACTCGGCCGGCTCTTCAACGTCGGCGCCCTCACGATCTCGCGCGACGTGCCCACCTGCGTGGTCGTCGCCGTGCCGACCGAGGAGGTCCGCGCGGACTGCGACCGGATCGCGGCCGCCCTGCGCGGGCGCGGGATCCCGACCGAGGTCGCCCCGTCGGCGGCCAAGTACGGCAAGCAGATCCGGTTCGCAGAGCGGCGCGGCATCCCGTACGTGTGGTTCCCCGGCGTGGACGGCGGCCCGGACAGCGTGAAGGACATCCGATCCGGCGACCAGGTTGCCGCGGATCCGGCCGGCTGGCGGCCGCCCGAGGACGACCTGTTCCCGCGGGTCGGCGGGGCCAGCTAGTTCGAGCGGCAGCCCACCCAGCCCGGGCCTCGTGCCGTGCCCAGCAAGGGGCCGGCCGGCTGGGGTTGAGACAATGCCGGTGCAGTCGAAGCCCACATTCGAGGAGACCCAGCCGTGATCCGTACTCATGACGCCGGAAGCCTGCGTGCCGCGGACGCCGGTGGGTCGGTGACGCTCGCCGGCTGGGTGGCTCGGCGCCGGGACCACGGCGGGGTGACCTTCATCGACCTGCGCGATGCGTCGGGCGTGGTCCAGATCGTGTTCCGGGACGAGACGGCGGCGCACGCTCTGCGCAACGAGTTCTGCGTCCGGGTAACCGGGCGGGTAGACCGGCGACCGGCCGGCAACGAGAACCCCGACCTGCCCACCGGCGACGTCGAGGTCGTCGTCTCCGAGCTGGAGGTCCTGTCCGAGGCGGCCGCGCTGCCGCTCCCGGTCGACGACAACGTCGACGCCGGCGACGACATCCGGCTGCGCTACCGATACCTGGACCTGCGCCGCTCCGGGCCGGCGCGGGCGCTGCGGCTGCGCTCGCACGCCAACCAGGTGGCCCGCGACGTGCTCAAAGCACGCGACTTCGTCGAGGTGGAGACGCCGACGCTGACCCGGTCCACCCCGGAGGGCGCCCGCGACTTCCTCGTCCCGGTCCGGCTGCAGCCCGGCTGCTGGTATGCCCTGCCGCAGTCCCCGCAGCTGTTCAAGCAGTTGCTGATGGTCGGCGGCCTCGAGCGGTACTACCAGCTCGCCCGGTGCTACCGCGACGAGGACTTCCGCGCCGACCGGCAGCCCGAGTTCACCCAGCTCGATATCGAGATGTCGTTCGTCACCCAGGACGACGTGATCGAGCTCGGCGAGGCGATCGTGCGCGCGCTGTGGCAGGAGCTCGCCGGCGTGTCCATCGAGACGCCCATCCCGCGCATCACGTGGCACGACGCGATGGCCCGGTACGGTTCGGACAAGCCGGACCTGCGGTACGGCCTGGAGCTGACCGAGCTGACCGATTACCTGCGGGGCACCGAGTTCCGGGTGTTCGCGGGCGCGATCGACGCCGGCGGGTACGTCGGCGCGGTGGTGATCCCCGGCGGCGCCGCACAGAGCCGCAAGGAGCTCGACGGCTGGCAGGACTGGGCGAAGGCGCGCGGCGCGCGCGGGCTGGCATACATCCTGCTGGACGCGGAGACCGGCGAGCCGCGCGGACCGGTGGCCAAGAACCTCTCGTCCGAGCACCTGAGCGGGCTCGCCGACGCGGTCGGCGGTAAGCCGGGCGACGCCGTGTTCTTCGCCGCGTCGACAGACGCCCGCGAGGCGCAGGACCTGCTCGGCGCCGCCCGTCAGGAGATCGCCCGACGGACCGGCCTCATCGACGAGGACGCGTGGGCGTTCTGCTGGGTGGTCGAGGCACCGATGTTCGAGCGCGGCGACGATGGCCGCTGGACCGCCGTCCACCACCCGTTCACGTCGCCGACTGCGGAGTGGATGGAGCGATTCGAGGAGGCCCCGGACAAGGCGCTGGCCTACGCGTACGACATCGTCTGCAACGGCAACGAGATCGGCGGCGGCTCGGTCCGTATTCACCGCGGCGACGTGCAGCGGCGGGTCTTCGACCTGCTGGGCATCAGCCCGTCCGAGGCCAACGACAAGTTCGGCTTCCTGCTCGAGGCGTTCAAGTACGGCCCGCCCCCGCACGGCGGCATCGCGTTCGGCTGGGACCGCGTCTGCATGCTGCTCGCGCGCGTGGACTCGATCCGCGAGGTCATCGCGTTCCCGAAGACGCGCGGCGGCTTCGACCCGTTGACCGGCGCGCCGACGCCGATCACGCCCCAGCAGCGGGCGGAGGCGGGCGTGGACGCCAAGCCGAAGACGCCGGAGCACACGCCGGGAACTGCGGGTGCCGCGGTCCCGGTCGAGCACTCGCGGTGAGACTCCTGGTGGTCGGCGCGAGCGGCCACCTGGGCGCCGAGGTGTCGCGCCGCGCCCTGGCGGCGGGGTGGACGGTCGCGGGCACGCATTACCGCACCCCCGGCCGCGGGTCGGCGACGGCCGGCGTCGACTGGCACCCGCTCGACGTCCGCGACGGCGCCGCCGTGCGAAAGCTCCTGGCGCGGGTACGCCCGGCCGCGGTCGTCAACGCGGCGTACTCCTACGGCGACTGGGCGGCGTGCGCCGACGGCGCCGGGCACGTGGCGACCGCATCCGCCAAAGTAGGCGCCCGCCTCGTGCACATCTCGAGTGACTCCGTCCATGGTGGACGGTCGGAGCCGTACGGCGACGACGAGCCGCCGAGCCCGGTGTTCCCGTACGGGGCGGCCAAGGCGGCCGGCGAGACCGCGGTACGGGTGGCCGACCCGGGTGCGGCGGTGGTGCGTACCTCCCTGATCATCGGCGACGACCGCAGCAAGCAGGTCCGGCTCTGCCTCGACCTAATCACCAGCCGCGTCCCCGGCGCCCTGTTCAGCGACGAGATCCGATGCCCCGTCGCGGTCGACGACCTCGCCGCGGCGGTGCTGGAGCTCGTCGACTCCGACGTGTCGGGGCTGCTGAACATCGCCGGACCCGAGGCCGTGAGCCGGCCGGAACTCGGTGCGCTCGTGGCCGGGCGGTACGGGCTGGACCCGTCGCGGATCCGGGTGAGCACGACCGCCGAGGCCGGTCTGGTGCGCCCCGGTGAGGTTCGGCTCCACTGCGCGCGGGCCCGCGCGTTGCTGAAAACCCGACTGCGCGGCGTATCCGAGGTGCTGACGGACCGCTAACTCTCCACGGTGGACGATTAACGGCCATCGAAACTGGGTAGTTCATCGGCGTTCATCACCCCTAACGGCGTACCCCGGAGGACAGCATGTTCGCGGTCATCGCGGCGATTATCTTTGCCTTCGCGCTGCTGCTGGACCTGTTCGACACGAACCTCGGCTCCTCGGATGCGTTCAACCCCACGACCCTGATGATCGCGGGCCTACTGTTCCTGGCCCTGCACTTCGCCGGCGTCGGCGGATGGCGGGGGTACCGCGGCTACCGCGGCCGGCGCCCCGGACCCGGCTGAGGTTGGCGAAACCGTCACCCCCCTTTCCGCGCCGATCTTGCAGTCGTGGTGGGCGACTTAGCGTGGTTGACGTCGTTTGTACGGCACCAGAACTGCAAGATCGACACGGAGCCTGGCCGCATTCGGAGCATTTCGGGCAGGCTGCAGCGGGCCGGTAGTGTGTGCGCGATGGAGCCCGATGGCCTGTTCCCCCTCGGTGACTCCGGTGGCGTACGGACGGCACCGGGGTCGGTCGGCGGCGACGGTGCCGTCGGGTTTGGTCCGCCGCGGCCCGACTCGCCGCTGCCCGTGCGCATGCGCCCGGTGAGCCTCGACGAGCTCGTCGGCCAGGACCACCTGCTCGCGCCGGGCTCGCCGCTGCGCCAGCTGGTGGCCGGCGCGACGCCGATGTCGGTCATCCTGTGGGGCCCACCGGGCAGCGGGAAGACCACGATCGCGCACCTGGTCGCGGCGGCGACCGACCGCCGGTTCGTCGCGATGTCCGCGCTGTCCGCGGGGGTGAAGGACGTCCGTGGCGTGATCGACGCGGCGCGTCGCGAGCGCCGGACCGGCGGCCCGCCGACGGTACTGTTCATCGACGAGGTCCACCGGTTCAGCAAGACCCAGCAGGACTCACTGCTCGCGGCCGTGGAGAACCGGACAATCACCCTGCTCGCCGCCACCACCGAGAACCCGTACTTCTCGGTGATCTCGCCGCTGCTGTCGCGGTGCGTGCTGCTGACCCTGCACCCGCTGACCGACGACGCGGTTCGTCGGCTCGTGCGCCGCGCGCTCTCCGACGAGCGCGGCCTGGCCGGAGCGGTCACCCTGCGGCCCGAGGCGGAAGACCATATGGTACGCCTCGCGGGCGGCGACGTGCGCAAGGCGCTGACCGCTCTCGAGGCGGCGGCAAGCTCCGCTGCGGCGCGCGACTCGACCGAGATCGATTTGCACACCGCCGAGCAGGCCGTGGACATCGCCGCGGTGCGCTACGACCGGGACGGGGACGCGCACTACGACGTCACCAGCGCGTTCATCAAAAGCATGCGTGGTTCGGACGTGGACGCCGCGCTGCACTACCTGGCGCGGATGCTCGTCGCGGGGGAGGATCCCCGCTTCATCGCGCGGCGCATCGTCATCTTCGCCAGCGAGGATGTGGGCATGGCGGACCCGACCGCGCTGGTCGTCGCCACCGCGGCGGCGCACGCCGTGGAGTACGTCGGCCTGCCCGAGGCGCAACTCAACCTCGCCCAGGCCGTCATACACATGGCGACGGCGCCGAAGTCGAACGCGGTCGTGTCCGCCATCGGCGCCGCGGTCGCCGACGTGCGGTCCGGCCGAGGGACCACGGTGCCACGGCGTATGCGCGACGCGCACTATCCGGGCTCCCGCGGGCTCGGTCACGGCACGGGGTACCGGTATCCGCACGACGATCCCATGGGAGTCGTCACACAGCAGTACCCACCGGACGATCTCGCCGGGGTGGACTACTACCGTCCGAGCGAACACGGCGCTGAGCGGGCGGTCGCCGATCGGCTGCCGAGGCTGCGTCGCCTGGTACGCGGCGAACCCGTCGACGCCAGCGCCACGGCACCGCCCGGGGAGGGCCAACAGTGACATCGCGCGGTCCCGATACGCCGGACGGAGCGGACCAGCGGCCAGATCCGGCCGCGGGTCGCGGCCGCGGTCGACGCTGGGGCCGCGGACGGGGCGAGGATGCCGACGACACCCGGGCCGGCGGCGAGGAGATGGGCTGGCTCGCCGACCTGCGCAGCGCCAAGGAGCAGCGCGTCGACATCGGCCCGCACGACGTGGCCGGCCGCCTCGACCGGCCGGCCTCCGGGGGATCCGAGCCGCCCGCGTCCCGCCCGAGGCCGCAGCCGCGGCCCGACTCCGGGCAGCCGCGGGACGGATCTCCGGGCGGCGCGGCGGACGCGATCGGTGCCCGCCGCCCGGCCGAGGCGCGCCAGGCAGGCCTGGGTCGGCATGGCACGTCACCGGACGAGGGCCGGCACGGAGTCCCGTCGGATGGCGTGCGGCTGGGGCCGCGGTCGGACGGCGCGCGGCTGGGGCCGCCGGACGCGGGGCGGCGTGGCTCGCCGCGGGACGGGGATCGGCACGGTGCGCCGTCGGATGGCGTGCGGCTCGGGCCCCCGGATGCCGGCCGTCGCGGGGCGCCCGAGGGCGCGGGCCGGCACGGCACGCCCGGCGCGGCGGGCGCGACCGGTGCGCGGCGCGCGGCCGAGGAGGCCCATCGCCGCCCTGGCATCGGCCGGCACGGCGCACCGGACGAGACCGGTCGACACGGTGCGGTACCGGACGACGGACGCCCCGGTTCGCCGGCGGGTGGCGGACGGCACGGCGCACCGGACGAGACCGGACGGCACGGCGCTCCGGACGACGTCCGGTCTCGGACTCCGGCGACCGGTGACCCCGCGGCCGGCCGGCGGCCAGCCATCCGGCCGGCGTTCGCACCCGTCGACCCAGCCCGCGACCGCGGCGGGCGCGGCGAGCCCGGCCCGCCGGCGCCACCAGGGCGCCGCCAGCCACCGACCGGCTCCGCCCGGATCCCCCCCGGGCTGCAGCCACCGTCGCCGATCCCGCCGGGGTCGACCGCTCCATCGGGACCAGGTGCCGATCCTTCCCGGCGTGAGCCGGGCCGCCGGCCGGGCGGACGCTTCGTGCCGTTGCGCCCGGGCAATGCACCCAGGCAGGTCCCGACACCGCCCGTAACGCCCGGCAACGCACCACCACCCCCAGCCCCGCCGGTCGCGCCCCCCGCCCCGCCACCCGCGTCGTCGCCGGCTCCGCCGCGGCGTGGGCCGTTTCCACCCGGACAGGCTGAGCCGCCGGGTCCGCCCGATCCCACGCGGACCGAGCGCCGGCGACCGGCCCGGCCGTCCGACTGGATCCGCCGGAGTTCGGCGCGCGCCCCCGGTGCCACGACTCCCGGGCCCCCGGTGATGCCGGCCGCCCCGCTGCCGCCCACCGGTCCGATGCCGCCTCGATCCGCGCCGGGCCCGGCCTCGGGTCCGGCCGGGTTTCCCCCAGCCCGCCGAGGGGACCCGGGCAGCACCGGCGCCACGCGTGCCCGCGCCGTCGTGCCACCCACCGATCCCGCGGCCCTGAGCGGACCGGTCGCCCCGGTCGCTCCGAACGGGCCGGGCGGTGCGGCGGTGCCGGGCCGTCCGCGGGTCCGTGGTGGCTCGGTGCCCCGCATCGGTCCGCCGGGTAGCCCGGTCACGTCGGGAGCTCCGGCCACCGCGGGCAGCGGGCCGCCCGTGGCGCCGCTCGGACCACCCATGCCCGGACGCCGCCCGCCGCCCACGACGGGGCCGGTGCGCGCCGCCGCCGGCTCAGCCGATGCCCCCGTCCGGCCGCGGAGCGGCGCACCCACCGGCCTGCCGGGTCCCGGCGGACCGCCGGCACCGCGCCCGCGGATGCCGGCCGCGTCGCACGGCGTACCGATGGATCCTCCGTTGCCCGGGGCGCCGCCCCGTCGGCTGCCAGGCCGTCCGCTCGCCACGGGTGTCTCGGCGGGGGTAACGGCGATCCGCGGTGCTCGGTCGGAGCTGCACCGACAGCTGCGCGAGCAGCGACGGCTGCGCATGGTGACACTCATCGTGAGCGCGCTGCTGGTGCTCGGCGCTCTGCCGCTGTACTTCGGGATCCGGGCGGCCACCCGAGACCCGGTGTTCAACACGCTCGACGGGCTGGACGTGCCCAGCTGGGCGGCGGTCGCCACCGACGACCGGGTCGACGGCAGTCGGTGGTGCTTCATCGAGTGCCGGTTCCGCGAGCGGACGATCAACTCGTCGCGCGGCCCCGAGGAGACGGCGAAGGCGTACGAGAAGGCGCTCGCCGCCGACGGCTGGCGTCGATGGACTGTCCCGCTGTGCCCGGACACGCCGGTCGACGGGCACTACACGTGTTGGCAGCGCGATGAGTACACGTTGGACCTGTGGGTCCGCAAGCCGGCGTGCGCGTACGACCCGGCGCGGTTGCGCCCGACCGTCGGACCGACACCCGGCGCGAGCGCCGCGGCCTCGGCCGGCCCGGACCCCTGCGCCGGCTCGGTGGTCTCCGTCAAGGTGCGCAACCGGATCGCCGACGACCGCGCACGGCCCCAGCAGTCGCAGGATCCGAGCCTTACCGGCGAGGACCCGGACGTGTTCCCGACCGATGAGCCGCTGCCGGACATCACGATCGTGCCGTCCTGATCCCCTCCGGTGCGACGGCCGACGCGCGATGCTTCGTGACGAACGGTAGGGTCTGCACGTTGGCCAGAGTGGACGGTGCGCGCCCCGGCTCGTACGAACGCGCATCGCCAGCCGTTTGTAGAGGGGGACAGGTGTCGGGTGGAGAGATCGCGGGCCTGATCGCGTCCGGGGCCTTCGTGATGCTCGTCCTCGTGCTCGCGGTGCCGATTCTTCGGCTGCGGCACACGGTCGACGCGGCGACCCGCGCGATCAATGACCTGAACGATCGGAGTGCGCCGCTGCTCGGCAACGTCAACACCACGATCGAGAACGTGAACACCGCGCTCGGGCAGGTGCACACCTCTCTCGACGGCGTGAACCTGCAGCTAGCCAAGATCGACACGATCACCGGCCACGCCGAGCAGGTGACGGCTAACGTCGCGAACCTGGCCACCGTGGTGACCGCCGCGGCGTCCAATCCGTTGGTCAAGGTCGCCGCGTTCAGCTACGGCGTGCGCAAGGCCGCGGCCAAGCGCCGGCACGCGGACGAGGAGCGGGAGGTCCGGACGGCGCTGAAGGAGCGGCGTCGGGCCGCGCACCGGGCCGCACGCTGACCGGGCGCGGCCGACGGGGCCGGCGACCGGCGTGGACGGGCCGCCAGGAAGGATGTAGGCCATGAAGCGGTTGTTCTGGCTGGGCCTTGGCGCGGCCGTCGGCGTGATCGTCGTGCGGGCGGTCACCAAGCGGGCCCAGGCGTACACCCCTCGCGGGATCGCCTCGTCGATGCGACGGTCGACCGGCGGCCTGGTCGGCTCGGTGCGCAGCTTCATGGACGACGTCAGGGTCGGCATGGCCGAGCGGGAGCAGCGGATCCACGAGGCGTTCGCCGAGGGCGTCGCGCTCGACGAGGACGACCTGGACGACCTGTACCCCGAGCGTGGCACCGTTTCTGATGGGGGCAGGTTCAGCAGGAAGGGCACGGAAGGCACGCGATGAGAACGGCCGAGGTCAAGCGACGGTTCCTCGCCCACTTCGAACGGAATGGGCATCGGGTGGTGCCGAGCGCCCCCCTGCCCGCGATCGACGACCCCAACCTGCTGTTCGTCAACGCCGGCATGGTGCAGTTCGTGCCGTACTTCCTGGGCCAGCGGACGCCGCCGTTCGACCGCGCGGTCAGCGTGCAGAAATGCCTGCGTACGCCGGACATCGACGAGGTCGGCAAGACCAGCCGGCACGGCACGTTCTTCCAGATGAACGGCAATTTCTCGTTCGGTGACTACTTCAAGGAGGGCGCGATCACGCTCGCCTGGGAGCTGATCACCAACCCGGTCGCGGAGGGCGGGTTCGGGCTCGACCCGGAGAAGCTGTGGGCGACGGTCTACCTCGACGACGACGAGGCCGCGGACATCTGGCACAAGCAGATCGGCCTGCCGCTGGATCGGATCGTCCGCCGCGGCAAGAAGGATAACTACTGGCACATGGGCATCCCCGGCCCCGGTGGCCCTTGCTCCGAGATCTATCTGGACCGCGGACCGGACTACGGCAAGGAGGGCGGCCCCGACGTCGATGAGGACCGCTACCTGGAGTTCTGGAACCTCGTCTTCATGCAGGAGCAGCTCGCCGCCGTGCGAAGCAAGGAGGACTTCGACATCGAGGGCCCACTCCCGGCGAAGAACATCGACACCGGCATGGGCCTCGAGCGGATCGCCGCGATCATGCAGGGCGTCGACAACCTCTACGAGATCGACGAGGTCCGCCCGACACTGGACCGCGCGGCCGAGCTGACCGGCGTCCGCTACGGTGCGAGGTCCGGCCACATCGCGGCCGAGTCACACCCCGACGACGTACGCCTGCGGGTGATCGCCGACCACGTGCGTACCGCGCTGATGCTCATCGGCGACGGGGTGCGGCCCTCCAACGAGGGCCGCGGATACGTGCTGCGCCGCATCATGCGCCGGGCGATCCGCTCGATGCGGCTGCTCGGCTGGCAGGAACCGGCGATGCCACTGCTCCTGCCGATCGCGCGGGACTGCATGGCTCCCTCCTATCCGGAGCTCGCCGGCGACTTCGAACGGATCTCGCAGTACGCGTACGCCGAAGAGGACGCGTTCCTCGCCACCCTCCGCGCCGGTACGACGATCCTCGACACGGCGGTAGCGGAGACCCGGGCCAGCGGCGGTCAGCAGCTCTCCGGCGCGAAGGCGTTCCAGCTGCACGACACGTATGGCTTTCCGATCGACCTGACCCTCGAGATCGCGGCCGAACAGGGCCTGACCGTGGACGAGGACGGGTTTCGCCGACTGATGGCGGACCAGCGCGCCCGCGCCAAGTTGGACGCGCAGGCGCGCAAGACCGGCCACGTCGACCTGTCGGCGTACCGGGCCGCCCTCGACACCCGCGGGCCGGTGCGGTTCACCGGCTACCTTGAGGTGTCCCGGGAGGCGACCGTCGCCGCGCTGATGACGCCCGACGGCGGGCCGCTCGAGGTGGCCGGCGAGGGCGAACTCGTCGAGCTGGTCCTCGACGCGACACCGTTCTACGCCGAGGGCGGCGGCCAGCAGCCCGACCACGGGGTCATCAGGTTCGGCGCCGGGCAGGTCGACGTGCTCGACGTTCAGGAGCCGGTGCCCGGCCTGATCGTGCATCAGGCGCGGGTGACCCGCGGCGAGGTCCGGGTCGGCGAGACGGGGTTCGCCGAGATCGACGTGAACCGGAGGCGGGCCATCTCCCGCGCGCACACGGCGACGCACCTGGTGCACCAGACGATGCGCAACTTCCTCGGCGAGGCCGCAACGCAGGCCGGTTCGCTCAACGCGCCCGGCCGGCTGCGGTTCGACTTCAACACGCCCGGTGCGGTCCCGCCCACCGTGCTGCACGACGTCGAGCAGCAGGTCAACGAGGTGTTGATGAGGGACCTCGAGGTGCACGCGTTCATCACCTCGCAGGAGGAGGCGCGGCGCCTGGGCGCGATGGCGCTGTTCGGGGAGAAGTACGGCACCGAGGTGCGCGTCGTCGAGGTCGGCGACTACGCCCGCGAGCTGTGCGGCGGCACGCACGTGGCCCGGTCCGGCCAGCTCGGCCTGGTCAAGATCCTGTCCGAGTCGTCGATCGGGTCCGGGGTGCGCCGGGTCGAGGCGCTCGTGGGCATCGACGCGTTCGGCTACCTGGCCCGCGAGCACCTGCTCGTCTCGCGGCTGGCCGAGCTGTACCGCGTCAAGAACGAGCAGGTCGGAGAGCGGGTCGAGCAGACCGTCACGGCGCTGCGCGACGCCGAGAAGGAGCTCGAGAGGCTGCGCGCCCAGCTCGTGCTCGGCGGTGCGGCGACACTCGCGGCGCAGGCCAAGGAGCTGAACGGCGTCGCCTACGTTGGCACCGAGGCGCCGCAGGGGGCCGTGGGCAACGACGTGCGCACTCTCGCACAGGAAATCCGCGGCAAGATCGATCCGAAGCGGCCGGCGGTCGTCGCGGTGGCCACCCGCGCTGGCGGAAAGGCCTCCCTCGTGGTCGCGGCGAACGCGGCGGCCAAGTCGCGCGGGCTCTCCGCTGCCGACCTGGTCAGGGGCGCGTTGTCCGGCCGAGGTGGCGGCAGCGCGGACCTGGCACAGGGCGGCGGCGTGCCCGACGGCGAGGTGCCTCGCCTGCTCGCGGCGGTGGAAAGGGCCGTCGCCGACGCGTGACCGGTTCCGATCAGGGCGCCACCTCGAACGGCCTCCCCCGGGGAGTCCGGTTAGGTGTCGACGTCGGGCGGGTACGCATCGGTGTGGCCATCTCCGACCCGGAGGGCATCCTGGCGATTCCCCTGGCGACGCTGGCACGGGAGCAGAATGTTCGCAAAGGCGCCGTGCCGTCTGATATCTCCGAAGTTGCGCGACTGGTAGACCTCCATGCGAGCGTGGAGGTGGTCGTGGGCTTGCCGGTGACGCTCGCCGGTGACGAGGGTCCGGCCGCGGCCGAGGCCCGGGCGTACGCAGATCGCCTGGCCGAGGCCATCGCGCCCGTGCCGGTGCGGCTGGCCGACGAGAGGATGTCGACCGTCGTGGCAACCCGTAGGCTGTCCGAGCGGGGCGTGCGGGGACGCCGTCAGCGCGCGGTGGTCGACCAGGTCGCCGCGACCGAGATCCTGCAGAGCTGGTTGGAAAGACAGCGGAGGCGCACTGGATGATCGACGAGCTCGAGC
>DASXRC010000019.1:0-16090 GCA_036506795.1 Micromonosporaceae bacterium
CGCCTCGTCCAGCAGGGCATGCGCAACCGGGAGATCGCCGCCGCCCTGCACTACAGCCCGCGCAGCGTCGAGGTCTACCTGTCGCGGATCTACGGCAAGCTGCGCGTCTCGTCGCGGCTGGGGCTGGCCCGGGCGCTGGACGCGATGGACGCGTCCGCTTAGTTGTTATGGTTCCCGCACTGCCGATGTGTTGAGCCCGACGGAGAGGCTGGGTCATGGTCCGCACCGCCTACACGACCTGCCCGCTGTGCGAGGCGACGTGCGGACTCGAGTTCACCGTGGACAACGGCACCGTCACCGGCGTACGCGGCGATGCGGCCGACGTCTTCAGCCGGGGTTTCCTCTGCCCGAAGGGCGCGTCGCTCGGGCAGCTCGACGCCGACCCGGACCGGGTGCGCACGCCGCGAGTGCGGCGGGATGGAAAGCTGCTGCCGGCCAGCTGGCCGGAGGCGTTCGCCGCGGTGCACGCCGGCCTCACCCGCGTCATCGAACGGCACGGCCGGGACGCCGTGGCGCTCTACCTGGGCAATCCGAACGTGCACACGCTCGCCGGCGGGCTCTACGCCGGCGCGCTGCGCAGGGCTCTGGGTTCGCGCAACGTCTTCACGGCGTCCACATTGGACCAAATGCCTAAGCACGTGGCGTGCGGTTACCTGTTCGGGCATCCGCTCACGGTGCCCGTCCCCGACATCGATCGCACGGATTTCCTTTTGATCCTCGGGGCCGACCCGTACTCGTCCAACGGCAGCCTGTGGACCGTGCCGGACGTGCCCGGCCGGCTCAAGGCCCTCCAGGCCCGCGGCGGCCGATTCGTGGTCGTCGACCCTCGGCGCAGCCGTACGGCCCGCGCGGCTGATCAATACGTGCCCATTCGCCCAGGGACCGACGCCTACCTGCTGCTCGGCATGGCCCACGAGCTGTTCGCACGCGACCTGGTGGCGCCCGAACGGCTCGCCGAACACATAGCCGGGCTCGACGACCTGCGCGGCCTCCTCGCACCGTTCGACCCGGACGCGGTGGCGCCGCGCTGCGGGGTCGACGCCGACACCGTGCGCCGGCTGGCCGCCGAGTTGGCGGCCGCCCCGCGGGCGGCCGTGTACGGCCGGATCGGCACGACGACCGTCGCGACCGGTACGGTGACGAGCTGGCTCGTCGACGTGCTCAACGTGCTGACCGGCAACCTGGATCGGCCGGGCGGGGCGATGTTCCCGCTGCCCGCGCATGGTCGCCGGGGCACGGGCAGAGGAACGGGCTTCGTCGTGGGGCGCTGGCACAGCCGGGTCCGCGGGCTGCCCGAGATCCTCGGCGAGCTGCCGGCGGTGACGTTGGCCGACGAGATCGAGACAGCGGGCCCCGGTCAGGTCAAAGCGCTCGTCACGGTCGCCGGCAACCCGGTGGTTTCGCTGCCCAACGCCGAGCGGCTGGACCGGGCCGTCGCGGGACTGGACTTCGTCGTCTGCGTCGACCCGTACGTCAATGAGACGACGCGGCACGCGGACGTCATCCTGCCGTCGCCGCCGCCGAGCCGGCAGGCCCACTACGACCTCAGCTTCTACAACTTCTCGGTGCGCAACATCGCCAACTTCTCGCCACCGGCCAGCCCGCTCGAGCCCAGCGCCGTCGACGAGTGCGACATATTCGCGCGCCTGATCGCGATGCTGGCCGGGCACGGGCCGGAGGCGGATCTCGATGCGCTGGCAGAGCGCGAGTTGCGTACCGCGCTCGAAGCCCTGGTCGGCAACGCGTCCAGCCCGGTCTACGGAGTCGATGTCGACGAGTTGCGGGCCGGGCTGGACGGTGCCACCCGAGCCGAGCGCGTCCTGGACCTGCGGTTGCGCACCGGTCCCTATGGTGACTGGTTCGGCCGGGTGCCCGAGGGGCTGTCCCTGGCCCGGCTGCGCGACTGTCCGCACGGCGTAGACCTGGGCCCGCTGCAACCGCGCCTGCCGGAGGTGCTGCGCACGTCGTCAGGGAGGATCGAGCTGTGTCCGGAGCCGATCGCGGCCGAGGTTAGGCGGCTGGCCGAGGGTTCCGCGCCGGCCGGCGATGGGGAGTTCGTCGTGGTTGGGCGCCGCCACTTGCGCTCCAATAACTCGTGGATGCACAACGTGCCGTCGCTGGTCAAGGGTCGCGAGCTGTGCACGCTGGTGATCAACCGGACCGACGCCGCGCGGCTCGGGCTGGCCTCCGGAGACCGGGCCGAGGTCACCTCGCGGGTCGGGCGGGTGGAGCTGCCCGTCGAGGTCAGCGACGACATAGCGCCCGGCGTGGTGAGCATCCCCCACGGGTGGGGCCACGACAGGCCGGGAGCCGAACTGTCCGTCGCGAGCCGGCACGCCGGAGTCAACAGCAACATCCTCACCGACGACCTCAACGTTGATCCGCTGTCCGGCACCGCCGTGCTCAACGGCGTGCCGGTCCGGGTTGCCCCGGCGGTCGCGTCATGACGCGGCTGCGTGAGCGGGTCCGGACCATCGGTGAACTGCCGTTCGCCGCGGCGGAGGCGTACGGCGACCGGCCAGCGCTGCGAGCCCGGCGCGACGGCGTGTGGGTGGACCGCTCCTTCACCGAGCTCGCCGCCACGGTGCGGGACCTCGCCCGCGGCCTCGTCGCCGAGGGCATCGCGCCCGGGGACCGGGTGTGTGTGCTCGCCGAGACGTGTCCGGAGTGGACGTACGCGGGGCTCGCCGTGCTCGCGGCCGGCGGCGTGCTGGTGCCCATCTACCCGTCCAGCTCGGCGGAGGAGTGCGCGTGGGTGATCGGCAACTCGGGCGCGACGATGGTCGTCTGCGAGGACGCGGGTCAGCTCGCGAAGGTCGAGCGGGTGCGCGCCCGGCTGCCGGACCTCGAGAGCACCCTGATCATCACGGACGGAGGGTTATCCCGGCTCGCCGCCGCGGGCTCGTCCGATCTGGATCGCGAACTCGCGCTCCGCCGCTCCGCCCTCTCCCCCGACGCACCGGCCCAGATCATTTATACGTCCGGCACCACCGGCCCTCCGAAGGGCTGTGTGCTGACCCATCGCAACTGGTTGACGCTCTGCGAGATCAACGAGCGGACGGCGTACGTTCGGCCCGCCGACGTCGTCTACCTGTTCCTCCCCCTGGCCCACGTGTTCGCCCAGATCACCCAGTTCGCGTCCCTCGACGCGGGCGCGACACTCGCGTACTACAGCGGCGACCTTCGCCGGATCGTGCCAGAGCTCGCCGAGGTCGCGCCGACCTTCCTGCCGTCGGTGCCGCGGATCTTCGAGAAGCTCTACACCGCGCTAACGGCCAGCGGCGTGACGGACCCGATCGCACTGTCCCCGGCGGTGCGCGGCGTCTTCGGGGGCCGGCTACGGATGGCGCTCAGCGGCGCGGCGCCGATCTCGCCCGGCGTGCTCGAGTTCTTCGCCGCCGCCGGGGCTCCGGTCCTCGAGGGGTACGGCATGACCGAGACCACGGGGGTGGGCACCGTCAGCACGCTCGACCACCACCGATTCGGCACCGTGGGTGTCGCGGCGCCCGGCACCCGGATACGCCTGGCGGAGGACGGCGAGGTCCTCATGAGCGGGCCGCACGTGTTCGCCGGCTACTGGCGTGATCCCGCCGCGACCGCGGAGGTTCTCGTCGACGGGTGGGTCCACACCGGCGACCTTGGCACGCTCGACGCCGAGGGGTTTCTCACCATCACCGGGCGCAAGAAGGACATCATCATCACCGCCGGGGGCAAGAACATCGCACCGGCCAACCTGGAGAACGATCTGCGGCAGTCGCGGTGGATCTCGCACGCGATCGTGTACGGCGACCGGATGCCCTACCCCGTCGCGTTGCTGACGCTCGACGCCGAGGAGATTCTGCCCTGGGCGCGGCAGCGCGGGCTGCCCGCGGACCCGCCCGCGCTCGCCGCCCGCGTCGAGGTGCGGGATTTGCTCCAACACGTGGTCGACGAGGTGAACGCGCGGTACGCCCGGGCCGCTCAGATAAAGCGGTTCGCCATCCTCGACCGCGACCTGACCCACGAATTCGGCGAGCTGACGCCGACCCTCAAGGTGAAGCGGGCCGCCGTCCACGCCAACCACGCCACGATCTTCGCCCGGCTGTACGGGGGTGACGATGATGGACGCGGATGACCTGCGGGACCGGGTCGCATTGGTCCGTGCGCTCGGCCCGGCGTGGGTGCGCGACGGCATCCGGGTCAACGCGTTGTGCCCCGGCTTCACCGACACGCCGATGGTCGAACCTCTCCGGGCACGTTGGCGGACGCGGGTACGCCACTGATGCCGGTCGGCGCCGTGGTAGACGCCTTCCTAGCCGCGCTCACCGGCGGCCGTACCGGTGAATGCTGGTTCGTGCAGTTTGGCCGGCCGGCGGAGCCGTTCCGCTTCCCCCGCGTACCCGGGGTCCGCGGGGTCACCACGGGCCTGGGAGGCTAACACCATGCGCGCGATCGTCGTCACCGAGTTCGGCGGTCCGGAGGTCCTGGTCCCGGCCGACGTCCCCGAGCCGCGGCCGGGCCCCGGGCAGGTGCTCGTGTCCGTGGACCGGGCGGGCGTCAACTACGCGGACACGCATCAGGCGGAGAACTCGTACCTGTCCCGCACGGTGCTGCCGATGATCCCCGGCGGCGAGGTGGTCGGCCGCACGCCCGACGGGCGGCGGGTCGTCGCCATGCTGGCCGCCGGCGGGTACGCGGAGCGGGCCGTCGCCGACTCGGTGTCGACGTTCGACGTCCCGGACACGGTCGACGACCTGACCGCGCTGGCGATCGTCGTCCAAGGCGTCACGGCGTGGCTCCTGATGCGACGCAGCGTGCACCTGGAGCCGGGCGAGACCGTGGTGGTCCACGCGGCGGCCGGCGGCGTGGGCAGCCTCGCCGTCCAGCTGGCGAAGGCGTGGGGCGCGGGCCGAGTGATCGCCACGGCCAGCTCGCCAGCCAAGCGTGAGCTCGCACAGTCGCTCGGTGCGGACGCCGTGGTGGACGCGGACGCGGCCGACATGACGGCGGCGCTGCGAGAGGCCAACGAGGGACGGCGGGTGGACGTGGTTCTGGACATGACTGGCGGCCGGGTGACCGACCAGAGCCTCGTCGCGTTGGCACCGTTCGGCCGGCTGGCCTTCTACGGCATGGCCAATCGGCAGCCGCCGAAGCCCGTGGCGCCGGCCAACCTGCTGGCCCACTCGACCACCGTCGCCGGCATGTGGCTACCTCACGCCTACCGGATGCCGGGCCTCGTACCTCGGGCGGTGATCGAGCTGTTCGACCTCGTCACACAGGGATCGCTGCGCGCGGTGCCGGGCGGGGAGTATCCGCTGTCGCAGGCCCGCCGGGCGCATGAGGACCTGCGCGCCCGTCGTACCATGGGAAAGCTGGTCCTCGACCCGTCGCGCTGACACGTTGGGAGCCGGGATGGTGAGGCCGATACGGCTTCCCTGTGTTGGCCGATCTGCTGCGCCGTGACCGGTGACGGTGCTGGCCGCGATCTCGACGGTTCCTACTTTCGGCATCGACCGCATTTCTCCTACGCTTAGTCCACTGCGGCGGAGGTGGTCGCAATGAGTGTGACGGCCAAGGGCAGACCAGGTAGGCCCGGCGTCTTCGCCATCCGTGATGTTTCCTCGCTCCTCACTGAGACGCACGAGCACGGGCACGAGCTGAAACGGTCCGTCGGCGGGTCGTCGCTGCTGGCCATGGGCGTCGGCGCGATCATCGGCACCGGCATCTTTGTCGTCATCGGCGAGGGCGCGGGCATCGCCGGTCCCGCGGTGATCCTCTCGTTCGTGCTCGCCGCCGTCGCATGCACGTTCTCGGCGCTCTCCTATGCGGAGCTGGCGTCGTCCATTCCGGTGTCTGGCAGCGCCTACACCTACACCTACGCGACGCTCGGCGAGATCGTGGCCTGGATCATCGGCTGGGACCTCGTCCTGGAGTACGGCGTGTCGGTGGCGGCGGTGGCCGTGGGCTGGGGTGGCAACGTCAACGTCTTCCTCGAGGCAGCGTTTGACTACCACCTGCCGGACGCGATCGCGAAATCGCCCGAGGACGGCGGGGTGTTCAACCTGCCGGCCGTGTTCATCGTGCTCGCCATCGCGTTCCTGCTGATTCGTGGGGTACGCGAGAGTGCCCGAGCCAACTTCGTCATGGTCGCCCTCAAGCTGCTGGTGCTGACGTTTTTCATCGTCGTGGCGCTGGCCAACTTCAGCACCAAGAACTTCACGCCGTTTGCGCCGCACGGGACGGGGAGTATCACGACCGCCGCGGCAATCATCTTCTTCGCGTATATCGGCTTCGACGCGGTTTCCACGGGCAGCGAGGAGGCCAAGAATCCCAAGCGGGACCTGCCGTTCGCCATCATCGGCTCGCTTCTGATCTGCACCCTGTTCTACATCCTTACGGCCGTGGGCGCGTTCGGAATCGCTACCCCGGCCGAGATGGAGAAGAGCGACGCCCCGCTCGCGACGGCCCTCAAGGACGGCGCCGGCATCGGGTGGGCGGCCTGGCTGCTCGCACTCGGCGCGTTGATAGCGATCACCAGCGTCGTCCTGGTCGTGTTCTACGGGCAGACCCGGATCTTCTTCGCCATGTGCCGGGACGGGCTGCTGCCGGAGGGCTTGGCAAAGGTCAACGCGCGCTTCGGTACGCCGGCCAGGTTGACCATGGGTCTGGGCGTACTGATCGCGGTGCTGGCCGCGCTCGTGCCATTGAGCAAGATCGTCGAACTGGTGAACATCGGTACGCTGTTCGCGTTCGTCCTCGTCAACATCGGCGTGATCATTCTGCGACGCACTCGACCGGACATGCCGCGGCCGTACCGCGTGCCGTGGTCGCCGATCCTCCCGCTGCTCGGCGTCGCGTTTGCTGTGTACCTGATGAAAGACCTGCCACTCGCGACGTGGGTCCGGTTCGTCCTGTGGCTGGCCGCCGGTCTGCTCATCTACGCCGTCTACGGATATCGCAACTCCCGACTGCGCATGGCGCACGGTGAGTACGGGATCGTGCCGGCGGAGCCGGCGGATCTGTTGCACAGGCACGACTCCCATGACTGAGGCAGCGCCCCCGCTGCCCGAGCTTGGGCCGATCGTCGTCGGCTTCGACGGGAGCACCCAGGGCGAGGACGCCCTCGGCCTGGCCTTGTGGTTCGGCCGAATCCTCGGCCTGTCCCTTGTCGTCGCCGCGGTTCACCCGTCGCCGGCGGCCATCAGCCCGGCGCGCGTGGACGCCGAATGGGTGGCGGACCGCCATCGATTGGCGGAACGGGTGTTGGACGGCGCGCGGTCCCAGATTGACGCTCTGACCGGGCCGCCGACGCAGGTCGAGTACCGCATCGTGGCGTCCTCCTCTGCGGCGCACGGCCTGCTCGACCTCGCGGAGGAGCTGACCGCGTCGCTGATCGTGGTGGGCTCGGGCAGCCAGGGGACCGAGGAACGGCTGTTTGCGGGCAGCACCGCGGAGCGGCTGCTGTCGGGTAGCCCCTGCCCGGTCGCCGTGGCGCCGTCGGGTGCGCGCAACCGCACCCCCGGCGCGTTGACCCGCATCGGGGTTGCCTACGTCGACGTTCCGGAGGCCAACGCGGCGCTCGAGGTCGCCGCCCGGCTCGCGCGACGAACGTCGGCGGAGCTGCGGCTGTACACCGTGGTTGCCGACGAGGCGGAGGTGCTACCGCTGCTCATCGGTCGCGATGCGGAGCGCGCGTTCCTGGCGACCGCCCGCGAGCAGTATCAGTTCGCTCTCGATACGGCGATCGCTGGCCTCCCACCCGGCTTGCAAGCCACGGGCCAGATACTCACCGGTGACGTCGTGGACGTGCTCGCCGAGCTCGACGAAGACGACATCGACGTCCTCTTCTGCGGCTCACGCGGGTACGGGCCGGTTCGCAGTGTTCTGCTGGGCGGGGTGTCCTCGAGGCTCGTCCGCAGGGCGCGCAGCCCGCTGGTCGTCGTGCCGCGTGGAAGCTGACACGGCCCGGTCAGTGGAGATGCGGGTCGACATGGATCTTCGGCCCTGGACCGGCGCCTGGGGGTCGCTCCCCCGCCAGGACGGCGCCGATCTGGTCCAATCCGACGGTCGCCGCCACCAGGGGCCGGGGATCGACCTCGCCCCTCGCGTACGCCTGGATCGTTGCGTCGAGGCCGGGCGAAGCGGACAGGACGCCGACCGCGGTTACGTCCTTTAGCGCGAGCCTGCGGGTGTCGACGTGGCTGGGGCTGCCGGCCAGTCCCACGTACACGACGCGGCCGGCCGGCTCGACCAGCTCGAGTGCCCTGGCGGGCAGGTGCGGTGAGTTTGACGCGTCGATGACCGCGTCGAAGGGCAGATCGGGAAGGCCGTCCTCAGTCCAGCCGTGCTCAAATCCGAGCGTGCGGGCGAAGTCCAGTGAGCCGTACGAGCGGCCCATGAGGTGCACCTCGGCCCCGGCCGCCCGAGCGAACATCGCCACCAACAACCCGATGGTCCCGGGACCGAGCACCAGCGCCCGGTCACCCGGCCGGAGGTGGGCTGCCTGCGCCGAGCGCAGGGCGTTGCCGCCGGGCTCGACCAGCGCCCCGAGGACTGCGTCGACCGTGTCCGGCAGTTCGTGCAGAGACGTGACCGGCACGGCCAGCTGCTCGGCCAGCGCCCCGGGTCGCCCACCCCGGATCCCGACCTCCTGCCGGTTCTCGCAGACGTGCTGGTGTCCCTTCCGGCAACGCCGGCAGATTCCGTCGCCGAGCATCGTGTCGCCCATGACTCGCCGGCCGATCCAGCCCGGGTCGACGCCGTCGCCGACCGCGGAGACCGTGCCGGCCCATTCGTGACCGGGGCGCATCGGGAACCGTGCGTGCCCCTCGTGGAGGTAGGCCATCTCGCCCGTGAAGAACTCGACGTCGGTGCCGCACACCCCGACCCGTTCGACGTCCACGATCGCCTCGCCAGGGACCGCCACCGCGGCCGGCACCTCCCGCACCGAGCACTCCCCCGGCGCGGTGAGCACGAAGGCGCGCATCGTCGGGGCGCTCACCGCCCCTGCACTTTGCCGATCCGGCCCAGCTCCCGGCGGATCTCGTCCAGCGCGTCAACCAGCGAGTCGACCGGCGTCCGGTAGGCGAGCGCACTGATGCTGACGGCGCCCGACGGGACGACGGGAGAGCTGAGGTAGACGGGCAGGGCTATGCAATTCACTCCAACCTCATTCTCTTGGTCGTCGATGGCGTAGCCGCGTTCCCGGGTCAGCACCAGATCACGGTGGAGGTCCTCGGCGGTGCACCGGGTGTTGGGCGTTCGTCGCTCGAGCGCCAAGCCATCGATCCACGCCTCGACCGCCTGCAATGTGTCCAGGCGATGGGCCAGCAGCATCTTGCCGACGCCCGTGGCGTGGGCGGGATTGCGCCCGCCGACCGTGGAGGTCAGTCGGACGGCGCCGCTGGGCGGGTCCATCTTGGCGCGGTACACGACCTCGCGCCCGTCGAGCACTCCGTAGTGGACCGTCTCGCTGAACCGCTTGGCCAGGATGTCCAGCACCGGTTGGATCCGCATCTGCTCCGGGCGGGCCTCGTGATGTGCGAACGCCATCCGGAGGAACTCGTCGCCCAGCACGTAGTGCCCCCGGGTGTCCTGATCCACCAGTCGGGCCCGGCGCAGGGCGCCTAATGCCCTGTGGACAGTGGGCTTGGGGCTGGCGATCACCCGGGTCAGGTCCTCGAGCCCGATCCCATTCGGATGCCGCGCGAGCTCCTTGAGGACCGCGAGAACCCGGTCCGTACCCACGAGCCGCGTGGCGCCGGCGAGCTCGACGCCGGTCGTACCGGGGGGTGCCGATCCGTTGACTATTCGCGTAGTCTCCATGGCATTCCGAAGAGTAGACCATCGTTTCGGCAACTGGAAGACAGATGCGATCGGGGCTTCGTAGCGGGCAGTGGTACGCCGGCGACGACCGCAATGCCTACATCCACCGCGCCTGGATGCGTCGAGGTCTGCCGGCCGATGCCTTCACGGGCCGGCCCCAGATCGCCATCGCGAACACGGCCTCGGACCTGACCCCCTGCAACGCGCACCTGACCGAAGTGGCCGCCTCGGTGCGGAACGGCGTCTACGAGGCGGGCGGCGTCCCGCTCGAGTTGCCGGTCGTGTCGCCGGGTGAGACACAGGTCCGGCCCACGGCGATGCTCTGGCGCAACATGGCGGCGATGGCCACCGAGGAGATGCTTCGAGCGAACCCGATCGACGGGGTGGTACTCCTCGGCGGCTGCGACAAGACGATCCCGGCGCTGCTGATGGCCGCCGCGTCGGTCGACCTGCCCGCGGTGGTCGTGCCGGGCGGGCCGATGCTGACCGGCACGTTCCGCGGCGTGCCCCTCGGCTGCGGTACCGACGTGTGGCGGCTGTCCGAGGAGGTCCGGGCCGGGACGCTCTCACAGGAGCAGTTCGTCCGGTCGGAGTCGGCCATGATCCGCAGCCGCGGGCACTGCAACACGATGGGGACCGCGTCCACCATGGCCCTGGTCGCCGAGGCGCTTGGCACCGTCGTCCCCGGCGTCGCCGGCACGCCCGCCGCCGACAGCCGCCTGCTGGAGGCCGCTCACGGCACCGGCCGCCTGGCAGTCGAGCTGGTGACCGAAGACCGTCGGCCGAGCACCATCCTGACCAAGGCGTGTTTCCACAACGCGATCGTCGTGCTGGCCGCGATCGGCGGGTCCACGAACGCGGTCGTGCACCTCCTCGCCATCGCCGGGAGGCTGGGCATCGATCTGACTCTCGACGACTTCGACCGCATCGGGTCGCGCGTGCCGGTGCTGGTCGATCTGCTCCCCGCCGGCCGTTTTCTCATGGACGACTTCCACCGCGCCGGCGGCCTGCTCGCCGTCCTGCGTGAGGTCCGTGACCTGCTCGACCCCACGGCCCTGACGGTCACCGGCAAGCCTTTGGTCGACTATCTCGCCGACGCGCCGATCTGGGACCCCGAGGTCATCCGGACTCGCTCGCATCCACTGATCGCCGAGGGCGGGATCGCCGTCCTGCGTGGCAACCTGGCGCCCGACGGTGCACTGATCAAGCCGGCGGCGGCGTCGCCGCACCTGCTGCGGCACCGCGGCCGTGCGGTCGTCTTCGACAGCATCGAGGACTTCCGCGCCCGCATCGACGACCCGGATCTTGACGTCGACGCCGACTCGGTCCTGGTGCTGCGCGGCTGCGGACCGAGAGGCTATCCCGGCATGCCCGAGGTGTCGAACCTGCCCCTGCCCAAGAAGCTACTGGAGCGGGGCGTTCGGGACATGGTCCGGGTCTGCGACGGCCGCATGAGCGGCACTGCCTACGGCACCGTCGTGCTCCACGTCTGCCCCGAGGCGGCCGCCGGCGGCCCGCTAGCGCTGGTTCAGACCGGTGACGTTCTCGCACTAGACGTCGAGGCACGCCGAATCGATCTCGAAGTGCCCGCCGACGAGCTCGCCCGCCGTACGCCCAACCAGGCCACGGTTGCGGGCTTCGCCAATCCAATGCGCGGATGGCAGCGGCTTTACGTCGACCACGTGCTGCAGGCCGACACCGGCGCGGACCTGGATTTCCTCGTCGGCTCCAGCGGTTCGGCGGTGAGCCGCGATTCGCACTAGGCGGCAGACACTTGTCGGCCGGGAAGGCCGAGATGCTGTACGAGCGTGGCCGTGCCGCCGCTATGACATTCCTCCACGGCGACGAGCACCAGCCGGGCTGGAACTTCGCGGATTACCCCGACCGCTATCGGCGATGTCGGCGGTCGCCGGCGTCCGCACCGGACCACGGTCCGGTGCGGACATCGGCTCATCGGTCACGCCTCTGGTAAGAGGACCGCTCCGACGCCCGGCTGGGCCTGCCGTCTCGCGTCCGCTAGGAGGGCAGCCGCGGCATCGCGGCCGTTCTCACCGGTCCGGAACATCCGCGCGGCGATCAGGCCCGCGACGATCGGCGTGCTGAAGGATGTTCCACTCCATCGCGCCATGCCGTAGAACGCCTCGATCCGCGGATTGTGCTCTCCGTAGGGCGGCTCGTGGTACTCGTAGCGGCCGACGGGAAATGCGTTGGTCAGATCCTGTCCCGGCGCGTAGACGTCCACCCAGCCGCCATGGTTGCTGAACCGGGCCCGGCCCCGCCAGTTCGTGCTCAGCGCTCCAACCGAGACGGTGTATGGCGCCGCCGCCGGCCAGAACGGCTTGCGATCGTCATCGTTGCCCGCCGCGACCACGAGCACCACGCCCTTGTGGTGTCGTAACAGGCGCTCGTTGAAGACGTGGAACGTCAGCAACCCCGTCGCGTCGTAGGTGTGCGTACCAGCGGACATGCTGATGACGTCGGGGTGGTCCTGGTCGAGCACCCGGGTCAGCGCCCGGACGAGGTCGGACTCGAGGACCGCGCCTCCGAACTGGAACACCCGGCGGACGTGGACCTGGGCCCGTGGCGCAACGGAGCGGACGACTCCAGCGATGAACGTGCCGTGCCCGGCGTAGTCTCCGAGCGTTCCGTCCCCGTGGATGTACACGTCCTCCATGCCCGTGACTTCAGCCAGCCACGGGCTACGCGCCGGTGCGGTCGGGTCGAGGCCCGTGTCGACCACCACGACCCGCACACCTTCGCCCGCGCATCGGTCGGATGTGTAACCGGGATATGGTTCGCTTCCGGCCGGAACCGGCTCCGGCTCCACCGCCGGACAGCCGCCTCCCTGGCCTGTGATCGACACGACGTGGTTCGGCGCCACGACGCCGGGGCCAACGCCGTCGATGACGACCGTCCTCTTGCCCTCGTCAAAGGGAACCTCGCCGCCCTCGATGATGATGCGCAGCGTTTCGAGCGTGTCGAGATGGGCGTTCTCGGGAGTCCGCTGCAGGCGAAGCAGGCGTACCCCCGCGACCACGTGATCCGACAACCGGGGCTGGTCCTCTCCCGGCGGTCGCGCTTCCTCGGGCGGCCGCTGCCTGGGTACCAGCCCCAGCTGTGCGAGGATCCCGTTGACCCGGTCTAGAAACTCCTCCCGAACCAGGAGCCGGTCGGTCTCGTACAAGAACTCGATGTCGCGGCGCTCGGCCTCGACCACGGTGGGGTCGTCCTCGCCCCTCCCGCGTCCATCCGCCACGGTCGTGCCCGTGCCCCTGCGTCTCAGCTCGGCGCTGAGGGCCTTCTGTATCACTGCCCGCTGGACCGCCTGCTGTGACGGCTGGGCGCCGTTCGATTGCTCGTCCTGCATCGACCCTCTCCAATCCTGTGGCGTTTCTTAGACTCGACAGGTGTCAGCACACCCCGAACGCCTGTTGCCGCTAGCGCTGTCCCGCCCGGCGGAGGCGTTCGCCGACGCGACGAAGCTGCTCGACGCGAACCCGGATCCGTGGACCGCGTCCGTCGTCCGCCAGGTACGGGGAATCGTCCTGCGCGATTCCGGGCGAACCGTCGAGGCCATCGCGGAGCTTCGCCGATCGGCGCGGCTCGCGGAACGGTCGGCCGATCCGGAGCGCGCGGCGGACGTGCAGGCCACGCTCGGCCTGACGTTGGGCCTCGCCGGCCGCCTCACCGACGGGCTCGCCTGCCTGGACCGCGCGGTCGCGCACAGCAGAGGAGTCCAGGCTGGCCGGGTTCTGACGCGCCGGGGCTACCTCCTGCGTGAGTTCGGACGCTACGACGAGGCGTTGGCCGACTTGCGCAGAGCCATCCGGTTGCTGCGCCGCGCCGGCGATCGCGTGTGGGAGGCGCGGTCGCGCACGCACCGATTTCTTGTGTACGCCGCCCTTGGGCAGGCCGCCCACGCCGACCGCGATCTCGCGGTGGCCGAGCGGCTCTTCGCCGAGGTCGGCCAGGAGCTGGAGCTCGTCATGACGGTGCACAACCGCGCCGACGTGGCCTTCCAGGCCGGCGACCTTCCAGCCGCGCTCGGCTTCCTGGACGAGGCGGCGGCACGGTACGCGGCGCTGCAGACATTCTGGCCGAGCGTGGCGATCGACCGGTGCGCCGTGCTGCTGGCCGCGGGTCTGGCCACGGAGGCCGTCGCCGCGACCGATGACGCATTGCGACGCCACACGGCCCGCGGGGGCGACGAGACCAAGACCGCCGAGCTGTTGTTTGCGATAGCGCAGGCTGCTCAGGCGGCCGGTCAACCGGGTCTCGCCAGGCAACGGGCCGTGTCCGCCCGCGACCTGTTCCGTCGGCAACGGCGAATTGGTTGGCGGGACCGAGCCGCGTTCGTCGAGGTCCAGTCGAGGCACACCCAAGGAGAACGCGGGGGCCGCCTTCCCGTCCGGGCCAGCCGGCTGGCGGACCGACTCGACGAGCTCAACGCGCCTGAGGCGCCGGCCGCGCACCTGCTCGCGGGTCGCCTCGCCGCCGAGGAGGGCCGGAGCTTGGACGCCGATCGACACCTGGCGCGAGCCGCTCGATTTCGTAACCGTGGCCCGACCTTCGGGCATGCCGCGGGCTGGCTGGCGCACGCGCTTCGCGCGGAGGCGCGGGGGGCCACCGCCGCCACGCTCGTCGCCTGCAGGCGAGGGCTCGAGGCGGCGGGCGACCACCAGCGCACCCTTGCCGCGCCGGAACTGCGCGCCCACGCCGCGGCGTACGGGGTCGAGCTCGCGGCCCTCGCGCAGCGCCATGCCGTACGCCGGCGCGACGCCCGCATGTTGCTGCGATGGAGCGAGCGTTGGCGCGCCAGCGCGCTCGCCATACCCGCCGTACGCCCGCCCGACGATCGGGAGCTCGCCACAGAGCTTGCGGCGCTCCGCGACGTCGTACGGCGGTTGAACGCCGCGCGGTCGGCGGACCAGCCGACCGGCCGACTCGAGCTGGAGCAGCGGCGCCTCGAGGCGGCAATCAGGTCCCGGACGAGGCGAACGACTGGCAGGCCGGACGGGTACGCCGCGACCAGCCGCACGGGCGACGCCGACGACCTGAGGCGCCTCACCGATGGACTCGGCCGACACACGCTGGTCGAGATCACAGCCGTCGACGGACAGCTGTACGCAGTCACGGTCGTCGGTCCCACGTTCCGCCTGCATCCGGTCGGCTCGGTCTCGTCGGCGGTACGCGAGGTGGAGCTGGCCCGGTTCCTGCTGAGGAGGCTGGCGCACGGACGACCCACAGCGGGAGCGCTCGACACCCTCGCTGCCGCCGGCCTTCGGCTGCAAGAGGTGCTCCTGGGCGACGCCGCGGCCGACATCGACGACGCACCCGTGGTCGTCGTTCCGCCGGCCCGATTGAACGCGGTGCCGTGGGCGATGCTCCCAGCGCTGGGCACGGTTCCCGTCACTGTGGCGCCCTCGGCGGCGATCTGGTTGCGGGCCGAACGGATCCGTACCCCCCGTCGTCGCAGGATCGCGCTGGTGATCGGCCCTGGCCTGCACGGCAGCACGGCCGAGGTAATGAAGATCGCGGAGGGCTATCCGGACGCGATCGTTCTCGGGAACGGTCGGGCCACCGCCGAGGCGGCCCTGCGGGCGCTCGACGGCGCGTGGACCGCGCACGTCGCTGCCCACGGCGTGTTCACGGCGGACAACCCGCTGTTCTCCGCGATATCTCTCGACGACGGACCGCTGACCGTCTACGACCTGGGACGGCTGCGCCGCGCACCGCGACGGCTCGTGCTGTCCAGCTGCGACTCCGCGGTCGCGGCACACGTCGGCGCCGACGAGCTCCTCGGAGTGGTGACCGCGCTTGTACCCCTCGGAACGGCCAGTCTGCTGGCGAGCGTCGTGCCGGTGAACGACGTTGCCACGGCGCCGCTGATGATTGACTTTCACGACCGGCTTCGAGGCGGATCCTCGTTTGGCGAGGCCCTGCTCGAGGTCCGATCGGTCGTCGACGACGATCCGGTGACCGTGGCGACCGCACTCTCCTTTGTGGCCCTCGGCCGGTGAGCCGGTCACAGGCTGACCCAAGCCGTGACGACGATGCGGCCGGTCGTGGATCGGCACCGCAGCCGGGCCGGACCCGCCGGCACCCCTTCGGCGAGAAACCTGCCCAAGTCGTCGAGGTGCAGCGCCTCATCGGGGTCACTTCCGCGCTCGAGCACGCACTCCCCCGGTGCGACGCCGACCACCTGGCCGATGAGCGTGAGACCGTCGCCGTGGCGGGCGACCTCCAGCTCGACCTGGACCCCACCGCCCTCGAACGAGAGCAGGCG
>DASXRC010000020.1:0-5559 GCA_036506795.1 Micromonosporaceae bacterium
GCACCTATCTCGTCGAGGGTCCCTGGGGCCGCCCGGCTGCCCCGCGGTCGGCGGTGCCGGCTGTGCCCGGTCGATGGGCAGCGTGCGGCCGTCCGCACGCGCGGAGGTGCAATAGTACGCGCGAGGGCAGGTGACGGCACCAGACTATTCGCGGAGGTCGACGTGGGTGGACATCGCGAGCTGTCGCGGCCGGGCGTGACGCCGGAGCCGCTGCGCGTCAAGATCACCGACCCGCAGGTGATGCGGGCGCTGGCGCACCCGGCCCGGTTGGCGATCCTCGAGCACCTCTCCTCCACCGGCCTGTCGGCCACCGCGACCGAGCTCGCGGAGGTGGTCGGCTTGTCGCCGAGCGCGACCAGCTACCACCTGCGCGCGCTGGCCAAGTGGGACATGGTGGAGGACGCGCCGAGCCAGGGCGACGCCCGCGAGCGGCGGTGGCGGACCCGGCAGCGCGGCTTCAGCGTGGACCCCGGCCGGACCGCGGAGCCGGAGGCCCGGGCGGCCGAGGAGGCGCTGCTCGACGCGTTCCTCGCCCGGCAGAACGACCAGGTGCGTCAGTGGCTCGACGCCGCGGCCGACGAGTCCCCGGACTGGTACGACGCGGTCATCGTCTCCAACACCATCCTGCTGCTCACGGCCGAGGAGCTCGCCGGGCTCAACGAGGCGGTCACGGATCTGATCGCGCCGTACCGGCGCGAGAGCCGCCACGACACTCCCGTCGGTGCCCGGCCACTCACGTTCCAGCTGCGCGCGGTGCCTATCGACCTGCGGGGGTTGCGCGGCAAGATGTGAAGGACTATTTTCGAAATATGGTCTTCACATCTGCTGCAGAACCGGCGACCTCCCGCTGGCGTGACGTCTACATCGCGTCCGGGGCGCGGGGCATCTCGGTGTTCGGAGACTTCCTGGCCGCGACCGCGCTCGTGCTGGCGGTACAGGCGGCCGGCGGCGGCGGTTTCGCCATCTCGGCCCTGTTGCTCGCGGCCACCGTGCCGATCGTGGCGCTCGCCCCGCTCACCGGCCGGCTCGCCGACCGGGTGGACAGTCGCATCCTGCTGATCACCGCCGGAGTCGGGCAGGCCGCGGTGTGCGCCGTCCTGGCGTTCACCACGCAGCAGATGGTGACCGTCGCGCTGGTGGCGTTGCTGGCCGCGGGGCTCGCGGTCACCCAGCCGACGATCTCCGCGCTCCTGCCGGCGATGGTCCGGCGGGCCGACCTGCCGCGCGCGAGCGCGCTGAACCAGACGGCCGGCTCCATCGGCGTGCTGGCCGGTCCCGCGCTGGCCGGGGTGCTGGTGGGCGAGTTCGGTCCCCGGTTGCCCCGGCTGCTGGCCGCGGTTGGGTACCTGGCGGTGGTCGTGGCCGGGCTCGCGCTGCGTACCCATCGGGGACGCCGGACCGCGGCGGCGGCCGCACCGATCGACGGTGCGGTCCCGGCCGTGGTGCGGGACTGGCGGCTGTGGAGCGACCCGCTGCTGCGCGCGATGGTCATCTCGGTCACCGCGGTCATCGCCGCGGTCGGCGCGATCAACGTGGTCGAGGTGTTCTTCGTGCGGGACACCATGCACGCCTCGACGACCGTGTACGGCCTGATCAGCGCGTCCTGGACGGCCGGCGCACTACTCGGGGCGTGGCTGCTCGCGCGGCGCGTGGTGAAGGTGCACGGCGACGGTGGCCTGGTGTGGGGCGTGCTGCTCATGCTCGGTGCCTGCTGCGTGGCGGTGGCCGTCTCCGCGACGGTCGGCGCGGTGGGCTGGCTGTTCCCGCTGTGGATCATCGGCGGCATCTTCAACGGAGGCATGAACACGTTCAGCGCCGTCATCATGGGCACCAGGGTGCCGGAGGCCATGCGCGGCCGTGCCTTCGCCGTGTTGAGCGCGTCGGTGCAGGGTGCCGCGATGTTCGGCTACCTCGCCGGGGGCGCGCTCGTCGGAACCGTGCCGACCCGCCCCCTGGTCGCAGGGCTGGGCCTGACCGGCATGGTCGTGGTCGCGGTGTTGATGCCGTCGGTGCTGCGCACGGCGCGTCGCGAACGGCGGGAGTCGCCGACGGCGGCGCCGGCCACCGTTCCGGCCGTCGCCTGAACTCGGCCGGCCGGCGCGGGTTACCGTGGCGGACATCATGAGTGAGCACGAGCGGCGGCCACGGGTCGGACACATCCAGTTCCTGAACTGCCTGCCGATCTACTGGGGCCTGATGCGCTCGGGCGCGCTGATCGACGTGGACCTGCACAAAGACGCACCGGACCGGCTGAACGCCGCCCTGATCGCCGGGGATCTGGACATCGGGCCGATCTCGCTGGTGGAGTACCTCCGGCACGCCGACGACCTGCTGCTCCTGCCCGACCTCGCGGTCGGTTCGGACGGACCGGTGCTGAGCGTGAACGTCGTGTCCACGCGGCCACTCGCCGCGCTCGGCGATGGCCGGGTCGCGCTGGGCTCGACATCGCGGACCGGCGCGCTGCTCGCGCAGATGCTGCTGGCCGACCGGTACGGGGTGTTCCCGAAGTACTTCACCTGCCCGACGGACCTGACCGAGATGCTGCTCGAGGCCGACGCGGCGGTGCTGATCGGGGACGCGGCGCTGCGGGCGCTCTACGAGGCGCCCGGGCGAGGCCTGTCGGTCACTGATCTCGGTCAGGAGTGGCGAGAGTGGACCGGCCTGCCGATGGTGTTCGCCGTCTGGGCGGTGCGTCGCGAGTTCGCTGCCGATCATCCCGGCGTGGTCAAGGACGTCCACGAGGCATTTCTGCGCTCGCGGGACCTGTGCCTGGCCGAGCTCGATGACGTAGCGGCCGCGGCGGCGCGCTGGGAACCGTTCGACGCGGCCACCCTGGCGTCCTACTTCCGCGTGCTGGACTTCTCGCTCGGCGATCGCCAGGTGACCGGCCTGCGGGAGTTCGCCGCCCGGGCGGCCGAGATCGGGGCCAGCCCGCCATTTCCGCCGGACGGCCCGGTCTTCGCCGCGGTGTAGTGGCCTCAGGCGTTCGTGCGCAACTGCCTGGCGACGCTCTCGCAGACGTCGAAGCCGTAGTCGTAGCCGCGGCCACCCCCGAACGGGTAGCGGACCATCACGCCCATCGTCCAGCCGTCGCCGATGGCCAGGCAGTTGACGTGATACTCCTGCTCGGCGTCCCGGGTGATCCAGCCGTTCTTGATGGCGATCGTCTTCCGCATCGACGCGGGGAACGCCTTGCGGATGCCGGTGTCGCCCACCCCACGCACCGCCCGCATCTCCCCGAGGAGCCAGTTCGTCCACTTCGGACCGGCGGCGCGCCCGACGGCGATGCACCTGCCGAGCCTCGTGATGTCGCGCGGCGATAGCCGGGTGCGGCTCCAGCCCGCGCTGGCGGCCGCGCTGTCGGCGAGCTTGCAGGTCGAGATCATCCGGCCGATCGAGGCCTGCTTGCCCAGCTCCTCCCACAGGGTCTGCGCCGGCGTGTTGGCGCTGTCCCGGATCATCGTGCGGAGTTGGCTCAACCGCGGGTCGCTCGGGGTCTCGCCGCGCTCGGTGGCCCGGCGGAGGTAGTCCGCCGCCAGCCAGGACTTGATGAGGGACGCGGTCGTGCTGGTCTCCGCCATGTTCTTCGAGCCGTAGATCTTGCCCATGCGCTCGTCCATCAGCGCCCACGCGTACCAGCCCGTGATATCGACATCGACCTCGGCGGGCCCGACCGGCAGCGGGGTGAGGCTGGGGCTCGGACTGGCCGTGACGGCCGGCGGGGTCGACGCGGGCGCGGACGCCGGGCCCGCGCTCGGGAACACCAGCTGGGCGGCGGAGTCCAGCACGCCGTCGCGAACGGCCGCAACGCCGACGCCGGCCAGCGCCAGGACCGCACCGACCACGAGCGCCACAACGGCAGCCGTACGCAGCGGGCCGGACGACGTGCCCGAGCGGCTCCGACCCACCGGGTCAGCCCTGCCCGGCCGGTGGCTGGTAGACGAGTTGACCCGCCACGCTCTTGCAGACGTTGGCGCCGTAGGCCAGGCCGTACTTGCCCGGGTAGCGGGTCATAACGGACAGCACCCAGTCCTTGTGCACGGCCAGGCAGTCGAGGTGCCACAGGCCGTCCGCGTTGATCAGCGTCCAGCCGTTCTTGATGCTGAGACCGGACCTGAGGTTCGCCGGCAGCCCGTCGACGATGCCCCAGTGACCCCCACCCCACGTGGCGTGCTGGTCCTTCGCCGCCGTGGTCCCCCACACCTTGGTCATCTCGGTGAGGATCCACTTCGTCCACTTCGGACCAGCCGCGCGCCCGTCGGCGACGCACCGGCCCATCCGGACCGCGTCGCGCGGCGACATCCGGGTGTAGCTCCACCAGACGGTGTCGTCCCCGGCGGGCACGACCTTCCTGGTGTCGGTGAGCCCACAGATCTTGATCAGGCGGTCGATCACCGGCGCTCGCCCGCCGGCGTTGAACAGCGACTCGGCGGCGTTGTCGTCGCTGAGGCGGATCGCCCGACTCGCCTGGGTGAGCCGGGCCGCGGACGGCTGCCTGCCGGCGGCCGCCGTCCGCCGGAGGTAGTCCGAGGCGAGCCACACTTTGATCATGGACTCAGTGGAGTTGGTCGCCGAGATGTTCGACGAGCCTGCGATCTTGCCGGTCTTGCGATCAAGCAAGGCCCACGAGAAGAAGCCGTTGACCCGCACGGTGACCGGACCCGCCTTGAGCGTCGGCGGAGGCGGTGGAGGCGGTGGACCCGGCGTCTGGGAGGGCGAGGGCGACGCGGCCGAGCCGGTGAGGCCGAAGACGATCGGCGGATCTCCCTTGAACCGGGCGTACGCGGCAGGGACGAGCATGACGCCGCCGAGGACGATCGCCGCCAGGGCGGCGACCAGGATCAGGCGAGGTCGCATGCGGGAGAAACTCCAGTGGTGGGGGGGCCGCTGGTTGGAGGTACTTCGGTGCAAGTCCTTGGGCCGGTAGGGGGTACGTACCGTGACCGTTGTGCAGTTTACGGGCCGTTGCTGTAAGCGCCAGGGGCGACGAGCGTCCTAGACCCGTTGAACGCAGAGGTATGTGGGACTACGTCTGATTGATGAACCAATGTGGAGTCGTTTTCGTGAGCGGCGTCTCCCCTTTTTGTCTGCATACTCCACACTGGACGCGACGGGCATATGGTGCGCGCCGTCACATCGTCGCGCTGAGTCGTCACTCGATGCGGTGGCGCTGAATACGGAGAGTGCTTGACCTGGATATGTGACACCCAGTTGCTTTGTCGCGTGAGCGGCTGTAACACTTGATGGGTGTACGGCAACGAGTTCCCCGCCGCCGAAGAGCCGGTGATCGACGAGCCCGCGATCGGCGGTCTGCTCGGCGAGGTCGAGGCTGCTGAGTCCGCGCTCCGCGCAGCGGCCGAGCGGCGGGTGTCCGGGGCGCGGGCCGGGTCGGGCGCCGGGGACGCCCAGGACGATGACCTGGCCGCCTACTTCCAGGCGGTGATCGCCGCCGACCAGAAGGTCGAGCCGCGGGACTGGATGCCCGAGGCGTACCGGAAGGGGCTCATCCGGCAGATCGCTCAGCACGCCCATTCCGAGATCATCGGGATGCAGCCGGAA
>DASXRC010000021.1:0-84470 GCA_036506795.1 Micromonosporaceae bacterium
CTGGTTCCCGGGTGTCCAGGCCGGCAACGCGGTCGCCGACGTCCTGTTCGGCAAGGTCAACCCCGGCGGCAAGCTGCCGGTGTCGTTCCCGCTCAGGCTGGGCCAGGTGCCGATCTACTACAACCACGAACCCACCGGGCGGCCGTGCGACGTCACCTCGAAGTACAACTCGCGCTACCGCGACCTCAACACCTGCGAGCCGCTCTACCAGTTCGGCTACGGGCTGAGCTACACCACGTTCTCGATCTCGAACCTCAGGCTCAGCTCGGCCACCGTCTCCCCCACTGGCCGGATCAGTGCGTCCGTCGACGTAACGAACACCGGCAACCGGCCCGGCGACGAGGTGGTGCAGCTCTACCTCCACGACCCGGTCGCGAGCATCTCGCAGCCAGTACGCCGACTGCGCGGCTTCGACCGCGTCACCCTTCAACCGGGCGAGACGCGGACGGTGACCTTCACCCTGGACCGCAGTGATTTCGGGTTCTATGACAACCGCGGCACGTTCGTGGTCGAGCCGGGACGCATCGACGTCTACGCCGGCGACAGCTCGGCCGCAAGCTTGACCAAATCGTTCACGGTGAGCGGCTGACCCGCGCCGACGGTAGCCCGGCCCACCGGCCGGGCTACCGCGGGCGATCGAAGCTGCTCGCGCTTTGTGACTCGAGGAGCTGCTTCAGGACGGCGAGGTTCTCGGCTACCGCCGCCTTGACCTGGAACGTCGCCACCGGAGCGACCACGCCGAGCACCCCCGACGGCCGCATGTCCATGGCGTTGGTGAGTCGGGTGCCGCGCTTGAGCGTGCAGTTGATGAACAGCGCGTGCATCCCGTCAAAACGCAAGTCCGTCATCACGGTCGCCTTTCGCCAATCGGTGTGCGGCCGTCCTCGGCGACGCCGGCCGCGTGCGGCTTTCGGTTACCGGACCCGGGCGGATCCGGCTGGAACACCGTGCGGTGGTCCCGGCGAATTCGCAAACTCATGGCGGCTCACGGCCGGTCAGCAGGCCTTTCCGCGGGCAAGTGTCGAGGTGATCAACAAGGCTGACGAGAGGGCTCCGCGGCCGGGTGGTGCACCGTCGGCCGGCCGCCATCGCGACCGGCCATTGCCCGGGTGTGCCGGCGCTGGTGGCCCCAGCTAACCAGCTCTGCCCGCAGGCGATGAACGTCATGGCCTTGTAAGCGTCGCAGGGCCGGACCGGGTGTGTGCTGGGGTAGTGGCCGGCGCACTGGGCGTCGGCCCCAACCCTGGAGGACAGATGCCCAGACAGAGGATTCGGCCGCGGATGCTGGCCGCCGCGGCCGGGCTCGCGGCGGCGGCCACCCTCGGAATCGGCACGCCCGCCCTCGCCGGCGTGGGCGGACCCGCCTTCTACGTAGACGGGGCGTTCTACCGTACCGTCGGCACCCCCACCGACCTGTCCGGCACCGGCGCGCCCACACACGCTTGGGACATCATCTACGACCTGGGTGGTGCGCAGCCCAACGTCGCCGAGGCGGCGCCCGGCGACACCGACTACAACGGCGGCCGCTGGATGGTGCACGCGGTGACCTTCCCGGACGGCTACCCGGCCGCGCTGGCCGCCGGCGACCTCGACAGCGACGGCGTACTCGACTCGGCCGAAGAGGTACAGGTGGCCCTGGCCGCCGGCGCCGCTGTGGACAGCGGGGTTGTCAAGTACTTCGAGTGCCCTGCCATCCCCCTACCAGGCAAGTGACCCTCGTCGGTGCCGGTCGCCGCTCCCGTCCCACCCGGCGGGAGCGGCGACCGGCACCCGGCGTCCGCGCATTCCAGGCACGTGGCCCGCGGTAGTCCCACCCGCATTCCGTGCAATCCAGGTGCCCGCGCCCGCCAGAAATGTCGCTGGACTGGAACCGACCCGCCCGCCTCGACCCCGAAGGGGCGTCCTCGCGTCACCCACGCAGGTGTTTCGGCCTGTGACTTGTAGCGACTGTCGGTAGCCGACGTCACGCGGTCGTCGGCAACGCCTGGTCGTGCAGCCCGACCGCATCGAGGATCACGACGCTATCCGGGCCCGGTGGCGATCAGCCCGACGTGGCGCAGGTCTCGAAGCACCCGGGCGACGACCTCCCGCACCGAGCCGATATCCCCGCCTGGATCGAGACCTGGAACGAGAATCCCCGACCCTACGTCTGGACCAAGACCGCCTACCAATCCTCGACAGCATCAAGCGTTACTGCACCCGGACTAACGACTCACGACACTAGTCGCGGCGCGGTGCGGTGGGCGCGGACAGTCCGGTGGACAGCAGGCGTTGGTCGACTTCGTCAAGGCTGAGGCGCAGGGCGCCGAGGGCGACGGATTCGTCGCCGAGGGTGGACGCGCGTACCTCGGGTACCCGGAGGCACAGCCGTCGCAGTTCGCGGTGCAGGGGTTCGAGGATGAGATCGGCGCTGCGGGAGAAGCCGCCGACGACGACAACGACCTGGGGGTCGAGGGCCAGCACGAGGGCAGCCGCGCCTACGGCGAGGTCGCGGACGTAGCGGCGTACCGCGGCCGCGGCGTCAGTGTTGCCGGCGCGGGCCGCGGCGAAGACCCAGGCGGCCTTGTCGTCGGGGCTGATGGTGTCCGGTGCGCCCGGGCAGTTCTGAAGGTGGGACGGTGCGGTGAGCCAACGCACGGCACGCAGCGCACCGATCTCGCCGGCCGCGCCGCCGTGGCCGCGGCGCAGGGTGCCGTCGAGGATGAGGCCGGCACCGGTGCGCATGCCGGCGAGCAGGAAGACGATGTCGTCGGCGTCCTGGGCGACGCCGTGCCAGCGTTCGGCGACCGCCGCGAGTTTGCAGTCGTTCTCCACCCGAACGGGGCACGGGTAGCCCTCGTGCTGCGCGCGGCCAACCCGCTAGCCGGCGGCGTACCGCTGCGATTCGCCAACGCGGACCAGGACCGCACCCTCACCGGGTGGCTGACCCTCGGCTCAGTCATCATGTCCTGACCCGAGCACCATCCGCCCGCGGTGGCGGCCGGCCCGCCACGGCTGCCACCGCGGGACTACTCGGCGACACCTATCGGAGGAACCGGGTCAGTTGGTCGTTGATGTCGGCCGCCTGCCCGATCGGGATCGTGTGGTGCGTGGCGCCGGGCAGCACATCGGTGACCACCTGCGGCAGCAGCGCCCGTGCGTTGGCGGCGACCCGGGCGGGGTCGTGCGACCGGGTCTTCTCCGCGACCAGTACCAGGGTCGGCACGCGCAGGTTGCGCAGTCGTTGCGGAGCCGGCCGGCGGGGCAGGACGATCTTCGACCGGCGTACCTCGGCGGCGAGCGCGGTCAGCGCCAACCAGTCTGGATCGAGCGTCGCGCCGCCGGTCTCCCACCGCAGGAACGCGCGCATTCGGGCGGCTCTGGGTCCGGGCAGGAACAGCGGTACCGCGTGCAGCCGGTAGGACAGGCGCATCCCGGCGAAGCACAGGGTCGGGTCAAGCAGCGCGAGGTGGGTCACCCGCGCCGGCGCGTGCAACGCGTAGGTCAGGGCGAGCCAGCCGCCGTAGGAGTGGCCGCACAGCCGTACGGCCTCAAGGCCGAGCCCCATCAGCACGGCGTCCAGCCAGGCCATGAGGTCATCACGCGAGCGGACCGGCCGGCCAGCCGGAACGCTGCGTCCGGCGTCGTTGATCTGGTCGACCGCGTAGACCCGATGGGCCTGGGTCAGGTCGGCCACGTTGTTGAACCAGACCATCGAGGTGGCGCCGCCGCTGTGCAGCAGGATCAGCGGCTTCCCGTCGGGCGGGCCACAGACATTGATGTGGGTCGTGCCGTAGGGCGAGCCGACCTCGACCGGCTCGACCGGGACCGGCCACTTGACAAGAACCGCGTCGTACGCCTCATAAAAGTCCATCAACCACTCCGGCTAGCAGGCCGCGCGGAACATGTCTAACATGGTCGCCGCGCAACCGCGAAGCCGTCGAGACACTGCGCCGAGACACGCGGTTCGATGACTGGGTCGCCCGAACCGAACTCAGCATGGAGACCACACGGTTCCAACAAACCGTCGCTGACGCGGTCCGCTGGCTCGTCGAGTCCGGAAGGGTTCCAGCTCGCCATGCTGGACGACTTGGACTGGCCTGAGCTAGCGAGCGGCACCAACACGCTTCCACAGCCAGCCGGCCGCTGTCGCGGCGAGGCTCATCCGGGCGCCGCTGTGGCGCTGCGCTCATCCCGCGCTAGCCATGACGGGCGTGGTGGTGTTTGCGGCCCGCGTGCTGCCCCGGCTCGACCACGACGAATTGCCCCATCATGCCGAGGTCCTCGTGGAAGAGCAGGTGGCAAGACCCACATGAAGCGAATCCTCGCCAAGCTCGGCCTCCGCGACCGCGTCCAAGCCGTCATCCTCGGCTACGAAACCGGGCTCGTACGCCCGGGGGAGCAGCCCGCGACCACTCCGCGGCGGTCCCAATAGGTCTCCCGGCTTCGCGGGCTCTTGCTATCGACGGGCCGTGCCATCCGATGCGACGTTGGACGGGAGCGGTAGTCGGCGGCAGGAGGGATCACCATGGACGTTCGGCTGGTGACCGAGCAAGGAGTCGAACAGCACCGGGTCGAGGATCTGAAGAGCCTGCTTGACCGGGATGACGGGGTGGTGTGGGTTGACATCCCGGTCTGCGACGAGGCGGCCGCGCGAGTGTTGTCGGAGGTGTTCGACTTCCATCCGCTCGCGATACGCGACTGCGTGGAGCGCAATCGGGTGCCCAAGGTGCACGTGTACGACGACCATGTCCTGGTCGTGCTGCACGCCCCGGAGCTGGGCGGGGCCGGTCACGTGCACTTCGTCGAGCTGGACCAGTTCATCGGACGCCGGTACCTGGTCACCGTGCACGGGCCGATCAACCCCGCGGTCAGTCAGGAGGCGGCGATGCGCGAGTCGGGCGCCGTGCTGCGACGGCTGCAGGTCGGCCGACTGCACCCGGCAACCGCGTTCGAGCTGTCGTACGCGATCGTCTCCGCGCTGGCGCGCCGGCAGGAGGAGTTCGTAGAGCTTCAGACGCGGCAGGTCTGGAAGCTAGAGCAGCGGGTCACCAGCGGGCACTTCGGCAACCCCGAGCAGTTCCTCGAGGAGATGTTCCAGGCGCGACACGGGTTGATTGCGGTGCGCACGATGGGTGCCCTCAGCCGGGAGATCTATGGCCGGCTGGCCGCCATGCGCCGCCCCGTGACGGCAGAGGCAAAGCTCCTGCTCGACGACCTCGTGGACCAGTTCGACCGGGTCTACGCCGTGGCGGACGGGCAGAAGGAGTACCTGCAGGGCGTGATCGAGTTCTACCGCACGCGCAGCGACACTAAGATGACCATCGCCGCCGAGCGGCTGGCTGTCATCGCGGTCATCACCCTGCCGGTCACGGCCCTCTCGTCCGTGTACGGGATGAACATCATCGTCAACAACCGCACCGACTTTCCTCATCTGGCGGTCGTGTTGGCGATCATGACGGTCATGTCCGCCACGTTGTTGACCTGGGCGAAACGACAAGGCTGGTGGTAGCCGCGGGACGGCTCAGCCTCCGCCGCCGGCGTCCGGCTGCTCCCTGCTGAGCCGCCCGTCCGGGTGGAGTTCGAAGTGCATGAAGTCCTTCTTGTTCTCGTACTCGCCGCCCCATCCGAAGCCGTGGGCCCGCAGTTTCTGGATGAGCTCCAGCGGGAGCGTGAGGACGCCGGAGGTGCGCCAGGTCTCGAGCACGTCCTTGTCGCGTTGCTGGTGGCGGGCGAGGATCCGAACGTCCTGCGCGTCCTGGCTGTCCGCCAACTCGTGCCGTGCTTTTGCGACAGCCTGCTCCGCCTTCTCGATGGCGGTGCGGTCATTGCTCTTGGCCGCCAGCCGCCGCTTCTCCTCGGCCTTTTCGACCGCGTCGCTGAGCGCGTGCTCGGTGTTCACCGCGGTCTTGAGCCATTCCTCGATGTCCTTGGAGAGCCGGCTGAGCTTCTCGTAGCGCTTGTCCAGCTTGTCTGTGTTGGGGACCGACCGGTCGATGACGTCCTTGGCGATGTCGAGGTTCTCGCTGCTGTGCCGGCGTAGCACGTCCATCACCTGCCGGTCGGTGATGTACGGATTCCAGGTCGCGTCCACGTCGAGCGCCAAACCCCAGGCGTGGTTGCTCAGCGTCTGGGAATTCTCAACCACACGAGGCTGGAAGCCGTTGACCGTCCTGATTGGAGCGTTCGCGTCCACCGGAGCTACGGTCAGGTCTTCCGCGCCCGCCTTGAGAAGGTCGATGACCACGCTGTGCGCGCCGTGCTGGATCGGCAGCCCGAGCAGCGTTGCCGTGCCCGGCGCCTGAATCTGTCTCCAGACGCCCGCCGGATCCCGCCAACCAGCGCGGACCATGGAGGCCCGGATCAGCCGGTAGTATTCCAGGCTCGGTGTCTTCCGATCGCTCGCGATCTGCTCGAACACCTCGCGTACGTGGGCGGGGTAGCCGCTCCACTCGGCCCGGATGACACGTAGCAGCCGTCGTAGGGCGGTGCCGACGTCGCTCGCGATGGCGAAGGCGCCCCGGTCCGCGTCCGTCACCTCGGCGCGCTGTGCGAGCGCCGCGTCCGGGTCGGGGTTGGTGAGGAAGTCCTCGCTGTTGACCGCGCTGAGCCGACCCAGGGGAACGTTCCGCCGCTGGGCGATCTCGCCGATCAGGGCGGCGGCCCGGGCGGTCGGGTCCGGGTCGCTCGCCAGCTGGTCGTTTACGTACTGCAGTTCGTCGTCGCTCAGCGGATCGCGAAGCGTGGGCGCCACCACACCGGCATCCACGGCGGCGGCGACGGCGTCGGTACGGCTCGCCGCGGCCGGGTCGAGCACGCCGCCGGCGTCGAGGGCCGCTGTCGCCAGGACCGTCTCGGTCGCGGCGAGCGCCGACGCGGGCTCTCGGGACATTCTGGCTCAGCCCGGTGGCGGCGCGAGCTCGCCGTTCGGGTGCGGCTCCACCGGCGGCGGGAACACCTTGGCGTAGATGTCGGCCTTCTCCTGCTCCCCGGCGCTGACGATGTCGACACCGAGTTGGGCCTGCGCCGCCTGGGCCTGCGCGCGCGCCGCCTCCGCCTCCCGGATCGAGATCGCCGTGCGTTGGAGGTCGTCCGAGTACGCGTCGAGCGCGGGACCCCCGCCGAGGAAGGCGTCGCAGACGATGCCGTCCGTGCGCAGTGTCACGACGTTGGCGGACAGGATGACTCCCGGCACCGTGAACGTTAGCGTGATGCCGCTGGCGTCGCCGGCGGTGCTCGCCTGGTCCGCCGGCTTCCATGTCTGCTTGAGATTTGGGTCGAACCGCGCCCAGCGCTCCGACCGGGTGACCGGGCGTGGCGTGCCGGGGTTGTTCGGGTCGTCCTCGACCGTGAGCCGGCCGTCGGCGTCCCGCACCGGAAAGAGTCGGGTCACCTCCTCGACGATCGGAACCTGCGCACCGGTGTAGTCGAACACCCCGTCCAGCTGGGTGAGGATGGTGCGGTACACGTTCGCGACGTTCGCGTCGTGGTCACCGATCGCGCCTGGCCCGAGGATCCGACGCAGCCATCCCAGCAGCTCCGGCAGCGTCGCCTCCTCGTAGTCCGCGAGGGGCTGGCCCTTACCGTCGCGCGCCGGCGTGGCCATCTGCGCATCCTCGAACCACTCGGTGAACATGGCCACCCGGACGTCGACCAAGTGCAGCAGCGACACGAACTCCTGGGTCATCTGGCGGAACACGAAGTTCAATGTTCGCGACAGGTTGGTGTTCGCGAGCGTACGGGTGATGGTCTGCTCCTCCTGCACCGTCGTGCTCGTGCTGGTCTTGCCCTCGACGCTCACCTTGCGCTCGCTTGACTTCTCCGCGGCGTTGCGGCGTACGGCGTTGCTGACCCGCTTGGCCGCGTCCTCCCTCGCGGACGCGGAGTTGTACGCGGCCTCGGCCGATACCGAGGCCGAGGCAACGCCCCAGCTGCCGCTGCCCGACGCGGTCACCTTGGCCGCGAACGCCTGCTGCTCCTTGCTGTTCGTGCTGCTCTCGGCGGTGACCGCATCCTCGAAGCTCTGGGTGGCCTTCTCGCCTGAGGACTCCAGGACCGACTCGGTCCGGGACTCGTCCACCTGCATGCTGCGGAAGGTCCGCATTGAGATCGTGGTCTGTTCGCCCGGGAGCAGGCTCATTGTCTGGACGACCCGGCCGGCACCGTACCGGCCGAGGAAGTTCGACAGCCGGAGGCAGTCGATGAGGATCAGGCGGCGCCGCGGGATGGCGGTCTTCCGGATCGCGGCCTCGCGCGTAGCCGTCGCCTTCCGTCCCACGGCGTCGGTGGCGGTGATCACGAAGGTGTGCGTGCCGACGCCGAGCTGGACCCGGCGCGACCACCGGCGTTGCGCGTCCACCGTGAGCACGGTGGCCGACCCGCCGTCCACGGCGCAAGCAACGGAGACCGCGGCGCCGCCGTCCACGACGACCCCGGACGCCTCGACCTCGACCTGTCCATCGGCGGCGAGGTAGATGTCGCGACCCGCCTGCGGAGCGTTGATGACGACCTGCGGAGGCGGATAGCCCGGATCGGTCTGCTGGGCCGGTGCCGTGCTCATGGTGAGCGTTACCCGGTCGGAGAAGGTGGTGGTGCCAAGCGTCACGGTGGCGAACAGGGTCACGGGCCCCGGCTTCAGAACGATCTGACCGGAGTAAAGCTCCGATCCCGTGCTGGTGGTGCCGGTGTGGGTCGCGGTGCCGGTCGTAGCCCCGGCCTTCAACGCCAACGACTCTGGCAGCGTCTCGGTGTTGGTGTACGTGACGCGCACCGTCACCGTGTAGGCCGTGCCGGCCGCCGTGGCCGACAGCTGGCTCGACTGCGCCGGCGTGACGATGACGACCGTCGCCTTCGGCTTCTCCTGCTCGGTGTTGACCGGGCCACCCTCGGCGACCTCCGGTAACTCGGACTCCATCGCCGCGCGGGCGACGCCCACCGAGGCATCCGCCGGACTGACCGGCACATCGCCCGTTGGACCTCCGGTACCACCGACTCGCACCGGCGCCCCGAGTTCCGGGGCCGGAAGGTACCGGGTGACGCCGGCCGTGGCCGCCGGCGAGGCAGCCCCCTCCGCCTCGACCATGACCGGCTGGCCGTTCTCGACCGCGATAGCCACGCCCTCGAACCGGCGCCAGCCGCGGACAGTGCCGATCTCGTGAACCTGGCCCGACAGGTTGACCATCAGGGGCATCCCGAACGGATCGCGCTCGGGATCGAATGTCAGCACCGTGTACGTCCGGCCCGGATAGCTTGTCGGATCAGGCACGTTGTAGCTCAGGTGCGGCGCCTGCGACGAATCCGGGCTGTCGAGCCGGAGCATCGAGGCCGCCGTTACGGGTCCATCGGCCGCCACGACAGCTCACCTCCCCAGGGCCTGTCGACACCGAGCGTACGGCTGCGGAGGGATCCGCAGTTCGGATGTTTCGGAAAACCGACACACGTCGATTGCCCGGTCCGGGGTGGGTCGGCCGGCGCGTTGAACCGGCGGGGGGTGCCTTCCGTGTCACGTCATGGCGAGGTGATGCAGATGCCCAACCAGATCATGACCACGCGTCGGTGGCTCTGGGTGGTCGTGGTGCTCGCGGCGGTGGTGGCAATCGTCATCGCGGTCTTCGCGCTGAACGGTGGCGCGGGCGGCAGCGGCGGCGGACCCGGGGGCTACTAGTTCTTCGAGCCGGACCGACGCTTTGGGCGCTTCGGAGAATGTGACGACGCCGCAATCACCGGATGTACGTTGGACAATTACTCTTTGCAATCCAACGCGTGGCATGGGTGCCCGGAAGTCCGAGCACCCATCCACCGATCGTCGTGTGTGGCTCGGTCCAACGTCGCCGCCCGGCTCGTCGCGAACGCGTTTCGGCGGCGCTCCCGAATTGTTTGCCTCACCGCAGTCGCGCGGCGACCTCTGCCTCCGAGAGGCGATCGGAGATAATTGCGGAAGAGTTGCGGTCGAGTTTCAATTACGTAATTACACATCTGGATGGCTTCGCTCCTTGCGAATATCGCCGGGGGCGCATTCTTGTGCTCGAGCCACGCGACGGAGAGTCAACCCTGCGTAACGCCTGAGGTCGCCCGGAACAGGAGCATTAGTCCGTTCAGGGGCGGGTTGCCGGGCGACCATGGCCAGGATTAAGCATGGCAAAGCATGTTAGATGTCACCTAGACGTTTATTTAGTAATTGCGGCAAACATGGCCTCGTGGTGCCTCGTTGGTGTTGGCGTGCCGGCAGCTCTTCCATTCGAAGGTGCCATGTGCTTAATCTCTGTCTGTCCCCCCGAGGTCGCGCCGGACGACGAACCGCGTGCGCTTTCCAGAGCGGTGGAGCTGGCATGAGCGGTGCTTTGGTCAATGGCACCGATCGTTGGTTCGCCCCATCGCCCGCGCGCCCCGAGGCGGTCGCCGTTCTCCTGTGCCTCCCGTATGCGGGCGCCGGCGCGAGCGCGTTCCACGCCTGGCAGCGGGCGTACCCCAAGGAGATCGATCTCCAGCCGGTGCAGCTGCCGGGCCGCGAGAACCGGATCGCGGAGCCACACCGGGTGGATCCCGACGAGGTGGCCGATGCGGTCGCCGGGCGGATCGACCGGCCGTACGCGATCTACGGACACAGCATGGGCGCGCGGTTGGGCTTCGAGGTGATCCGATCCCTGCGCCGGCTCGGTGCCCCGGCGCCGGCGCGGTTCTACGTCGGCGGCTGTCGACCGCCGGACGAGACCGAGCCGTTGGTGCGGCTCGCCAGGCTGCCGGAGGCCGAGTTCGTCCGGCGATTGCGCGAGCTCGGCGGGTCTCTCGCCGAGGCGCTCGAGGTCCCGGAGCTGCGCGAGCTCGTGCTGCCGACGCTCCGGGCCGACTTCGGATGGATCGACGGCTATCGGTACGAGGGGGAGGCGCCGCTGCCCATGCCGATCGTCGGCTTCGCCGGCGACGCCGATCCGGCGGCGCCGCCGGACACCATGGCGGGGTGGTGCCGGCATACCGTCTCCGGCTTCAGGTTGTGCGTCATGCCGGGTGATCACTTCTTCCTGCACACCCGGGCCGCGGACGTCGCGGCGACGATCAGCGCGGATCTTCTCTGCTGGGACGCGTCGTGATCACGGGAGGACACCTCGTTCCGCTGCCAGGTACCGGCTGGAGCCTTTGGCGCGACGCCGTGCTCCGCACCACGGGCTTCCCGGCCGACGGCCTCGATCGGCTCGCCGCACCGGCGGCAGCCGAGGCCGCGGACGCCCACCTCGCCGGACGCCTCGGTGCCGAAGCCTTCGCCGACGCGTACGCGGACGCGGCAGCTGCGATCGGCGCGGCGGTCTTCGCGATCGCCGACGACCCACTGTTCCGGGAGGCCGTGACGTGGCAGAACCGCACCGCGCTGCACACCATCGGCTCGATCCGGCGGCAGGGGCCCGACGCACCACGCAACTCCCAGCGCCGCACGCGCGAGGAGATGGTCGCGCGCTACTGGCAGCGCTACTGCGCCAAGAACGAAACGATCGGGTTCTTTGGCCCGGTCTGCTGGGCCCGGCTGGACCGACACGCCGCGACCAGCGCCCGGCCCGGTTCGGTGCTGGTCCGCGGCCGACGCGTCTACTTCGAACACTGGGCACTGGCCGCCTATGCGGAGTCCGTGGCCGCCGATCCCGTGGCCCGGCCGTGGCTGGCCCCGTCACTGCCGCCGCACCTGTCCCTGGACGGCCGCCAGCTGATCCGGCCCATCCAGCCCGCCGTTCCACTCTCCGCTGCTGAGGCGGCCCTGGTGGCCCGCTGCGACGGACGGCGACCGGCGATCGAAATCGCGAAGGACGTCGCCGCCGACCGCGATTCGCCGCTGCGGACCGCCGACGACGGCCTCTTGTTGCTGCGACGGCTCGTCGACCGTGGCTTCCTTCAATGGGACGTGGACATTCCCGTGCGGATGGACGCCGAGGACGTGCTCGAGCGGCGGCTCGACGCGATCGCCGATCCGGACGCGCGCGATCGGTCACTGGCCGGCCTCCGCCGGCTGCAGGCTGCGCGCGACGCCGTCGCGACGGCGGCCGGCGACCCGGACGCGCTGCTCGCCGCGCACAGCCAACTGGACGAGGAGTTCACCGCGCTCACCGGCCGAACGCCGCACCGGAGGGCCGGCGAGATGTACGCCGGACGCACGCTGTGCGTGGAGGAGTGCACCCGCGACCTCGACGTGCTGATCGGCGAGTCGGTGTTGGCGGCGATGGCACCACCGCTCACGATCCTGCTTCGGGTGGCCCGCTGGCTGTCGTCCGCCGCCGCCGAGGCGTACCTGGCGGCGTTTCGCGGCCTCTACGCCGAGCTCACCGAGGAGCTGGGCATCCCCGACGTGCCGCTCGGCCAACTGTGGTTCCTCGCGCAAGGATTGTTCTTCGACGCCGGCGGCGACCGTCCGATCGATCGCGTCGCCGAGGAATTCGGCCGGCGATGGGAGAAGCTGTTCGGTCTCGATCGGCACGGCCCCGACGTCCGGTCCGTCGTACTCAGCGGCGCCGAACTGGCCGACGCCGCGGCGGACATGTTCCCCGCGTCCGGACCGGGTTGGCGGGCGGCCCGGGTGCACGGCCCCGACGTGCACATCTGCGCGGAGAGCGCGGAGGCGGTCGCGCGTGGCGAGTTCAGCCTCGTCCTCGGCGAGCTGCACACCGCCTGGGCGACGCTCCAGGCCGGGGCGCTGATGACCGGCGCGCCGGAACCGGACCGGCTCCGCGCCGCCCTGCTCGAGGACATCGGACCCTGCCGGATCCTGCCCCTGCTGCCGACCAGCTGGCCCCGGTATAGCGCCCGGCTGGCCGGCGCTCTGGATAACCCGACCGACGCGCAGCTGGGCTTCGCGCCGGCGCCGGGCGCGGATCCCGCCCGGCTGCTGTCCTTGACTAACTTGTCGGTGTCCGACGTGGACGGTGAGCTGGTGGTCCGGTCCTGGGATGGCCGGCGGTGGCCGCTGATCGAGTTCTTCGCGGAACTGATCGCCATCCACACCCAGGGCGCGTTCAAGCTCCAGTCCACGGCGGCCCACTCGCCACGGATCAGCATCGACCGGATGGTGGTCGCGCGGGAGACCTGGCGGACCACGGTGGGTGCGACGGGTCTGGCCGATGTCGCGGACGAACGCGAGCAGTACCTGGCCACCCGGCGGTGGCGGGCCGGCCTCGGCCTGCCCGAGCGGGTATTCGTCGCGCTGAGCACCGAGACGAAGCCCTCCTATGTGGATTTCACGAGCCCGGTCTACGTCGGGGCCTTCGTCCGAACGGTCCGCGCGGCGCGGCGCGAGGCCGGCGACGACGCCGAGCTGACGATCACCGAGATGCTGCCGACTCCGGCTCAGGCCTGGGTTTCCGATGCTGCCGGCCGGCGGTACTTCTCCGAGTTGCGGATCCACGCCGTGGACCCCGAACCCGGCCGGACCGGAGGCGGCTCATGACTTTGCTCGGTGACCTGGTCGCCGCCCGGGCCGCCGAGTGGCCGGGCGGGATCGCCGTCCGGCAATGGGACGAGGCGCTCACGTACCGCGAGCTGACCGACGCCGCGGCCCGGTTGGCGAACGTGCTGCGGCGCCACGGCGTCGGCCCGGAGGTCCGGGTCGGGGTTTGTGCCAGGCGCCACCCACAGGTCCTGGTGGGTCTGCTCGGTGTGCTGTTCGCCGGCGGCGCGTACGTGCCGCTCGATCCGGGGCACCCGCCGACCCGTCGCGCGCTGGTCCTCGCCGACGCGGGCATCGCCGTGGTGGTCGTCGACGACGCGGGCGCGGCCGCCCTGGCCGGCAGCGGCCTGCGCCTCGTGCCGCTCGGGGTCGGCGGCGAGTCGGGTAGTCCGCCGCCCTCGGCCGTCCCCGACAACGCGGCGTACGTCCTCTACACGTCGGGTTCGACCGGGCGTCCCAAGGGCGTCACCGTCTCGCACCGGAACGCGGTCGCGTTCACCACCTCGACCGCGCGGGCCTTCGAGCTGGACGAGACCTGCCGCAGCATCGGCTTCGCCGCGCTCGGATTCGATGTGTCCATTCTGGACATCTTCGCCCCGCTCAGCCGGGGCGGATCGGTTGCGCTGATCCCCGATACCGATCGCGTCGACCCCGCCCGATTGCAGCACTTCCTGGAGGCTCACGACGTCACGTGGGGATGTCTGCCACCCGCCCTGCTGCCGCTGCTCGACCCCGACCGTCTGCGCAACCTCCGGCACGCGATCACGGCGGGCGAGCCGCCGGGCCCCGAACAGGTCGCCCGCTGGTCCGCCCCGCCGCGCCGCCGGTTCTACAACTGGTATGGCCCGACCGAGACCACCGTCTGCGTGGTGGGCACCGAGCTGACCGGCGCATGGGACCGGCCGCTGCCCATCGGGCACCCTCTTGCCGGCTGCCGGGCGTACGTGCTGGACGAGCGGCTTCGGCCGTGCCCACCCGGAGTCCCGGGCGAACTGCACGTCGGCGGTCCGCAGGTCGCCCGCGGCTACCTGGGTCGCCCCGCGCTGACGGCGGATCGCTTCGTGCCGGACCCGTTCGGCGACGTGCCCGGCGCACGGCTCTACCGGACCGGCGACCGGGTGACCTGGAACCCGGCGCGCGGGTTGGAGTTTCTTGGTCGCCTGGACCGCCAGGTGAAGATCGCCGGCCAGCGGGTCGAGCTCGGCGAGGTGGAGTCGGTGCTTCGACTCCACGCCGACGTCCTCCAGGCGGTGGCCGACATCCGGCCGGGTCCGGCCGGCCAGGCCGAGCTCGTCGCCTACCTCACCCCCGCCACGGCTCCGGATCTCTCGACCGTGCGGGCGCACTGTGCCGACCGGCTGCCGTCGTACATGATCCCCACCCGGGTTGTACGCCTGGCTGCGTTGCCGCTCAACGTCTCCGGAAAGGTCGACCTCGCCGCCCTGCAGATGACGGCGGCCGCGCGGACCGAGGCCCGACGGTCCACCGACCGGCCGAGCGGGCAGGTCGCGACGCCGATGCAGGCGGACGTCCTCACCGCAGTCCTCGCGGCGTGGCGAAGCGTGTTCGACACCGGCGAACCGGGCCTCGATGACGACTTCCTGGAGTGCGGCGGGCATTCGCTGCTGGCCATGCGCCTGGTCGCCGCCCTGCGCGGTCGGCTCAACCGCGCCGTGACGGTGGAGGATGTGCTCGCCGGGCGTACGCCCGCGGGCCTGGCCGCCCGCGTGGCGCGGCTCGCAGAGCACGGCGACGTTCCGGTGCGCACCGGGCAGCCGCCGGCCCTCTCCCCGGCGCAGCGGAGGGTGTGGTTCGTCGACCGCCTCGCCGCGACCACGCCGGCGTACAACATCGCCTTCGCGGAGCGGCTCCGCGGCGACCTCGACCTCCCGGCACTGGCCGCCGCGCTGCGGGCGGTGGCCGACAAGCACGACGTGCTGCGCTGGCGACTGCCGGCGACCGGCGGCCAGCCTCGCGTCGTGGTGGAGCCGCCCGGACCGGTGCCGCTGCCGGTCGAGGAGCTGCGTGGGCCGGACGCGGAACGGCTCCTGCGCGATCGGCTTGACGCCGAGGCCAGCGAGCGGTTCGACCTGGCCGAGGGTCCACTGTGGCGGGTTCGGCTGTTCCGGCTGGGGGAGCGGGAGCACGTCCTCGCGGTCACCGTCCACCACACGGTGTTCGACGGCTGGTCCCAGGAGCTGTTCCAGCGCGACCTGAGCCGGGCGTACGCGGCGGCGCACGAGGGACGGGCGCCGGACCTCGGCGCGCTGTCGGCGACGTACGCCGACTACGTCGGCTGGCTGTCGGACCGGAACCGGCGGCACGGCACGGACGTCGGCTGGTGGTTCGACCACCTGACCGGGGCGCCGACGGTGCTCGACCTGCCGCGCGACTCGGCCCGTCCGCCGGTGCAGACGTTCCATGGAGCGCGGTCCCACGCCACGGTCGCCGCCGGACCGGCCAGCGACGTCGATGCGCTGGCCGCCGCCCGAGGCACGACGCCGTACGCCGTCCTGCTCGCCGCCTTCGCCCAGTTCCTGCGCCGGCTGACCGGCCAACACGAGGTCGTCGTCGGTGCGCCGGTCGCCGATCGTCGGCACCCCGCGTTCGACGACGTGATCGGTTTCTGCGTGGACACCGTGCCGCTGCGGCTGGCGGTCCACGACGACCAGAGCTTCGGCGGCCACGTCGACGCGTGCCGGGCCGAGCTGGTGGCCGCCCTCGCCCGGACCGACACCCCGCTGGAGCGCATCGTGGCCGCCCTCGGCGTGCAGCGGGACCTGTCGCGCAATCCGTTGATCCAGGTGCTGTTCAACATGTACAACTTCGCGGAGGCGGGGCTCGCTTTGCCGGGCCTGACCGCGGAGGCACTCGAGGCCGGACTGCCCGGTTCCCTGTTCGACCTCACCCTGTACGTATCGGTGCGCGGCGACGAGTACGCGCTGCAGGCCGTCTACAACGCCGACCTCTACCGGCGGGAGCGGGTCGACGCGCTGCTCGCCAGCTATGTCCACCTGCTCGGCGACCTCGTCGCCCACCCGGACCGGCCGGTCGTGGCCGCGACGCTCCGGCACCCAGCATCCTCGACCGCGCTGTCCGATCCGGCCGCGCCGCTACCGGCGTGGGACGGACCCGGCGTGGTCGAGCGAATCCGGGAGGTCGCCCGGCGCCGCCCAGAGGCGCCTGCCGTGGTCGGAGCCGGCGGGCGGCTCAGCTACCGGGCGTTGGAGGACGGCCGGCGAGCCACCACCGCCGCCATCCGCGCCGCCGACGTGGGCCCGGGCGACACCGTGGCCGTGCTCGCCACGCGCGACGTCCGGCTGCCCGTGCTTCTGCTCGGCGTGCTCGCGAGCGGCGCCCGCTGGGCCATCCTCGATCCGGAGCTGCCGCCGTCCCGGCTGGCCGCGCAGGCCCGTGCCGCGGGCTGCCGAGCGGCCCTGGTAGGCCCGGGCGCCGAGCACGCGCTGGCGGCGCTGCCGGGGCTGCGACTGTGCTCCCCGAACGGCGGCGGCCGGCTCGACGACGTCGCGCCCGCGGATGTCCGAGGCTACGCGGCGTTCACCTCGGGCAGCACCGGCGACGCCCGTGCGGTGTTCACGGCCGAGCGGCCGCTCGCGCACTTCCTCGACTGGTACGTCCGCACCTTCGCGCTCAACGGAGACGATCGGTTCGCCGCGCTGGCCGGGCTCGCCCACGATCCGCTGCTCCGCGACGTCTTCACCCCCCTCGTCGTCGGCGGCCAGCTCCACGTCCCTGCCGCGGCGGTACTTGGCGACCCGGCGCGGCTGGCCGGCTGGCTGGCCGCGGAGGGCGTCACGGTGCTGCACCTGACACCCCAGCTGGCCCGGCTGCTCGGTCGCGTGCGGACCGTGCTGCCCCGGATGAGGCTCGTCGCGCTCGCCGGTGACCAGCTGCGATGGTCCGATGTGGACGCGCTGCGCCGGCTCGCCCCGGCCGCACGCGTGGTCAACTTCTACGGCACCACAGAGACGCCGCAGGCGCAGGCCTGGTACGAGCCGACCCGGGACGGCGTTCGCGCCGGCCGCGGATCGCGGCCGGTGCCCGTGGGGGGCGGGATCGACGGCGCACAGCTTCTGGTCATCGGTCCGGATGGTCGGCCGGCGGCCGTCGGTGAGCAGGGGGAGGTCGTGGTCCGCAGCCGCTACCTGGCCACCGGCTACGCGACTGGCGGACGGCTCGACGAGGAGCTGACGCGCGCCCGATTCTCAGGCGAAGGGGACGACCGCATGTACCGGACCGGAGACCTCGGCCGCCACGAACCCGACGGGACCGTGGTGATCGCCGGACGCACCGACGGCCAGGTCAAGATCCGAGGATTCCGGGTCGAGGTCGGCGAGGTCGAGGCCGCGCTCCTTGGGTACCCCGGCGTGCGCCAGGCGGTGGTGGTCACCGCTCGGCACGACGGCGAACTCGTCCTGCACGGCCATCTCGCCGCCGATCCGGGCGTCACGGTCGAGGCCGTGCGCGGGCACCTCCGCACGGTCCTGCCGGCGTACGCGATGCCGGCGTCCCTGACCCTGCTGCCCGCGCTGCCGCTGACCCCCAACGGCAAGGTCGACCGCGACGCGCTGCCCCGGCCGGTTCCGCGGCCGCCGGTCGGAGGCGCCGACGACCCCGCGACGCCGACCGAGTGGCTCGTCGCCGCGGTCTGGCAGCGGGTCCTCGGCCTCCCCCGGGTCGGCCGCGGGGAGAACTTCTTCGAGGTCGGTGGCCACTCGATGGCCATCGTTGCGGTGCAGGCCGAACTGGCCGCGCGGCTCGACCGGGACGTCCCCATCGTCGACCTGTTCAGTCACCCGACCGTTGGCGCGCTCGCGGCCCATCTCGACGGCTCCGCCGCCGCGCCCGGTCTCGACCGCGCCGCCGAAAGGGTGGCCGCGCGGCGGGCTCGGGCGCTGCGCCGCCACACCGACCGAACCGGCGCCGCCGACGCCGGACCCGACGCGGCCGCACACGAGGAGGCCAGCAGATGAGAAAGGCCAGCAGATGAGCGAGAACACGGACAGCGCGGTCGAGCCGATCGCGGTCATCGGCCTGGCCTGTCGGGTGCCCGGCGCCGCCTCCCTCGACGAGTTCTGGGAGAACCTGCTGGGCGGGGTGGAGTCGGTCCACTTCTTCTCGCGCGAAGAGCAGGTCGCCATCGGGCTGCCCGAACGGGATCTCGACGATCCCAGCTTCGTGCCGGCCGCTCCCGTGCTCGACGACGTCGCGGGATTCGACGCCGGGCTGTTCGGGATGACGCGGCGTGAGGCCGAGCTGCGGGATCCGCAGCAACGGCTATTCCTCGAGCTGTGCCACACCGCGCTGGAGAATGCCGGCTACGATCCCGGGCGCTATCCGAGCGACATCGGCGTCTACGGCGGCATCGGCGCCGACGAGTACCAGTGGCTGTATATCCGGCGTAACCCGGCCGTGCTGGCCGCCACCGGGAATCTGGCCGTTTCCGTCGCCAACCACCCCGACTACCTCGCGACGCTGGCCTCGTACAAGCTGAACCTTCGCGGTCCGAGCCTGACCGTCCACACCGCGTGCTCGACGACGCTGGTCGCGTTCCATCTGGCCTGCGAGGCCCTGCGCAACGGCGAGTGCGACATGGCCTTGACCGGGGGAGCCTCGATCGAGCTTCCGCCCGGGCGGGGGTACGTCCACGCCGACGGCGGCATCCTGTCCGTGGACGGGCACACCCGAACCTTCGACGCGTCGGCGAGCGGCACCGTCTGGGGCAGCGGGGGCGGCCTTGCCGTCCTTAAGCGTCTCTCCGACGCCCTCACCGACGGCGACCACATCCGGGCCGTGGTGCTGGGCAGCGCCATCAACAACGACGGGGCGACGAAGGTCGGTTTCTCGGCGCCGAGCCGTGACGGGCAGGCGTCGGTGATCGCGCAGGCCCTCGGCGTCGCGAACGTCGACCCCCGCACGGTGGGCTACGTCGAGGCACACGGCACCGCGACGGCGCTCGGCGACCCGATCGAGGTCGCGGCGTTGACCAGCGTCTTCGGTCGGGCGTCGACCGACACCGGCTGGTGCGCGCTGGGTTCGGTGAAGACAAACGTCGGCCACCTCGGCTCGGCGGCCGGCATCACCGGGCTGATCAAGACGGTGTTGTCTCTTGAGCACGGCCTGATCCCGCCGAGCCTGAACTTCGAGCGGCCCAACCCGAAGCTCGGCCTCGAGAACAGCCCGTTCTACGTCAACGCGACCCTGAGCAAGTGGCAACCGGACGACGGTTCGCGTCGGGCCGGTGTCAGCTCCTTCGGCATTGGCGGCACCAACGCGCATGTCGTCCTCGAGCAGGCGCCCGCACCCTCACGCCAACCGACGCCGCCAGTGGCAGAGACCGACCTGCGACCGACCCACCTGCTGCGGGTCTCGGCGCGGACCCAGGCCGCTCTCGACGCGCTGGCCGAGCGGCTGGCCGGGCACCTCGAGCGGCATCCCGACGTCGACCTCGCCGACGTCGCGTACACGCTCCGGGTCGGGCGCGCTGAACTCGGGCACCGGTGTGCGGTGGTTGCCGGGGATGTCAGCCAGGCGGTGACCGGGCTGCGCGACCGGGAACGCCACATCGCCGGCGCGCTGCCCGTCCGGCTGCCGCGGGTGGCCTTCCTCTACTCCGGGCAGGGTTCGCAGTACGCCGGGATGGGCGACGAGCTGTACCGGGCCAACCCGGTGTTCCGCGACGCGGTCCAGGAGTGCCTGAACGCGCTGGACGGCGGCTTGGCCGACGAGCTGAGGCGCGTGCTGCTTTGCGCGCCGGACGGAGACGTCCACGCCAACGCCCGGCTGGCTCAGACCGCCCTCACCCAGCCCGCGCTGTTCACCGTCGAGTACGCGCTCGCCCGCCTCTGGGAGTCCGCCGGAGTCACCCCGGCCGCCGCGATCGGCCACTCGATCGGCGAGTACGTCGCCGGCACGCTCGCCGGCGTCTTCCGCCCGTCCGACGCGGCTCGTCTCGTCGCCGGGCGCGGCCGGCTGATGCAGTCGATGCCGACCGGATCCATGCTCGCCGTGCAGCTCGACGAGGCCACGCTCGCCGGCCGCCTGCCGGACGGTCTGTCGATCGCGACCGTCAACGGACCACGGGCGTGCGTCGTCGCCGGGGAGACCTCGCAGGTCGACAGCTTCGCCCAGGATCTGACGGCGAGCCGGGTCCCGTGCAAGCGGCTGCGGACGTCACACGCCTTCCACTCGCCGATGATGGAGCCGATCCTCGCGGAGTTCCGAGACGTCGTCGCCGGCGTGCCACGGCGGGCGCCGCAGGCACCGTTCCTGTCCAATGTGACCGGTGACTGGATCACTGCCGACGAGGCGACCGACCCGTCGTACTGGGCGCGGCACCTGCGGTCCACGGTGCGGTTCGGCGCGTGCGTGGCGACCCTGCTGGCCGACGGGGAGTGGCTGCTCGTCGAGTGTGGGCCCGGCAAACAGCTCGCCGGACTGGCGCGCATGCAGACCCCGCGCGACGGGGTGCCGCCCCTGGCCAGCCTGCCCGGGCCGGACGACCGGCAGACCGCCATGGAGGCCTTCCACACCACCGCAGGCCGGCTGTGGGTCAGCGGCGTCGCGCTCGACGGCGACGGCCTCCAGGGGAGGCGCCGCCGGGTGCCGCTCCCGCCTTATCCGTACGAGCGGAAGTCGTACTGGGTCGAGCCCACGGGGCCGCCGGCCTCCGCCGTAGCCGAGCCGACAAGGCGGCGGCCGCTCGATGAGTGGTTCACGGTGCCGGTCTGGCGGCAGGCGCTGCCGCGCGAACCCGCCGTGCCCGAGCGATGCCTCGTCTTCGCCGACGGTCCCGCCGCCGACGCCGTCGTCGCCGGACTCCGGGCGGCCGGCGCGCAGGTCATCCACGTCGCGCCGGGCACGGCGTACGCGAAGACCGGCGACGCCGCGTTCACCGTCCGGCCGGCCGCGCGGAGTGACTATGATGCGCTGTTCACCGATCTCGCGGCGCTGGGTGGCGTCCCCGCACGGGCCGTGCACGCCTGGGCGCTCGACGGGACGGTGGCCGCCGGTGACCCCGAGCTCGCCTGGGAGGCCCAGGACCGCGGCTTCTTCAGCCTGCTCTGCCTCACGCAGGCGGCCGCGACCGCCCAGGCGCCCCTCCACGTCGACGTGCTGACCGCGGGCACTCAGGACGTGACCGGAGGCGACGCGACCCGGCCCGAACACGCGACCGTGGCCGGCATCGCGAAGGTCGTCCCGCTGGAGGTTCCGACGGTCACGGTGCGCCACGTCGACGTCGGCGACGACGTGGCCGACGCGGTCGACGAGGTGTGCCGGGCTCCGGCGGACCGGGCGGTCGCGGTGCGTGGCGGGCGCCGCTGGATCCAGGACTACGAGCCGGTGACGCTCGCCGAGCCGACCGCCCCGCCGGGCCCGCGCGAGGGCGGCGCCTACCTCATCACGGGCGGGCTCGGCGGCCTGGGCATCACGCTGGCCGAGGACCTGGCGCGGCTGGCCCGGGCGAGGCTGATACTGGTCTCGCGGTCCGGGCTCCCGACCCGGTCGGAGTGGGACAGCCACCTGCGCCTGCACGGGACCACCGACCGGACGGGCAGGGCGATCGCCGCGATCCGCCGGATGGAGGACGCCGGCGCCGAGGTGCTGGTGTGCGCCGCGGATGTGTCCGATGAGGACGATCTGCGGAGCGTGCGTGAGCAGGTGTTCTCGACGTTCGGCCGCCTCGACGGCATCGTGCACGCCGCCGGCGTGCCCGGCGGCGGCATGACCGAGGTCAAGGAACGAGCGGCGGCCGAGGCCGTCCTGCTGCCCAAGGTGCGCGGCACGCTGATGCTTCGGCGCGTCTTCGGCGACCTACCGCTGGACTTCGTCACCTTGTTCTCGTCGGTGACCGCGGTCGCCGGCGGGTTCGGCCAGGTCGACTACTGCGCCGCCAACAACTTCCTCGACGCGTACGCGCGCGGCAGCCACGGGTGGTCCGCGCAGGTGACATCCATCAACTGGGGCGGCTGGCTGGAGGTCGGCATGGCCGCCGAGGTGGCCGCGCCCGCAACGTTCCGAGCGCTGCAGCACGGAGACCGGATCCGCCCGATCGACCATCCCGTGCTCACCGCCCACCACGAGGGCGGCGGCGAGGTGCTTCCATGGTTCAGCGGCGTCGTGGCGCCGGACACCCACTGGCTCCTGGACGAGCACCGCATCTCTGGCGTGCCGGTGGTTCCCGGCACGGCTCACCTGGAGACGGTGCGGGCCGCCTTCGCCGCGGCGTGGCCAGGAGCGGGTGACGTGGAGCTGCGTGACGTCGTGTTCGTCGAACCGATGGCGGTCGCGGACGGAGCCGCGGCCGAAGTCCGAGTGGCGTTCGCCGACGGCGTCGACTGCGTGGACTTCCAGCTTGCCGGCGTGCGGGCCGGTGCCACCACCGTGCACGTGCGCGGCAGCGCCGTCCGGCTCGACCCCGATCCCGCCCCGACGGTCGACCTGGCCACCGTCCGGGACCGCTGCGGTCTGACCGCGCACGATGTGGACCCAGCCGGCGAGCGGTCACACTCCGGGCTGCTGACGTTCGGAGACCGCTGGCGCGCCCTGCGTACGGTCCACATCGGACCGGACGAGGAGCTGGCTCTCCTGGAGGCTCCTCCATCGGTCGCGGCCGAGCTGGACCGATGGGTGTTGCACCCGGCGCTGCTCGACGAGGCGACCTCGTTCGGCCGTCGGCACGGCGACGGCCAGTACCTGCCTCTCGGCTACGGCCGGATCCGGATACGCGGGGCGCTGCCGGCCCGGTTCTACAGCCACCTGCGCTACCGGGGCGAGGCTCACGGCGAGGTGATCGCCGCCGACCTGTCGCTCCATGACGCGACGGGCCGCGAACTGGTCGCCATCACGGACTTTGTCCTGCGCCGCGTCGACGTGGCCGCAGTGACCGAGGCGGTCTCCGGCGTCGAGCCGGGCGCCGGCCCCTCCGGCACCGCGGCACTCCCGGAGGCGTCTGTCTCGACGGCGACGGGCATTGCTCCGGCCGACGGAGCCGAGGCGTTCCGCCGGATCCTGGCCGCCAATCTGGCACCACAGGTGGTGGTCACCGCGCAGCCACTAGCACAGGTCGTGGCCGGCGTCACCAACGTCACCCAGGAGACCGTCGCCGACGAGCTCGTCGGCACGGCCGCCGCCGACCCTCGTCGCGACGCCAGCCGCGAGGGTTACGTCGCGCCCCGAACCCGGCTGGAGACGACGCTAGCCGACGTGTGGGGTGCCGTCCTCGGCGTAGACGCGGTCGGCGTGGAGGACGACTTCTTCGACCTCGGCGGCAATTCGCTCGTCGCCGTCCAGTTGATCTCGGAGATCCGCAAGGCGACCGGGGCCCGACTGCCCATGCGCAGCCTCTTCGAGTCCCCGACGGTGGCCGGCATGGCCGCCCTCGTCGACGGCCTGGAGGCGGCCGCCGGGCCCGACCCGGGCGAGGACGCGATTCCCAGGCTGGCCAGGCCGACCGCCGAATGACGTTCACCTGAGGAGGACGACGTGTCTGACACCGAAGGCAGCGGCGGATCCCGCTACCTGGTGGTCATCAACGACGAGGAGCAGTACTCCATCTGGGCGGAGGACCGGCAGATCCCGGCCGGCTGGCGGGCGACCGGCTTCGCTGGCGACAAACTGGAGTGCCTGTCACACATCGAGACCGTTTGGACGGACCTGCGGCCGCGCAGCGTGCGCCTGGCCATGGCATCGGAGGAGGACACATGACCACGGCGTTGCCCATGACCGTGCCCGCCGACGGCACGCCCATCATCGAGTACATCACCGATCGGCGAGCCGAGCTGCGCGCCGCGCTGGCCGAGCACGGGGCGCTGCTGTTTCGGGGCTTCGACGTCGGTGGGGTCGACGGGTTCGACCGGGTGGTCCGCGCTCTGTCCGGCGCACCGCTGACCTACACGGAGCGCTCGTCGCCGCGCAGCACGATCAAGGGTCAGGTGTACACATCGACGGACTACCCCGCGGAGGAGGAGATCTTCCTCCACAACGAGAACTCCTACCAGGCGAGCTGGCCCCTGACCCTGTACTTCTACTGCATCCAGCCGCCCACCTCGCTCGGCGCCACACCACTCGCCGACGTACGCCGGGTATACGCCGAGATCGATCCGACCATCCGCGACGAGTTCGAGCGGCGGCGCTGGACGCTGGTGCGCAACTTCTACCGCGATTTCGGTACGCCCTGGCAGGAGGTGTTCAACACCGACGACCCGGACGAGGTGGCCGCGTACTGCGGCCGGAACGACATCGGGATCGAATGGACGGCGGACGGCGGGTTGCGCACCAGGGCGGTGCGCGACGCGGTGCATCGCCGGCCCGGCAGCGAGGCGCCGAGATGGTTCAACCACGCCACGTTCTTCCACGTGACCACCCTCGCCAAGGACCTCCAGGAGGCGCTCCTCGCGATGTTCGGTGAGCAGGGGCTGCCCACCAACACGTACTACGGCGACGGCGGATCGATCCCGACCGAGGTGATGGACCAGCTCCGGGCCGCGTACCGATCGGTGACCGTTCGATTCGACTACGAGCGCGACGACGTGCTGGTCGTGGACAACATGACCGCCGCACACGGCCGGGAGCCGTTCACCGGGCCCCGGAAGATCGCGGTGGCGATGGCCGAGCCGTACGCGCCGGCCCCCAGCGGGAGCAGCGATGACTGAGTGGAGCGTCCCGGCCTCGTACGCGCAGGAGCGGATCTGGATCGCGAGCCAGGTGGACCCCGCGTCGCCGGTCTACAACGTCTCGGTGCCGTGGCGCGTCCCGGCCGGTCTGACCGGCGAGCAGGTCACCGCAGCGCTCGGCGCGCTGGTCCGCCGACACGAGTCGCTGCGTACGCACCTACGCGTCGAGAACGGCACGCTGATGCAGGTCGTGCGGGATCGCGAACGCATCGACATGCCCGTCGTCGACCTGCGCGCCAGCTCCGATCAGCAACGGTCGGAGCGGGTCGACGCTCTCGCCGAGGAGCTGGCCCAAACGGCGATACCGCTCGACCGGCCGCCACTGTGGCGGGCCCGGCTGGTGCGCCTCGACGGCGAGGAATGGCTCCTGCTGTTCGTCGTCCACCACGCGGTCTTCGACGGCGGCTCCCTGGCCGTGTTCGGGCGCGACCTGCGGGCGTTGTCGCAGTTCGCGCTGACGGGCGCGCCGTTGGACCTGCCAGAGCCCGAGATCCAGTACGCGGATTTCGCGGTCTGGCAGCGCGACCGGCTCTCCGGCGCCGAACTGAACCGGCAGCTCGCGTACTGGCGCGATCGACTGGCCGGCGCGGCTCCGGTCATCGGGCTCCCGCTCGACCACCCGCGCCCGTCGAAGCTGGGCTTCGCCGGCGACGAGATCCACTTCGAGCTGCCGGCCGGCACGTTCGATCGAGTCGGGGAGCTTGCTCGCGACTGCTCGGCGACACCGTTCACGGTGTTGCTGGCCGCGTTCGCCGCGCTGCTGTCCCGGCTGTCCGGCAGCGACGACCTGGTCGTGGGCGTCTCCACCGCGGGCCGGGACCGGCCCGAGCTCGACGACGTGATCGGGATGTTCGTCAACCCGGTCGCCCTGCGCTGCGACGTCGGCGGCGATCCCACCGTCGCCGAGCTGATCGGTCGGGTCCGGGGATCCCTGATCGAGGCGCTCGAACACGCCGAGGCTCCGTTCCACCGCGTCGTCGACGCGGTCGCGCCGGCCTGGAACTCCTCGACACAACCGATCTTCCAGGTCGCTCTCAACTTCATTCCGGAGGCCGGCCTGGACCCCATCCCGCTGGGCACGACGAAGGACGACCTCGCCTTCGACCTCACGGCCACCGAGGGCCGGCTGCTCTACCGCACGGCGCTCTGGGACCGGTCCACGGCCGAGGCGATCGTCCGGCGCTACCTGCGGCTGGTCCGGGCCGCCCTGGCCGACCCCGGTGCCCGCGTGTCGCAGATGCCGCTGCTCGACGGAGCCGAGGAGCGGCTCGTCCTCCAGACGTGGAACGACACGGCCCGGGAGAGCGCACCGGAGACGGTGACCGCGCTGATCGAGCGACAGGCGGCCCGCGGCCCGGACGCCGTCGCCGTCGTCGACAACGCAACGGCGCTCACGTACGCACAGCTCAACGGCGGCGCGAACCGGCTGGCTCGGGCCCTGATCGAGCGCGGCGCCGGGCCCGAGTCGCTCGTGGCGCTCGTCCTGCCGCGCTCCGCGGACCTCGTCGTGGCGCTGCTGGCGGTGCTCAAGGCGGGGGCGGCCTACGTGCCGATCGACCCGGACTATCCCGCGGAACGGATCGCGTATCTCCTCGGGGACGCGAGGCCGGCCGTCGTGGTGGCGTGCGTCGAAACCGCCGGCATCGCACCGGCGGACGCGCTGGTGCTGGCCCCATCGGCGGCCGGGCCGGCGAACCCCGATCTCACCGACGCTGACCGCGTCGCACCGCTCCGGCCGGGGCACTCGGCGTACGTGATTTACACCTCCGGCTCCAGCGGCAAGCCCAAGGGAGTCGTCGTCGAGCACCGGTCGCTGCACGCGTACCTGACGTGGGCGCGGGCCGCGTACCCCGGCCTGGCCGGCACCGCGCTGCTGCACTCCGCCTTGTCGTTCGACCTCACCGTGACCGGGCTGCTCGGCACGCTGAGCGCTGGCGGCACGATCCGGCTGGCCGGGCTCGACGAGGCCGCGGCCCGGTCCGGTGGTCCGCCGACTTTCCTGAAGGCAACTCCCGGCCAACTGTCCCTGTTGGACGATGGGCTTTCCCCGACCGACGATCTCGTGCTCGGCGGTGAGGCGTTGGCGGCCGAAGCCCTGGACGCTTGGCGGTCGACGCATCCGGGAGCGCGGGTCACGAACGAGTACGGCCCCACCGAGGCCACCGTCGGCTGCGTCAGCGCGCGATTCGAGCCGGGTGACGTCCTACCGCCCGGCCCGGTCGCCATCGGCTGCCCCAGCTGGAACACCCAGGCATACGTCCTTGACCGGGGGTTGCGGCCGGTTCCGCCGGGCGCCGTCGGCGAGCTGTACATCGCCGGTGATCAGGTCGCCCGAGGCTATCTCCGGCGGCCAGCACTGACCGCGGAGCGGTTCCTGCCGTGCCCGTTTGGAGCGCCCGGACGGCGGATGTACGCCACCGGTGACCTCGCGCGGTGGCGGGCCGATGGCACGCTCGAGTACCTCGGCCGGACCGATCAGCAGATCAAGGTGCGCGGCATCCGGGTCGAGCCCGGCGAGATCGAGTCGGCGCTGCTGGCTCGGCCGGGGGTACACGAGGCGGCGGTGGCGCTGCGCGCGCACGACGGAGCCGACGACGAGACGCTCGTGGCGTACGTGGTGGGCACGGCGGACGGGGCCGACCTCGCCGACGGCCTCGCCCGCGTGCTGCCGGCACCGTTGGTGCCGAGCGCGTTCGTCCCGCTCGACCATCTTCCGACGACCCCGAACGGCAAGCTCGACCGCGAGGCGCTGCCCGCCCCCGTGCTGGCCTCCTCGCCGGGTTACGTCGCGCCCAGCACGGACTCCGAGGCGTTCGTGGCGGAGGTCTTCGCCGACATCCTGGGCGTGGAGAAGGTCGGCGCGCGGGACGACTTCTTCGCGCTGGGCGGCAACTCGCTGCGCGGGATGCGGGCGATGGCGCGGATCCGCGCCGAGGTGGCCGTCGACGTGCCGATGCGGTCCTTGTTCACCCATCCTGTGGTAGCCGACCTGGCGGCCGAGATCGAGCGGCTGATCGGTGCCGAGCTCGACGACATGACCGACGCCGAGGTCGCGGCCCTCCTCGGCGGTGGGACGACCGGAGGGGGCAGTGCGGCATGACGTCGGTGCGGGAGGGCGCCGTCGGGCACGCCACCGGCGTGGCCGGCGACACCGATCGCGCCGCCGCCCGGGACGCGCTGATCGCACAACGGTTGCGCCAGCGCCGGGACGGTCCCTCGCCGGTCGCCATTCCGCGGCGGCCGCCGGGCATGACACCCCCGCTGTCGTACGCCCAGGAGCGAGTCTGGTTCATGAACCAGCTGGCGCCCGGCGAAGCCGCGTACCACATAGCCGTGCCCCTGCGGATCCGCGGGCCACTCGACTTCGACCGGCTGCGCGCGGCGCTGGCCGAACTGAGCCGGCGGCACGAGGCGTTGCGAACCCGGTTTCCGGCCGACGAGGACGGTCGGCCGCGCGTCGTCATCGAGGACGTCGTGGAGGTGCCGTTGCGGCTCGTCGACGCGCCGACCGAGGGGGCCGCGCAGGCCCTCATCGACCGGGCCGCGACCGAGCCATTCGACCTGGCGGACGGCCCGCTGCTGCGGGCGTTGCTCGTACGCCTCGCGGACGACGACCATCAGCTGCTGCTCTGCCAGCACCATATCGTCGGCGACGGCTGGTCGGTCGACGTGCTGTTGCGCGACTTGATCACCTTCTACCGGTCGGGCTCGCTGCCGGCGCTGCCGGTCCAGTACGGCGACTTCGCGCGCTGGGAGGCCCAGCTGCTCACCGGCCCGGACGCCCGCCGCCACCTCGACTACTGGCGACAGCGGCTCGCCGGCGTGCCGTCGCTGGAGCTGCCCCTCGACCGTCCGCGCCCCGCGACGCAGACCTACCGCGGCGACTTCATCGAGCTCACCGTCGACCGCGGCGTGACCGATGGACTCCTCGCCCTCGCCCGGAGCGCCGGAGGCACCATGTTCATGGCGCTGCTCGCGGCGTACCAGGTATTGCTGGCGCGGCATTCCGGGCAGCGGGACTTCGCCGTTGGCGCCTCGGTCGCGGGCCGGTCCGCTCCCGACCTCGAGAACGTCGTCGGCATGTTCATCAACATGCTGCCGCTGCGCGCCGAACTCGACGGCGATCCCACGTTCGCCGGCCTGCTGGCGCGCACGCGCCGGTGCGTGCTGGACGCGTTCGACCACGCCGACGTGCCCTTCGCCAAGGTGGTGCGCGAGCTGGGCGTGCCCCGCGATGTCACCCGGTCGCCGGTTTTCCAAGCCATGTTCGTATTGCAGAACTACGAGATGGGGCGATTCAGTGACGTCGCCCGCGACGCCGATGTCTCGTTCGAGTGGCAGCCGATGGAGCTGCGCGCGACGCGGTTCGACATCGAGCTCCACCTGGTGGAGGTGTCCGGCGGGCTCTGGGGCAAACTCGTCTACAACACCGACCTGTTTCGTCGGTCCACTGTGGAGCGGCTCGCCACCGCGTACCAGACCCTCCTCCGCTCGATCGTGGCCGATCCCGGTGCGCGAGTGTCCGAACTCGACCTGCTTGCTCCCGACGAGCGTGCCCTGCTGCTGGACGGCTGGAACGACACGGCGACCGAATACCCCCACGCCGCGACGCTGCATCGCCTCGTCGAGGCACAGGTGGCCCGCACGCCGGACGTTGTGGCGGTCAGCGGCGAGGACCGGTCGGTGACGTACGCCGAGCTGAACGCCGTGGCCAACAAGATCGGGCATCGGCTGCGCGCGGCCGGCGTCGGGCGCGAGACGCTGGTCGGCGTCTGCGCCGAACGGTCGGTCGAGCTCGTGGCGGCGCTGCTCGGAGTGCTCAAGGCGGGCGGCGCCTACGTGCCGCTCGATCCGGAGTATCCGCCCGACCGCCTTGCGTTCATGCTCACGGATTCGGCCGCGCCGGTGGTGCTCGTCCAAGCCCACCTGCGGGAGGTGCTGCCCGCGACGGACGCCGCCGTGCTGGTTGTCGACGACGAGTCCGAGTGGGCGGGTCAGCCCGTGGACGATCCCGAGCCGGTCGCCGAGGCGACCAACGCCGCGTACGTCATCTACACGTCGGGCTCCACTGGGCGGCCCAAGGGCGTGCCGAACACCCATCGCGGCGTCGTGAACCGGCTCGACTGGATGCAGAAGGCGTACCGGCTGGGTGCCGGAGACCGCGTGCTGCAGAAGACGCCGGCGAGCTTCGACGTCTCGGCGTGGGAGTTCTTCTGGCCGTTGCAGACCGGCGCGCGGCTCGTGCTCGCCAAGCCGGGCGGCCACAAGGACGTGGCGTACCTGCGCGACCTGATCGCCGCCGAGCGGGTGACCACCACGCACTTCGTGCCGTCGATGCTCACCGCCTTCCTGGCCCAGGAGGGCGTCGAGCGATGCGCCGAGCTGCGCACCGTGATCTGCAGCGGCGAGGAGCTGCCGGTCGGGACGGCGGTCGAGTTCACCTCCCGGCTGCCACGGTGCGAGCTGCACAACCTGTACGGGCCTACCGAGGCCGCCATCGACGTCAGCTCCTGGCAGTGCCGGCCGGAGGCGTTGGCCGGGGCGGCGACCGTGCCGATCGGTGCACCGATCGACAACCTGCGCCTGTACGTCCTGGACGAGCGACTGAACCCGGTGCCGGTGGGGGTCGTCGGGGAGCTCTACATCGCCGGCGTCGGGGTGGCCCGCGGCTACCACCGGCGACCGGCGCTCACCGCGGACCGGTTTCTGCCCGAGCCGTTCGACGCGGAACCGGGCGGCCGGATGTACCGGACTGGCGACCGGGCACGCTGGCGCGCCGACGGCACGCTCGAGTTCCTCGGCCGGCTCGACCATCAGGTCAAGCTCAGGGGGCTGCGCATCGAGCTGGGCGAGGTGGAGGCCACCCTGCGCGGTTGCCATGGCGTGACCGACGCGGCCGTCGTCGTACGCGAGGATGCGCCCGGCGACAAGCGCCTGGTCGCGTACGTGGTCGGCCCCGCGGCGAGCGCGGAGCTGAAGCCGGCCCTCAAGACCACGCTGCCGGAGTACATGGTGCCGCAGGCGTTCGTCGCGCTGGACCGGCTGCCGTTGACGCCGAACGGCAAGCTCGACCGGGCGGCGCTGCCCGCACCCGTCGTCACCCGCGATTCGTCGGTCGACCTCGTCGACCCGCGTTCGGAGACCGAGCGCCTGCTCGTGCGGATCTGGTCCGAGATCCTTGGTGTGCCGTCCCTGGGCATCGACGACGACTTCTTCCACCTCGGCGGCCATTCCATGCTGGCGACCCAGGTTGTGGCGAGGATCCGCAGACTCAACCGGAGCGGCCGCCGGGTCGGCGTGATGGACCTGTTCCAGCAGCGGACCGTGCGCGAGCTCGCCGCCTTCATCGATGCGGCGGTCGACCACGCCGCCGAGCGTCGCCTGCTCTACGAGCTGACCCGGCCGATCCCGGCCGGAGAGCGGACGCTGACCTACGTCTGCGTGCCGTACGGCGGGGGCAGCGCTGTGGTCTACCAACCGCTCGCCGACGCGCTGCCCCCCGGGCACGCGCTGTACGCGCTCGCGATTCCGGGACACGACGTCGGCCTCGACGAGACGGCCGTGCCGTTCGAGGAGCTGACCACCCGGGTCGCCGCCGAGGTGCTCGAGCGCATCGCGGGCCCCATCGCGTTGTACGGCCATTGCGGGGTCGGCAGCGCCATCGTCGCCGAGGTGGCCCGCAAGCTCGAGGCGGCCGGGCGCGAGCTGGAGGCCGTCTACATCGGAGGGATGTTCCCGTTCGCCCGGCCGAGGGGCGCCTACGCGGCGCTGCGCACCCGGTTGGAGAGGCTCCGCAGCAACCGCCACTACGCGAGCTGGCTGACGTCGATGGGCGTCGACATCAACGAGCTCGACCCGGACCAGGCGGACCGGATCATCAGCAACATGCGGGCGGACTCCCGGGCGTCCGAGGAGTACTTCACTCTCCTGCTCGACCACCGCGCCGAGAAGCTGCGCGCCCCGATCATCTCCGTGGTCGGGTCGGAGGACCCGGTCACGGACTACTTCACCGAGCGGTACGCCGAATGGCAGTTCCTCTCCGACACGCTCGGCCTCGTCGTGCTCGACCGGGCCGGCCACTTCTTCCTCAAGTACCGCGCCGACGAACTGGCCGAGATCGTCACCCGGGTGCACCCGGCAGTCGCGTCGGACGACGGCGGCCATCTCACGCCCGAGTCGCGCGGCCCGGACGCCGCCTGGACGGTGCGGGGCTGGCAACGGGTCGGCGGCCGGCGGATGGACATCACCGTCGTCCGGCCGAGCATGGGCCGGTTCCTGGCGATCGCGGCCGGTCAGCTTGTCTCCACGGCCGGGTCGGCGCTGACCGCGTTCGCGCTCCCGGTCTGGCTCTACACGCGTACCGGTTCGGTGGCGAACCTGGGCCTGCTGTGGTCGCTGGCCCTGGTGTGCGGGGTGCTCACGCTGCCCGTGGCCGGCGCCGTCGCGGACCGACTCGACCGGCGGCGCATCATGGTGATCGCCAGCGGCGTGTCCGGGCTGCTCCAGCTGACGCTCGCCGGCCTGCTCTGGTCGGGCGGTCTGAACCTATGGGAGATCTACCTGCTCGTGTCGCTCGGCCAGGTGGCGGCCTCGTTCCAACGGATCGCCTTCCAGACCGCGATACCGCAACTGGTGCCGAAGCGCTACCTCGGTCACGCCACCGGCGTGGCACAGCTGTCCAACGGCTTCTCGATGCTGCTGATGCCGGTCGTGGCGGCCGGCCTGCTTGCCGCCATCGGGCTGACCGGCATCCTGCTGTTGGATGTGGCCAGCTATGTCGTCGCGATCGTGACGCTGCTGCTCGTGCGCTTCCCGGACCTGCTGGGCTGGCGGCCGAGGGAACCGTTGCTGACGGCGATCGCGCGGGGCGGCCGCTACTCGTGGAACCACCGCGGGTTCCGGATGATGCTGGCGTACTTCGCCCTGGGCAACATCTTCCTGGCCCCGGCCCTGGTGCTCGTGGCGCCGCTGGTGCTCGCGTTCGGCACGGTGGCGCAGGTCGCGCAGGTCGCGGTCGCCGAGGCGCTCGGCGCGATCGCCGGCGGTGCGGCGATGGCGATCTGGGGCGGGCCACGACGTCGGCGCATGATCGGCGTTCTCATCGCCAACGCCGGCACCGCCACGGGATGCTGCGTCATCGGGATCCATGCGTCGGTCCCGGTTGCGGGGGTCGGCATGTTCGGCATGGCCGCGGCGATGGCCACCGCCCAGGGGATCTACATCACGATCGTTCAGGTGAAGGTGCCGCAGCGGTACCACGGTCGGGTCTTCGCGATCAACCAGACGCTGGCGTGGTCGACGCTGCCGATCGGCTTCGCGCTGCTCGCCCCGGCGGCCACCAGACTGTTCGAGCCGATGCTGGCGCCGGGTGGGGCGCTGGCCGGGTCCGTCGGTGTCCTGATCGGCGTCGGACCGGGCCGGGGGATCGGCTTCGGATACGTCGTGTTCGGGCTGGCCCTGGCGGTCGTGACCGCGGGTGGCGCGCTCGTCCGCATGCTGCGCCGGTTCGACATCGAGGTTCCCGACGCGCTGCCGGACGACCTCGTCGGTGCCCAGGAGCGCCGGCAGCGCTTGGCCTCGTCCGCGGCCCGGCGTCCGGTCGCCGCACCGGCACGTCGGGATTGACGCCGGCTGTGCCCGATGCTGTGATGCTGCGTACCGCCGGCCCCGGGGCGGCCGAGTCGAGGGAGTGGGGATGGGCTTCGCCTCATTGGACGACCTGCGTAGTGCGGCCGGCACCGAGCTGGGCGTGACCGACTGGATCGAGATTGACCAGGACCGGATCGACCAGTTCGCCGACGCGACCGGCGACCACCAGTGGATCCACGTCGACCCGGAGCGCGCCCGGAGCGGCCCCTTCGGCGGCACGGTGGCGCACGGGTACCTGACGCTGTCGTTGATCCCGGCCTTGGCGGCCTCGGTGTGGTCGCTGGACAACGCCCGGATGGGCGTGAACTACGGCCTCAACAAGGTCCGCTTCCCCGCGCCGGTACCGGTCGGCTCGCGCGTGCGCGCGCGCATCGAGCTGCTCGCCGTCGACGACGTGCCGGGCAACGGCGTCCAGCTCACCGCCCGGGTCACGGTGGAACGGGAGGGTGGCGACAAGCCGGTCTGCGTCGCCGAGACCGTGTCGCGGGTGTACGCGTGAGAGCCTGGCGGGTCGCCGAACATGGCGAACCGGCCGCCGTCCTGCGCCTGGTGGACGCCGACCCGCCGGCGCCGGCGGAGGGTCAGCTGCTCGTGCGGGTACGGGCGACGGCTCTGAACTTTCCGGACGTGCTGCTCTGCCGCGGCACCTATCAGGTGCGCCCCCCGTTGCCGTTCACGCCCGGTGTCGAGCTGTGCGGCGAGGTGGTGGCCCTTGGCGGGGGCGTCGGTCGGTTCGCGGTCGGCGACCGGATCATCGGTACGCCGGCGCTGCCGCACGGCGCCCTTGCCGAGTACGCCCTGGTTGACGCCGTCGACGCGTATCCGGCGCCGGACGCCCTCGACGACGCCGCCGCCGCGAGCCTGCATATCGCATACCAGACGGGATGGTTTGCCCTGCACCGGCGGGCCCGGCTGCAGCCCGGGGAGACGCTGCTCGTGCACGCCGCGGCGGGCGGGGTGGGAAGCGCGGCGCTCCAGCTCGGTTCGGCCGCCGGCGCGCGGGTGATCGCGGTCGTCGGCGGCGCCCGGAAGGCGGAGGCGGCGACGGCGCTGGGCGCCGACGTGGTGATCGACCGGCGCGAGCGGGACGTTGTCGCGGCGGTGAAGGACGCGACGGGCGGGCGCGGCGCGGATGTGGTCTACGACCCGGTTGGCGGCGACGCCTATGCGGCCTCCACGAAGTGCGTGGCGTTCGAGGGCCGCATCCTGGTGATCGGCTTCGCCAGCGGCGCAATCCCGACGCCGTCGCTCGCGCACGCGCTGATCAAGAACTACTCGATCGTCGGGCTGCACTGGGGGCTGTACAAGAGCCACGACCGGTCGGCGATCGACGAGACCCACGAGCGCCTCGGCGAGTTGGCCGCGCAGGGCGTCATCGACCCGTTGATCGGCGGCCGGCTGCCGCTCGAGGACGCCGCCGACGGCCTGACCCGGCTCGCCGCCGGAGACAGCATCGGTCGTCTCGTTGTGCTGCCGTGACCGACGACCGGGGACGCCACCCTTCGGCTCAGGTGTTCTCCTCGATGTACCTCTCCGGCTCCTTGTCGCGGAACTCGAGGCCTCGCCCGCTCGGGTGGTCGGCATAGAACGCCAGCCACTGCGCGCCGAGCTCCGCTCGCAGCTCCCTGCTCGCGTGATGCCGGAAGTCGGGCAGCACCTCGTCCTCCTCCTCGGTGAGGTGCTCGCTGTTCTCCCGTCGGGTGTCCCACACCGCCGCCCACCAGTCGTCGGAGCCCACGGCCCGCCGACTCGCGGTGGCGATCGCGTCACGGATCTTGTTGTGATCGCGGATCGCGTCCTCGGTCTCCTCCTCCGCGTCGTCGCTCCGCTTCAGCAGGCGTGGGTAGAAGATCGCTTCCTCCGCCTCGGCGTGGATCTCCAGGTGCAGGGCCAGCGGTTCCCACACCGATCGCAGTTGCTCCTCGGTTCCGGCATCGTCGAGGCGGGCGAAGCCGCGGCGGAAGGCTTCATGGTCATCAAGGATGAGGGCTGTGATGTCCTCCATGCGAGCCATCTTTCTCCAATACAATCCGCCCGGCCAACCAGGGCAAACCGGATCTTCCTTCATGGACAGCGATCAGAACGACTGGCAGGGTGGTGGCTTATGGCAGGCGATGATCGAGAGCCGGGTGTCGGTCCCGAGTCGGCCATCGGTCCCGAGTCGGCCATCGGCGCCGGCGCCGAGGAGACCGCGGCACCGGTCTCGATCGCCGACCGGGTGCCGCCGGGGCTGGTGTTCAGGTGGGCGGCCGCGGCTACCGCCGGAGTGCTCATCGTGCTGGCCGTCGCGTACGGCTTCTACATCGTGCGCGGCATCCTGGTCCTCGTCTTGATCGCGTTGTTCGTGGCGGTCAGCCTGGATCCGGCCGTGCGGTGGCTCGTAACCCGGGGGGTGCGGCGCCCGTTCGCTGTCATGATCGTGGTGCTGATCCTTGTCGCGCTGTTCGGCGTGTTCATCTGGTCGATCGTGCCGCCCGTCGTCGAGCAGGGCGGCAAGCTGTTCTCGGATCTGCCGGGGTATCTGCGCAAGCTCGCGGACCAGTCGAGGGCGGTGCGCGAGGTCACCGACCGGTACCACCTGACCGACCGGCTGACCGCCCTCGCCGCCGAGCTCCCGGGCCGGCTGGCCGGCGGCGCCTTGGGCGTCGTGCAGAGATTTCTCGGCGCGCTCGCCTCCTCGCTGACGGTGCTCGTGCTGTCGATCTACTTCATGGCCGACATGCCGCGCCTGCGGCGGGGCGTGGTGGGGCTGTTCCCGCACCGCCGGCGCGCGCGGGCCGCCGAGATCGTCGACGTGGTGGTCGACAAGGTCGGCGGGTACATGATCGGAAACATCATCATCTCGCTGTTCGCGGGCGTATCGTCGTTCATCTTGCTGGAACTGGTTCGGGTTCCGTTCGCGCTACCGCTGGCAGTGGCGGTGGCGATCGCCGACCTGATCCCGATGATCGGCGCCACCCTCGGCGCCGTGATCTGCGTCGTCGTCTCGGTGTTCACCGTCGACATCTGGCCGGCGGCCGTGATCGTGCTGCTGTTCTTCATCGCGTACCAGCAGCTGGAGAACTACCTGATCGCGCCGCGCGTGCTGCGCAACACCGTGGATCTGTCCTCGGTGGCGGTCCTGCTGGCCGCGTTGATCGGCGGCGCCGTGCTCGGCCTGGTCGGCGCGATCATGGCGATACCCGTCGCCGCCACGGTGAAGGTCGTGATGTCCCCGATGCTGCCCACGGCCGACCAGCAGCACCTGCCCGGCGACGCGGACCCGGAGCTCTGATCCCGGCTGGCCGGCTACGCTGAGCCTGCAGGGGCGGCGACGCTCGGGGGTTAACGATGCTGATGGTCCGCCGGGACGGCGATATCCACCGGGAGGACGGCGGCTGGTTCCAAGCCCGCTGGCACTTCTCCTTCGACCGTTACCACGACCCCGAGCAGATGGGTGTCGGAGCACTGCGCGTGTTCAACGACGACCGCATCGTCGCCGGGGCCGAGTGGCCCATGCACCCGCACCGGGACATCGAGTCGCTGACCTACGTGGTGGAGGGGCACTTCGAACACGCCGACTCGTTGGGCAACGACGGCCGGCTCGAGCCGGGCGCGGCGCAGGTGATGAGCTTCAGCCACGGCGGCGACCTGCACTCGGAACGCAACGCGTCCCGGACGGAGCCGCTGCGCTTCATTCAGTTCTGGATCCTGCCAGGCACGATCAGTCGGGAGTCCACGGTTCAGCAGCGTCAGTACTCGGTCGACGACCGGACCAACCGGTGGCTGCAGATCATGGGCCCACCGGGCGAAGACGGCCTCGACCTTCGCCAGGACGGGCGGGTGTGGGTGGCCCACCTGATGGCGGGTGCTCGGCTGTCGCGTCGGTTCGGCGACGGGCGAGGCGGTTACGCGTACGTCATCGACGGCGACACCACCTGGAACGAACGCAAGCTTGGCACCGGCTACGCCGCCAGGATCGAGGGCCCGGAGGACGTCGTCGTCGAGGCGGTCGCGGACAGCGAGATGATCGTCGTGGATACGCCACTCCGGCACGTGCCGGTCGGAGTCTGGGCGCGGCGGTAGCCGAACCACCTGAGGGGATCTGATGCAGGACAACGCCGACGTAGACGCGTCCGTGCCGCCCAGCGGCCCGGGCTGCGCGGAGTGCGAGCAGACCCAAGGCTGGTGGCTGCACCTGCGCCGCTGCGCGACCTGCGGCCACATCGGGTGCTGCGACACATCGCCGGCCCAGCACGCGACCGCGCATTGGATCAGCACCGGCCACCCGCTGGTCCGCTCGTACGAACCCAGAGAGGACTGGTACTGGGACTACCGCACCGAGCAGATGTACGCGGGCCCCGAACTCGCGCCGCCTCAGCATCATCCGCTCGATCAGGGCGTGCCCGGGCCGGCCGACCGGGTGCCCCACGACTGGCGACGTCAGCTCCACTGAGGCGATAGTTCGAGGCTGACGGTGACAGCGGTTCCACGCGGGCCAGTGGTGATCACGAGGTCCTCAGCGAGCTGACGGCTGACCCACAGGCCTCGGCCGCCGACGGCTGCGGGGTCGGGGCGGTTGCGTCCGGTCTCGGGATCGTCGATGCCCGAGCCACCGTCGGTGATCTTGCAGTAGATCCGCGTCGCGTCGGACCACAGGCGCAGGCGACCCCGGCCGCCGCCGTGCCGGATGGCGTTGGTGATCAGTTCGCTGGCAACGATGAGCAGCCGCTCGGCCGTTCGGGTCGAGGCGCCCATGGATCCGGCGTGGGCGAGGACGCTCGCGCGCATGGCGTACAGGCCGTCCGCGTCGACGACCAGGTCCAACGGCACATCGGGGGGAGGGGCCAGCGGATGTCGCCCCGTCCCGGCTGCGCCGAGTGGATCAGGGCTGGTCATTGACTCTGTGTACCCGAAGCCGGGGCGCGGCATTCGCACCCACCAGGTCCAGCATGGTGCCCACCAGGCGCCGGCAAACGATCGACATTCGTCGCGAGGCGGGCAGCCGGAGCGCGGCCTGCACGATGGTCGCGGCGCATGCGGCGTCGATGTAGTCGAGGCCCGCGAGGTTCACGTGCATGTGGCGGTCGAGCCGGACCGACTCCGCGAGGGCCTGCTCGAGCACGTCCTGGTGCCGGTAGTCGAGCTCGCCGGCGATCCTGATTCCCGGGGGGCTGTACTGCCGGCAGATCCGTAGCAGCGGGTGCTCGTGGTAGACCTGTGCGGCCACGGTCTTCGGATGGGCCTGCGCCGCGAAGGCCAGTGTCACCGCGTCGAAGCTGTCCCGGTCGTACTGGCAGATCACACACAGCCGGCCGTCGGCGAACAGCCCGGCAATCCCCGTCTCGAAGTCGACCAGCTGGTCGGCTCCGGCCGTGGGGCGGGCGGCCCAGCTCATGTCCGCGGTCACCCGTAGTCCCGGATAGCCTTCGCCCGACGCGCGATCCAGCTCCCCGGCCAGCGCCTGCACCATGCCGCCGGCGGTCGGCGGGCCGCCGGCTGACAGCGCCGCGTCGGCCGGAACGATGGTCAACTGACCGCGGCGAAGGGCGGCGCCGGGTCCGACGGCCCGTGCCGACAGCTCACGGGCCAACTCCGGCGGCGCCACCGATGCGGTCCAGCAGACGACCTTCTCGCGGCGGCGAAGTCCATCCCGCACGAAGGCGGCGACGAGATCCCACCGCTCATCGACGTCTGTGAAGGTCAGGCAGGCGTGATCGCCAGTGCTCAGCGTGTTGACCCTCGCCGCATCCGCCATGCCCGCCGCCCGTCATCGTCGCAACGTGGGACAACGGTAGAGCACGGCCGACCCGTGGGACTCTGTCAGGCCCAGTGCGGGCGGCATAGCCGCACGCCGTCCAGCTCGACGGTGGAGGCCAGGGCGGCGGCGTATCCGGATGGCGCGGGCAGGTCGCGTACGTGGACCGGACCACCCGGCCACCAGTCGGGCATGGTGATGGCCGGCCCGTCGACGGCGATATGGCTCAGCTCGAGGCTCAGCCCCCGCCCCGCCAGCTTGGCCACGGCCTCCTTGCGCGTCCAGCCGCGGTAGAACGCGACGCTCCGGTCCGCGCCCGCGAGGGCGCGGTATCGGGCGTACTCCCCGGCGGCGAACGTCAGGGCGGCGAGGTCGTCGACCTCGCCGAGGTCGCGCACCTCCTCCAGGTCGACGCCGACCCGTCCGGCGCCGACGACCGCCATCACGAGCCACCCCCCGGAGTGCGAGACGGAGTAGTCGAGCGAGCCGCCGTCGGTCAGCGTGGGCCGGCCGTGACCCGGGTCCCCGCAGTGCTCGCAGCCGCGCCGGATCGTCACCGCCCTCGGGTCGCGTTTCAGGTAGTGGGCAGCGACCAGGCGCTGCACGGACCTGGACGCGACAAACGTGAGCCGCGGCGCTCCGACCCGGTGCTCCGCCGCGCGGACCCGCTCAGCGGCGTCGAGCAGCCCCGACCACCGGTCGCCGTGGACGATCGGCACCACCCAGACATGGCACTCACCCGCGGCCGGCGGGGACCCCGGCTCGAGCGGCTCCCGCAGGTCAGAGCTCCACGCCACCGGCCAACGATAGAACCTCGGCGATCCGGCCGGCACGTGTTCACCGACTCGTCGGCGGACGCGGCGGCACCAGGTCACCAGTGTTGACGTGGCATATTTTCGAGCCATGAACACGGCGGTCGAGCGGTTGCTGCAAAGCCACGAGCCGCGTATCGCGGACGTGGCTCGTCGGACGTGCGAACAGGTCCTCGCCGTGTTTCCCGGTGCGGTGGTCAGCACGGACGATCGGAACATCGGGGTTCGGCACCGCACCGGGTACCAAGGGCTGATCTTCGTCGTCACGCCACAGCGTGCGCACGTCACGCTGGGCATCGCCCGCGGCGCGGACCTGCCGGATCCCGCGCGGTTGCTCGAAGGCCGCGGCACGGTGCATAGGCATCTAAAGATCCGCGACGTCGACGACCTGGAGCGACCGGAGCTGCGGCAGTTGATGAGCGCCGTGGTGGCCCGGTCGACATGATCTGCGCCCGGTGTCGAGCCTGGGTCAGGCACCACCGGCGAGTCTGCCTCCGTCGATCGGGATGACGGCTCCGGTGATGTATGAGGCGTGCGGTGAACACAGCCAGGCGGCCGCGGCGCACACCTCCTCGACGGTGCCCAGCCGCTTGGCCGGGATGGCCTGGGCAAGCTGGTCGCGGACCTGCTGCGGTACGCGGTCAAGGTGGTGCGTGAGGATCGTGCCCGGGGCGATGGCGTTGACCCGGACGCTCGCGTCGGCGTAGTCGAGCGCGGCGCAGCGGGTCAGCCCGATGACGCCGTGCTTGGCCGCGGCGTACGCGGACAAACCGGCTCGTCCGGTCAGCCCGGCCGTCGACGACATGTTGACGATCGCGCCACCGCCGGTCGCCCGCATGGCGGGGACTTCGTACTTCATGGACAGGAAGATGCCGCGGAGGTTCACCTGGAGCACCTCGTCGAACGCGTCGACGGGCAGGTCGGCCAATGGCGTGGGTGGCTGGCCACCGCCGGCGTTGTTGAATGCCGCGTCCAGCCGCCCATAGGTCTCAACGGTGCGATCGACAAGCCGCCGAAGGGCGTCCGGATCGGCGACGTCGGTGGGCATCGCCAACGCCCGCCCGCCATCTGCTTCGATGGCCGCGGAAAGCGCGTGCAGCGCCGACGCGTCGCGGGCGGCCAGCACCACGGTCGCACCGGCTGCGGCGAAGGCGCGGCCGGCCGCCTCACCGATGCCGCGGCTGGCGCCGGTGATGATCGCCACCTGGCCGCTGAGCAGGCCGGGGTGGCTCGGCTCCGACTGACGCACGCCCTCGATCATCTCGCACCTCCCGGCCCGCACCGAGCCAACTCAGTCAGACTTGGGCGCATGGTCGCCCGCCAAGGCCCAACTCAGTCAGACTTGGGCGCTTGGTCGCCCGTCGAGGCCCCAAGTCTGACTAAGTTGGGGCCTGCCTGGAGGACGGCAGCACCTCAAGCTGGCGCCGTGCCGGTCGACGCGGCTACGAGAGCGCGACCGTGACGAGCCCGCCCGCGAGGGCCACAATCGCGACCACGAGCAGGAGCAGCCGACGCAGGCGGAGCATGCGGTACTCGCGGGGCGGACACGGTCGGCCACTGCGCATGCCTTCGGCGAACTTGCGATCCTGGGCGCGTAGGGCGGCGTCGAGCGCGTCGAGCCGGTGACGATCATCTTGGCTGAGCATTTCGAGTCTCCGGTGGTACAGATCGGGGGCAGTGGTCGAGGGACACGGGCAGGAGATACCCGCTCGGCGGCCCTTGAATCGGGTACGCCGCGGTCCGCTATCGTCCGTCCGGGGGTGGCCACACGTGGCCGATCTGCGCTTCTGCGCGCACCAGTATCAGCACCTGCCCCTGCCGGTCCTGCGGCAGCGTTGGCGCGACGCCGAGAGACTCGGCTTTGACGTGGACCCTCATGGCGGTGGACACGGACCCGTGCGGGTGAGGACGCTGGTCACCAGCGTCTACTTTGGACACCCCCGTGACCGTCGCGAAGGCTGCGATGACGGTCGACCACCTCAACGCCGGACGGGTGGAGCTCCTGGGGCGGGTACGCCGTAGAGACCGACGCGCCGTCCTATGCCCTGACCGCCGAGCGCAGCCGGCGCTTCGACCACCTGGGCGCCGATCGGGGACGCGATTCCGCGGAGATTCGGCACTCGGTGGTCTGCTTCCCGCCGTTGACGCCGTGGGAGTCCGTCGATTACCTCAGCGACATGGTCGGTCGCTTGCGTGCAGCGCTGTGCGGTCCGCTAACTCGGTACGACTTCCACCGGCGGGCGGCGCGACGCGGTGGCGCGGTAGACGCCGGGGGTCATGCGGTACTCGCGCTTGAACGCTTTGGACAGGGCGGCGTCGCTGTCATAGCCGCATAGCCTGGCAATCTCGTGGAGGGTGCGGGTGGTGGTCGCCAAGTGGGCCGCGGCTTGGCTTAGCCGCGTCCGGGTCAGGTGCCGCACCGGTGGCTCGCCGACGAGCTGACGGAACCGGTCGCTGAACAACGATCGGGACATGCCGATCCGGTAAGCGAGTTCGGCGACGGTCCAGCCATGGTCGGGCTGGGTATGCATGAGGCGGACCGCCTCGGCGATCTGCGGATCGGCGAGTGACTCGACGGTCGCCGCACGGTGATCCGGTCGGTCGGTCAGGAAGGCACGGATTGCCTGGGCGAGGAATACGTCGGCGATCTTGGCGAAGATCGCCTTGGCACCGGGCGCCGACTCGGACTCCTCGTGCCGCAGCAGGTTGAATATCGTCGTGGCCCATGGCGCCGATCGATCGCTTGTGGCGTCCACGATGAACACTTCGGGCAGCACGCCGGCGACCTGTGGCGCCGTCTGGCGCAGACCGAAGCCCCCGCACAGCATCTTCGTGACGGCGCCCGGCCCGCCGTAGGACAGTCGCGCGCCGCCGCGGAGCGGGTGCTCGAGCAGGATCCAGTCCAGCGCCTCCACCGCCGAGGCGGAATCATCCTTGATCGCGTGGGCGGCGCCATGCGGAAGGATCACCAGATCACCGGCTGAGACTCGTACGGGCTCGCGCCGGTCGGGGACGAGCCATGCCTGTCCCTCGAGGATCAGGTGGAACTTCGCCACGTTCCGGCCGACCACCCGAAGCCCCCACGGCGCGCCGAGTTCGGCGAGGCAGTACACGGTGCTGTGCACCTGCATCCGGGACAGCAGATCGGATACCGCGTCGTCGGGATGGAGGTTGAGCTGGCGCATCACCGGCCCCTTGGACGCTCGGACAAGAACTTCGTCGCCTCAACCATAACCAGCCGCGCGTTCGCCGGTGATCGTGTGACCCGTACCGAAAGCGTCGATAGAAAGGGTAGAGCCCATGAGCGCCAGTGAGACGGTGAACGCATTCCGCACGGCTTGGGAAGCGAAGGACTTGGGTACCGCCCGCATGTATCTGTCCGACGATCTGGACTTCGCCGGGCCGATCGACACCTTCGACAACGCCGACGACTACATTCAAGCGATCACCGGCTTGGCGCACATCGTCGCGAGCACGACCACGCGGCGGGTGCTTGTCGACGGCCAGGACGTCGCGGTGTTCTACGACATGCACACCGCCACGCCGGCCGGCACCGTTCCGATCGCCGAGTGGTACCACGTCGATTCCGGTCGCATCTCGATGATCCGCGTGTACTTCGACCCACGCCCGTTCACCCCGCCGTCCTGAGGCGGCTAGCGACGGCCGTCCGCACGGCCTGTGCTTCCTCGTACACCCGCGCAAGATCCGCCGATTGGGCGACCCTGCGCTCGGCGTCCTCCACGACCAGGCGCGCCTGTTCCTCGATCGCGGCCAGCCGGTCTGGGTCCGGGTCGCCCACCACGGCGCAGTTGGCGAGTAGTCGCAGGAGCGCGGCGGCGACGGTGGGCTCGCCCGCGCCGTACCGCCGGATCAACCCGGCCATGGTGGCGAGGTAGTCGGCGAAGTGCCGCCCCGGGACGATCACCCGCGCGCCGGTCGAGCCCTGGGTCACATGGGTGCCCAAGCGCTGCACCGCCAGGGCGCAGAACAGCACCGACAGGCGGTCGATGGCCTGTACCGCGGTGTACGGGTCGTTGATCGCCGGTGACATGGCCTTGCATGCGATGTCGACAAGCTGCCGGATGCCGAACGCGGCGTCCTGTTCGAAGGTCCGCTCCCGACCGACGCGGACCGCGTCTTCCAGCACGGGATGCAGAGCGGCCGTGTCGGGCACCGACCGCTCCGGCTGGACCGGCCACACCCATGCCAGCGTGGTCCCGGCGACGACGTGCTCGCCGACCCGTGGCCGGAGCCGGACCAGAATCTGACGACGGTCGGCGTACGCGAGCAGCCGCTCGACGTGCACCACCTGCACGTAGCCGGAACGCCGCGCGGGAACGGCGACGGCCCGCTCCGGGACGGGCATTGGCATCGGGCCACCCTCGAGCAGCCCGCCCCGAATCACCGCCAGCGCGTTCCGCTCGACCACCGACATGATCCCCTCGATCTGGATCGAGTGGGCGAGATGGTCGGCGAAGAACACCAGCAAGCCGAGGCTGACGAACAGCAGAACGATCGCGCCGGACACCGCGAGCCTGGGGAACTCGGTGGTGCGGTTGCCGCCGGACACGCCCACCGTGTACAGCCCGGCCGCGCTGTAGACGAAGGTGGCCACGAACACGCTGAGGACGATCTGGTTGGGCCGGTCACGCAGGAAGTTGCGCAGCAGCCGTGGGGAGAACTGCGTCGAGGACAACTGCAACGCGACCACGGTCAGGCCGAGCAGCAGCGCGATCACCGTCACCATCGTCCCGCTGATGCCGATCAGCAGGTTGCGCGCATCGTCCGGAGTTCCCTGGAACGCGAGTGGGGAGGAGGTGCTCAGGTTCACCTGGGACAGCACGGCGCCGGTGGTCAGGGCGGCGACCACCGACACACCGGGAAGCACCCACAACGAGCCACGCAGGTACTCCCACATGTCATCGCGACGGATCATCGCCCGCCTCCACTCGGCCGGCCCCCCATGCCCCCGCCCGCCGCTGCTCAGCCTTCCATATGCGGACGAGCACGGGGTACGACCCCGACGCCGCGGGGCGTCACACCGTGATCGATGCGCGGGCCCGGGCCGCTCTCACCGCGGCGGTCAGCGTCTGGATGTCGTACGCACCGCGGTGCCGCCGCCCGTTGATGAAGAAGGTCGGAGTTCCGGAGACCCCGCTCAGGTCGGCGGAGTCGACGTCCGCGGCGATGCGCGCCGCGCCGCGCCGGCGGCGTACGTGGTCGCTGAACGTTTCGACGTCGAGGCCGAGCCGCTCGGCATAGTCCATGAGGTCGGCGGGGCGTAGCTCGCCCTGGTGCTCGAGCAACATGTCGTGCATGGGCCAGAACGCCCCCTGGTCGTCCGCCGCCTCGGCGGCTTCGGCGGCGAGCTGAGCGTGCGGGTGGACGTCGGTCAGCGGAAGATGCCGCCACACGTACCGCACCTCGCCGTGGCCGGCCAGCAGCGCACGGACCACGGGCTCCGCCTGTCCACAGTACGGACACTCGAAGTCGCCGTACTCGACGAGCGTCACCGGCGCCTCGTGCGGGCCCCGGATGTGGTCGCGGTCCGGGTCGACCGGCACGGCGAGGTCTACAATGGACTCCGCGGTGCCGAGCAGGGCACGCGCCCGCCGGCGCGGCGGGAGCAGCGCGGTGACCCGGAAGACCAGCCAGGTCACAATCGACGCTGTCAGCGCCGCGGTCAGCACGCCGAGTTTGGCCTCCTCCAGCTGGGCACCGGTGAAGGCGAGCGTGGCCACGAGCAGGGAGACGGTGAAGCCGACGCCCGCGATGGTGCCCGCCCCGGCGACCGCGGCCCAGCCGACCGGCGGGCGCAGCCGACCGCGGCTGACCCGGCCGAGCAGCCAGGTGGCGCTCACGATGCCGGCCGGCTTGCCGATTACGTAGCCCACCGCGATCCCGAGCGTGATGGGCGACGTGTACGCCTTGCCGAGAAAGCCACCGCTGATCTCGATGCCCGCGTTGGCGAGGGCGAACAGCGGCACGATCACGTAGCTGGTCCACGGGTGGTACAGCACCTGCAGCCGCTCGTTGAACGAGATGGCTCGCTCCAGTCCGAGTCGTGCCGACCGCTCGAGTTCCGGGGTCGGCTGCTCGCGAAAGAGCCGGAACAGGTCGGTCGCCCGCTCCAGCTGGCTGCGTGGGGCGGGGTACGCGAAGACCATGAGGCCCATCGCCAGACCCACCACCACCGGGTCGACGCCGGACTCGAACAGCGCGACCCAGGCCGTTGCGCCGACGATGCCGTAGATCAGGCCGTACCGGAGCCGACGCGCCCGAAAGAGCAGGCCCAGGGCGAACACGCCCGCGGCGATGGCCAGCGCCGGCCACACCACGTGCTCGCTGTACGCGACGGCGATCACCACGAGCGATGCCAGGTCGTCGACCACCGCGACGGTCAGCAGGAAGGCGCGCAGCCGTTCCGGAAACCGCGGACCGACCAGCGCCAGCATGCCGAGGGCGAACGCCGTGTCGGTGGCCATCGCCGTGCCCCACCCGTGGATCGAGGAACGGCCCGCGTTGACCGCGACGTAGATGGCGATGGGTACGGCCATCCCGCCGAGTCCGGCGACCAGCGGCACCGCGAGGCGGCGCCGCTCGCGCAGCTCTCCGATGTCGAACTCGCGGCGCGCCTCCAGGCCGACAACGAAGAAGAAGAACGTCATCAGGCCCGTGTTCACCCAGCCGCGGAGGTCCTGCGACACCCCGACGCTGCCGACGTTAATGGACAGCGGCGTCTGCCAGACGGATTCGTACGACGAAGGGTCGATGTTGACCCACAGCAGCGCCGCCAGCGCCGCCCCCAGCAGCACCGCGGCGCTGCCCGTCTCCGTCCGCAGGAACTCGCGCAGCGGCGTATCGATGGTGCGCACCCACGCGGTGCGTCGGGTCCAGGCGTTGGCCGAGGACTCGACGTCGGTCATGCCGCCCATCCTCCCCCGGCAGGCGCCCGCGGAGGCTCAGGTTCGGCCGCTTGGACCGCCGCCGTGCGGCCACTGTCGGGTGGCGCGCGGGAGGTGTAGGTTCAGCCGCACCGAGCGATCAACCGTCCCGGGTGTCAGGGGGTGCAGTCATGTCCGACAGCATTTACACGTTTACCGAGGTCGTGGGCACCAGCACCGAGTCATGGGAAAAGGCCGCCGCCGCCGCCGTGGAGCGGGCGGGAAGGACTCTGCGGGATCTGCGGGTGGCGGAGGTGGTCAAGCTCGATATGGACATCGACAACGGTCAGGTCCGGGCGTACCGCGCTCGCCTGCAGATCTCCTTCAAGCTGGAGGAGCACGGCTGATACCCGCGCCGCCCGCCTGCCTCCGGCGTATCGGCGCGAGCTCGCCGATGTCCCGCCGAATCCTTTGCTCTGCTTCCCGTGGGGAAACGCCTGGCGGCCGATAATGCGTTCGTCCTTCGGTCGGGCTGCCGCTCGGCCTTTGGTCGGCTCGCCCTCCGCCAACGAGTGTCTCCTCGGCGGAAGCAGAGCAAAGGATTCGGCGGGACATGTGCGTCGGGTCTAGCTCGACGCACATGTCGCAGTGCTTCTACTGGACGAAGCGCTTGACGAAGTTCAGAGTGGTATCGCAGACCTCGCGCCACCCGCTGTCGATGGTCAGCGCATGCCCGCGGTTGGGTATCTCCACGATCTCGGTCACCCCTGAGTTGTCCTTCTGTTGCTTGTAGGAAGCGTTGGCGATCGCCCACGGCACGGTGTGGTCCTTCTCGCCGGAGATGATCAGCATTGGGCCACGGTCGGGGTTGTCGGTGTCCACCTTGGCCTCGGTCCACGGGTTGAGGTTGGCGGTGGGGGCCTGGAACAGCGGCGCACCGGAGGCTGGCACGGTGTAGGCGTCGTACAGCTCGCGAGCCTCGTCCTCGGAGACCGCGTTGGCGAACGCGTACCGGAACTGGTCGTAGGTCAGCGGCACCGCCCGGTGCCGGTTGCGTGGGTTGCCGAGCACGGGAAACCCCGATTTCAGCGCCGAGAACGGCAGCGGCAGTACGCCCCGGAACGGGGCCGGGTCCACCGCCACGGACGCGGCCGATAGACCGCGGCCCGCGATGATCTGGGTCAGCAGGCCGCCGAACGAGTGCCCGACCACGGCGGGCTTCTTGTACAGCTTGCCAATCACGTCCACGAAGTGGTCCGCCACCTGCCCGATGGTCTTGTTCGCGAAGGTCTCCGGGTGCGCCTTGGCCTCGTCGACCGTATTCGGATCGTCGGGCCAGCCCGGGGGTCAAGGTCGAATAGCCGGCCTCCTCAAAGACCGCTGCCCACCTGTCCCAGCTGCTGGGTAGCAGCCACAGGCCGTGGATGAACACGACGGAGGGACGGCCCGACGTGTTTGCGCGCTGGATCTGCTCGTCGGTAGTGGGAAAGCTGGGGTCAGACATGAGGCAACAGTAGGGGTGCGCTTACTGGCTACCAAGCACGTCTCAAGCCGGCGGCCGGCGGTGGCGCGTACCGTTGGTGAGGGTGACGACGACATGGGCACGTGGCGCCAGCGGTATCACGACTACAGCACACGTTTCTATGGCCCCAGCCCGCGCAGCGCCTGGCTGAGTTGGCTCGGCGACCAGCGCATCGCGATCGGCTGCGTACCGACGGCCGCGACGCTGCCAAGGCTGACCGAGCAGGGCGTCACGCACGTCGTCAACTGCCGGGCGACGGCGCAGACGTGGATTTCTCAGGATCTCGCCGTCGAGCGTGCCCTGTTCGGACGGTCTCGCGTCGTCCACGCCCCGATGTGGGACTTCGGCCAGCCTCAGCCTCCCCGGTTGTGGTCGTCCGCCGCGCACTTCGCCGCCCGGGCCCTCGCCGACGACCCGTACGCCAGCGTGCTGATCCATTGCCATCAAGGCCGTCGGCGCTCGGTCATGCTCGCGTACGCCGTGCTGCGGCTGCGCGGCCACGAGCCCGACCAGGCGAGGGCGGTCATCTCGCGGCACCGCGCCGAGGCGCAACTCGTCGCCGCCTATACGGAGAGCGTCGAACGGTGGCTGGCCGCCGGCGCCGCGCCGCTGGGCCGGACCGCCCGGCGGTAGCGACCGTCCCGGATCGTGGCGACAGGTCAGAACTCGAACCGTGGCGAGTCCTTGTTCAACACCGCGGTGCTCGGCGATGCCGACCAAACGCGGTGCACCTCGTCGGCGACGACGGCGGTGACGTTCGGGACGTCCGTGGACGCCGAACCATGCATCGCCTCGGCGACGACAAGGACCGCGCTCGTCGCGTCGCGTACCGCCGATTGGCCGCTCTGCCGGTTCGTCCACCGCCGAGCGTGCGCCTGCCCGGCGGTGTCGGCAAAGATCACTTCGTGCGGTTCCGGGTGTTCCGTCTCGCCCGAGAAGGTGAGGTACCTTTCGTCGCCCCGTGCGTGGCGAACCTCGAGACCGTCGGAGATCTTGCTTAGGTCGAACACGGCGACCGGGATCGCGAACGCGAGCGAGATCGCGTTGCACAGGTCGATCAGGGGATGGATCCGTGGGAGCGTCCGCTCCCTCCGGTAGCGCCGCAGCAGCGACTCGGCGGCGCACCGATACTGTGTCGGCTTGAGTCCCATCCTCGAGAACGTGCGTCGCCACGCCAGTATCTCGGGAAACTCGGCCTCCGAGCTGACCGCGAGCCGCGTCTCGGCGACCGTGGTGAATCCGGCGAGTTGATGATCGACGGATGCGTTCCCGGTGATCCCGGCCGCGAAGACCACGCCGGCGACGAGGTCTGGGTGGTCCGCCCAGATCTCCGCGGAGTGCTGAAAGTACATGGCTCCCTGTGGTGGATCGGTCGGGTGTCCGGTTGCCCGGAAATTGTCGGAGGGTTGAGCAACGATGGCGCTATGACGATTCCACAGTTTCCGACCGGTACTCCCAACTGGGTTGACATCGGCACGTCGGACGTCGATGGGGCGGTCGCCTTCTACACGCAGCTGTTTGGCTGGACCTACGCGGATTTCGGGCCGGACGCCGGTGGCTACGGCGCGTTCCTGAAAGACGGGAAGCAGGTGGCCGGCGTCGGCCCGACGACCGACCCGGCCCAGGGCACCTCGTGGGCGACCTACCTGGCCACGGACAACGCCGGCGCCACCACCGACAAGGTCGAGGCCGCCGGCGGCAAGGTCATCATGGCGCCGATGCAGGTCATGGATCAGGGCATCATGGCGGTCTTCGCCGACCCCGCCGGCGCGTTCATCTCGGTCTGGCAGCCCGGCGCACACCAAGGGGTCGAGGTCATGCAGGAGCCCGGCAGCCTGACCTGGGCCGAGCTGATGACCAGCGACATCGCTGCCGCCAAGGCCTTCTACGAGCGCGTGTTCGGCGTCTCCACCCGCGACGTCGACGCCGGCGACGGCGGCACGTACACCCTGATCGAGGCGGGCGGCAAGTCCGTGGCCGGGGCCATGGAGATCCGACCCGAGTGGGGTCCGATGCCCTCACACTGGTCGATCTACTTCGAGGTCGACAACTGCGACGCGATCGCCGACCAGGCGGTCCAGTTGGGCGGCACCGAGATGACGCGGCAGGATTCGCCGGCCGGGCGCTTCGCCAACCTCGCGGACCCCCAGGGTGGCGCGTTCTCCATCATCAAGACTGATCCAGACTTTTCGATGTGAGGTGAGTCGATCCGCTCCGGTCGGCCAGCAGGGCGAGCAGGGGAATGCTGGAGATCTTCTCCGCCGTCAGCTCTGCCCAGCGGAGCCCGCCCACCGGGCGGCCGGGTCGCCGCTCGCGGCAGTCGATGATCCGGTCGGGTGTGACCACGAGGTCGAGCGGCACGTCGTGGGCCGTGTTGGGGATCCGTCCCGGCGGCCGCACCTGCAGTTCGTGGACCGTCGTGACCACCAACGCGTCCGGCGCGATGAGGCCGGCCTCGGCGGCGAGCGCGAACTCAAGATCAGCGAATCCGCCGCCCTTACCGAGCCGAGTGCCGTCCTCGCCGGCCGCGACGCAGCCCATGACGACCATGTCCACCGGCGCCAGGTCGGCGATCGCGACCCGCCGCGCAGAACGGGAGGCGCCCCGGATAGAGGCGGCGCGCCGCGGCGTGTCGGCGAGGTGGTCCGGATCGAGGAGGAAGAACGGGTCCGGCTCGGTGAGCCGCGGCACCGCCATATAGACCGTCTTGCCATCTCGGAGGGCACGCTCGCGGACCGGCAGCTGCGCTGAGTCCGGGTTCGCCTTGATGGTCCCGGCGCGCCGCCATTCGTCCGTCGCCCGCAGCCGCTCCGCGGCGGCCTCGGCGCCGGCGAAGTTCGGGATCCGCCCGGCCGCGCCCGGGAACCGGGCGACGCGCGCCGCGCCGAGCGCCGCCCAGACCTCCTCGCGTAACACGGCCTTGGCGGCGAGCAGATCCGCTGGGCCGCCGGCATCGCGGTCGTGCCGGCTCTGACCTCTCGGCATGCGTCTCATCCTCGCTGAGGATGCCGCCGAGAGTCAGGCCCGGAGGCCGGCGAGCGTGTCGTCCCGGTCGTGCTCGGCCGGATGCGTCCGGGCCGAGGCTGGCGCCGGGGATCGGCCGTCGAGCCAACGGGGGAGGTACCAGTTGCGCTCGCCGAGCAGTGCCATGGCGGCGGGGACGAGCATCAGCCGGGCGACCGTGACATCGACGAAGATGGCGGCGGCCATGCCGACTCCGATGATCTTCACCTGCACGCTCGGGTCGAGCGCGAAGCCCAGTGCCACCGCGATCATGATGCCGGCCGCGGATGTGACGATCCGGGCCGTGTCGGCTAGCCCGGAGACGACGCTCGCGGGCACGCTTCCGGTCTGGTCGTACCGCTCGCGCACCCGGCTGAGCATGAAGACCTCGTAGTCCATGGACAGTCCGAAGAGGATCGCGAACAGTACGACTGGTGCCCAGGCGGCGATCGGTACCGGGGCGTCGAGCCCGACCAACCGCGCCCCTACCTGGGTCTGGAACGCCAGTGTCATGACGCCGTACGCGGCACCCACCGACAGCAGGTTGGTGAGCACCGCCTTGACCGGCAGCACGAGCGAACGGAACACGAACACGAGCAGCACGAACGTGGCGGCGAGCACGGCGCCGATGACCTGCCAGAGATGGGCACTGAGCGTGCCGGTCATGTCGACGATGGTGGCGGTCGGTCCGGTCACGTCGACCCCGGCCGGAAGGCCGTCGTGCAGCCGGTGTACGAGCGCGTACGTCCGGTCGTCCTGCGGCCCGCTGCTAGGCGTGGCCTGGAAGGCCACCGTATCGCCGTCCGGTGACACTGCCGGCGGAGACACTCCGGCAACTCCGGGGGTGGCCGCGACGTCGGCCACGAGGCGGGTCAGCGTCGGGTCGTCCACGCGGTGGCGGTCGACCACGATCGTGAGGGGACCGTTGGCGCCGGGTCCGAAGCCGGTGGCCACCAGGTCGTACGCCTGGCGGGTCGGGCTCGAGGCGCGTTCGCTGCCGGCGTCGTTCTGGCCGAGCCGCATGCCCAGCGCCGGGGCGGCCAGAGTGAGCATGGCAACGACGGCGGCGGTGAGCCAGATGGCGGGCCGGCGTACGACAGCGCGACCCATTCGCTCGGCCCAGCGCGACCGGAATCCGGCCCGCGTGGAGCCCGCGGCTGTGCGCCGGGCCCGCCGGCCGAACACCCGGTGGCCGAGCGCGCCGAGCATGCCGGGAAGCAGCGTGATCGAGGCGGCCACAGCGCAGAGCACGACCAGCCCGGCGGCCAACCCCATCGACCCGAAGCTGGGTACGCCGCTGAGGGCCAGACCGGTAATGGCGACGAGGACGGTCCCGCCGGCGAACACGACCGACCGGCCCGCCGAGGCGGTGGCTCGGGCGGCGGCCTCGATCGAGCCCAGCCCGTTGAGCATCCCCTCTCGGTGCCGCGCGACGACGAACAGGGCGTAGTCGATGCCGACCCCGAGGCCGATCATGCTGCCCAGCGTCGGGCTGACCGTGTTGACGTCCAATCCGCGCGCCAACAGCGTGATCAGGCCCAACCCCGCGCCTACGGCGACGCCGGCGATCAGCAGCGGCAGGCCGGCGGCCAGCGCCGACCCGAAGGCGACCAGCAGGATCACCAGGGCGATCCCGACACCGACGGTCTCCGCCAGTCCGTTGGGTCCCTGGATCGCTTCGGGCACCTCGCCGCCGACGCCGACCCGCGCGCCGGCGTCCGCCAGGGGCGCTGACGCGCGGGTGAGCGCGTCCGTAGCGGCGCGCAGCGGGACGTCGGCCACCTCGGCGTCGTACCGCACTTCGAGCAGCGTGGTGCGGCCGTCGGCGCTGTCCCGCTCGTCCACGGTCCGGACGCCGGCCAGCCCGCGCACGTCACCGATCGCGCGCGCCAGGGCGGCACGGTCCGGGGAGCTGTCGGGCCATCGGGCGACCACGTGCGCCTCGGCGCCGGCCTCGGCCGGGAAGCCGGCGAGCAACCGCGCGTACGCGCGGTCGCTCGACGTTCCTGGCACCGTCATCGCGTCGCGCAGCGTGCCGCCGACGGTGGCCGACAGGGCTACCACGACCGCAAGGACGGCCAGCCAGCCGCCCGCGACGCGCAATGGATGGGCGGCACACGCCCGGCCGGTCGCTTCCAGCATTCGCCTGAGTTCCATGTCCTCAGCGAATCTGCGTGGGCGCCGCGGCGTCCAACAGAAACCCGGGCGCGATTGACAACCATTGGTTGTCGACGCAGATTGGAGGCGTGGACCTGGACACTGGGTTGCTCCGGGCGTTCGTGGCGACCGTCGAAGAGAATCACTTCGGCCGGGCCGCGGCCCGGCTGTTCGTCACGCAGCAGGCGTTGTCGAAGCGGATACACAAGCTGGAGGAGATCCTGGGCGCCCGCCTCTTCGACCGGACCAACCGGCGCGTCGACCTCACCGCAGCCGGCGAGCGGTTCCTCCCACACGCCCGGCGCGCCCTCGCCGCGGTCGACGCCGCGGCGGGCGCGGTCGGCGTGGGCGCCGGCCCGTTCCGGGTCGACGTCATGTACGAGCACCTGTCCGTGTTGCGCCTGGTCCGCGAGGCGCTCGAGCACGACCCGGATCTCCCCGTCGAGATCACCACCCAGACCAGCCTGCTGCCGACCGTACCCGCGCTGCGTCGCGGCGACGTCGACATCGCGTTCGGTCGGGCCATCGAGCGACCGTGGCCCGCCGATGTCCGGCGTCGGCTCGCTCTGCTCGAGCCGATCGGGCTGCTGGTCGGTGCGGACCACCCGCTCGCCGTGCGATCCACTGTGGAACTGGCCGAGCTCCGCGACTTGAGGCTGTGGTTCCCCACGGCGAGTGCTCCGGTGGATTGGACGTCGTTGCTGGACGAACTGACGGATGAGTTCGACATCAAGCTGGACCCCGCCGGGCCTAAGGCGGGGTTCGACTACTTCCTCGATCGGCCGGCCAGGGATCTGAACACGGTCACGCTGTACGGCCTCGGCATGCCGCCGCCCGCGATCACGCGGCTCCGCGTCGTGCCGATCGTCGCACCCACGCCCGTGTTCGCCTGGTCGGTGATGTGGCGCCCTCGCGTACCGGAGTCGGTCATCGACCGACTGCTCGCGTACGCCGACCTTGACGTCGCCGTGCCCGTCGAGGTCGCGGCCGATCCGGACCGCGTGTGGCTGCCTGCCGCGGACCGCACGTGGGTGTCGAGCGCCGGTCGGCCACCGGCCTGAGGCGCGAAGGCCCCGGTCGTTGACCGGGCGTTCGGACTTTACCGCGCCGGCGGCATCACGCATCGTGGGTCTGCGGCACGATAATGATGGGAATCCGCGCCGTCTCGGGAGGCCAGATGCGTATCAACGACATACTGCGCGTCAAGGGAAGGGACGTCGTCACCGTTCCACCCGACACCGACATCCGGCGACTTCTCGCCGTGCTGGCCGAGCACCGGATCGGCGCGGTGGTGGTGTCGCGCGATGGTGTCTCCGTCGACGGCATAGCCAGCGAGCGCGACGTCGTCCGAGCACTGGCGGCGCGCGGGGACGCCGTGCTGTCCGCACCCGTCACGGAGATCTACACCGCCGAGGTGCACACCGTCGAGCCCGAGGCGGCCCTCGAGGATCTGATGCGGATCATGACGGATCGCCGGATCCGGCACCTACCGGTGGTGCGCGACGGCGCCCTGTGCGGCATCGTCAGCATCGGCGACATCGTCAAGAACCGGATCGATGAGCTGGAGACCGAGCGCACGGCGTTGACGCATTACATCGCGGGTGACCGCTGAGTCGTGCCGGGACTCGGCCACGCCACGCTGTGCCGACTTTGACGGCGCCACGCCGGTCGGCCTTGTCCCGGCGGACTGATTCCGCTACTCCTAGACGGTCAGCCGCATTGCCGGCGGATCCATCCCTCATGTTCGACCGTGGAGGCTGGCTGCATGGATCAGCTGCTGCCCTGCCCGTGCTGTGGCTACCGCACAGGGTGCAGAACCTGTCCGGTCTGCTACTGGACCGACGACGGTCGAAGCGACCTCCGAACGGGTGTGCTGGACGCAGGTCCCAACGGTGAGCTCGGCCTCGGCGAGGCACGGCTCAACTTTGCGCTCTACGGAGCGAGCCGCCGGCGGTACGCGAGCCTCGTGCGGCCGCCGCGCGCCGACGAGCGACCGTAGCCCCGCCGAGACGGGTCAGGCGCCCGGCAGGTCGTCCGGGGTGTACGCGCCGCGGAAGAAGCCGCGGACCCGACGCTCGCCGATGCCGAGGTTGTGCTCGAACGTCGTCGGCCGGGTCGGGGAGCGGCTGTCGAAGCGAATGAAGATGTCGTCCTGGCGGCCACGGTTCGGGTCGTACACCCGCACGGTGACCGCGGTCCCGACCTTCTCGTAGGCGACGGCCAGTACCTGATGGTTCAGCGCCAGGTCCCGCGGATCCCGCGACGCCACGGTTACCACACCGAGCGGCACCGGAGTGCCGCGGTCGAGGTCTCTCGAGACCTGCGGCCACTGGACCCTGATCGTGCGCCAGGCGAGACCGCGCTCGATGAGCACGCGACGGCGGAACATCGTGAAGCTGGCGTCCCCGTCGGGCAGGTTCATCCACTGGTAGTACTGGACGACTCCGGCCGGAACGTGCCAAGAGTCCACGAGGCGGCGCACCAGGAAGCCGTAGAGCGGTTCGCCCGCTTCCGGCCGCTCCACCGATGCGACCTGGCCGGCCCGCCAGTAGTCGAGGGCCGCGAAGACCATGCCGCCACACAGGCCGGCGGCGGCGTCGCCCAGGTGGACCGGTCCGAACGGCGTGGACAGGGAGACCGCCGGCTGGCTAGGCCACGTGTTGGCGAACGCGAAGCCGTCGCGCGATGGCAGAAAGCTGTCCGGCATGGTCGTCACCCTCCGGCCAACGGTAGGCCGGGTACCCGACGCGGCCAGTCGCCACAGCGACCGGGTCGGCTTTCCGACTGCGGTGCGCCGGCCGTGCTCAGTGCGGCAGCGCGTCCGCGATCTCCGCGAGAGCGGCCTTGAGGACGTCGTAGCCGGCGTCCGTGATCTTGTGTTGGCGATGCAGTCTGACCACCCGGTCGGCGGTCACCTGCATCGTGTTCCACGCGGCGGTTGGCTGGTTGGCGGCCACCGAACGCGCGGCGTCGCCGAGCCGACGGTCGAGCTCCTGGGCGGACCGCGAGGTGAGCTCGCCGTCCTGGACGAGCCCCGGGAGGCGGCTCCGGAGTGCCGCGATGAGTAGGGCGGCGCGGGGGGCCCGCGACGCCGACGCGGTGGGCGTCGGTGACGGTGACGGTGACGGCGACGCGTCCGGCGTGGCCGTCGGTTCGGTCACGGTTTCGATGATCGTCGGTGAGGCGGGCGCGGACGGCGCGGCCGCCGGACGACCGCGGTCACGCGACACGAGAGCCACCGTCAGCAAGGTGACCAGCACGGCGACCGCCACGGCGGCTAGAATCGCGGGACGCCGCCAACGGCTCCATTCCGCCGCGGTCGCGGAGTGCCGCGGTCGACCGACGGCAACCGTCCGCGCGGGGGGCCACTCCGGGGCCTCCGTCAGGCGTCGCCCCGCCTCCTCCGCGCTGAGCGCCGGGCCGGACGGGTTGGCCGGATTGACGGCTAGCAGCTGGCCGACGAGGGCGGCCAGCTCGGGGGAGACATCGAGGCGCTGATCGCGCAGGGCCGGCACGGCGCCGTGGTGGTCGACGGGCGGCGGACCGCCGACGAGCATCGCGTACAGCAGCCAACCCACCGCGTACAGGTCGGTGCGCGGATCGTTCGGGGTGTCCGCGCGCAGGTGGGCGATGCCGAAGCCGCCCACCTTCACCACGCCGTCCGGACCGAGCAGGACGTCGTCGGGGCCGAGGTCACGATGGACCACGCCCGCGGCGTGCACCGCCGACAGGGCAGCGCAGATCTGCGCTGCGATGTCGACGGCCCGGGTCGCCGGCAGCGGACCAGCCGCCAGAACCGCGGCCAACGACGGGCCGTCCACGAGCTCGAGCACCTGGTACGCGTGGCCACCTTCGAGTCCTGAGTCGTAGACCGCGACGGTGTTCGGGTGCGCCAGGCCCGCCACCGCGCGGGCCTCGGCGTCGAGTCGCCGCAGGGCGACCGGGTCGTCGAGCGCGGACGCCGAGAGCATCCGCACGGCGACCGGGTTGCCGAGATGCACGTCGCGCGCCGACCACACCTCCGACACCGCGTCCCGGCCGAGCATTCGGTCGAGCTGGAAGCGGTTGCCCACGAGTGTCGGCACGACCGACATCCTGCCAGAGCCGTCCACCGGTCAGCGTGCCACTCGACCTCCGGGGATAACCCTGACCGCCATCGGGGTCCTGGCGCCCGAACTCTTCCGGGATGAGGGCGGGTCGTTCCCGGATGGCGCAGGGTCCCGCCGACCCTAGCGTCGGTGGCATTCAGGAATCTCACAGGAGGGGAGCCCGAGATGGGCAGGCGACCGATGACGGTACGGGTGGCGCGGTGGAGCGCCGAGCACCCGTGGCGTGCCATGGCGCTGTGGGTCGTGTTCGTGGCCGTCTGCTTCGTGGGGGGCACGATGGCCGGCCTCAACCAGGCCACCGACGCCGATCAGCGCATCGGCGAGGCTGGCCGCGCCGACGCCATCGCGTCGGCGGGCAACTTCGACAACGCCGCGGTCGAGAACGTGCTGATCACCGCTCGAGCCGGCGCGCTCGACCCCGCGGCCGCGCGCGCGGCCGCCACCGACGCGACGAACCGGCTGCGGGCCCTACCCGGCGTGGCGAAGGTCGCCGACCCGGTGTCGGCCCGGAACGGCACGGCGCTGCTCGTGCCGATCACGATGACCGGAGATCCGGAAAAGGCCAGCGACCGCGTGCAGCCGTTGCTGGACGCCACAGCGGCGGTCCAGGCCGCGCATCCCGAGCTGCGGGTCGAGGAGGTGGGGGGCCCGTCGATCGGTAAGGCACTTGACGACACGCTGGGCAAGGACTTCAAGCGCGCGGAGGTGCTGAGCCTGCCGGTGACGCTCGCCATTCTCGTGGTGGCGTTCGGTGCTCTCATCGCCGCCGGCGTACCGGTGCTGCTGGCGGTGTCGTCGGTGGCCGCCGCGATGGGCCTGTCCACTCTGGCCTCGCACCTGGTGCCGGCGACCGACGTGACGAGCAGCGTGATCCTGCTGATCGGCATGGCGGTCGGGGTTGACTACTCGCTGTTCTACGTGCGGCGAGAACGCGAGGAGCGCGCGAAGGGGAGATCCGGGCTGGACGCGGTCGAGATCGCCGCGGAGACCTCGGGGCACGCCGTCGTCGTGTCCGGTCTCGCCGTGTCCATCGCGATGGCGGGCCTGTTCCTGGCCGGCGACATCGTGTTCTCCTCGCTCGCGGTGGGGTCGATCCTGGTGGTCGCGGTCGCCGTGATCGGGTCGCTGACCGTGCTGCCCGCGCTGCTGGCGAAGCTCGGCCGGTGGGTGGACCGGCCGCGGGTGCCTCTGCTGTGGCGGCTGACCACGCGGCGTACCGGATCCGACGGCCGGCCTGCGCCGGCCCGGTTCTGGCCGGCGGTGTTGCGCCCCGCGTTGCGGTCGCCCCGGCTGACGCTCGTGATCTCCGTCGGGCTGCTGCTCGCGCTCGCCGCGCCCGCACTCGGCATGAAGCTGAAGTTCCCGGGCATGGAGGACCTGCCGCGAACCACGCCGGCCATGCAGGCGTACGACCGGCTGACCGCGGCGTTCCCGAGCACCGGCACCATTCACGAGGTCGCCGTGCGCGTGCCCGCGGGGGAGGCGGGCGCCGCGCGGGCGGCCCTGACCGACCTGGCCGACCGGGCGACGGCGAACCCGCTGTTCGCGCCGGCGGAGGTCGACGGTCCGGATATCGAGGTGTCGGCCGACGGACGGGTGGCGGTGCTCGACGTGGCCACGCCCTACCCCAGCCGCACCGACGAGGCCCGCGAGTCGCTCCAGGTGCTGCGCACCGACCTGGTGCCGGCCACGGTCGGCACCCTGCCCGGGTTCGAGTACGCCGTCGGTGGCGACGTCGCGGCGAGCCAGGACTACGCCGCGCATGTCTGGAGCAAGCTGCCCATTGTGGTGGGGTTCGTGCTGATCCTGACGTTCCTCGTGATGACGCTGACCTTCCGGTCGGTGGTGATCGCGTTGACATCGATCGCGTTGAACCTGCTATCGGCCGCCGCGGCGTACGGCCTCGTGGTCCTGGTCTTCCAGGGCAGCTGGGCGGAGGGGTTGCTCGGCTTCACCTCGATGGGCGCCATCGTGTCCTGGTTGCCGCTGTTCCTGTTCGTGGTCCTCTTTGGACTGTCGATGGACTACCACGTGTTCGTCGTGAGCCGGATCCGGGAGGCCGCGAGCCGGGGGGTGTCCACGCGGGACGCCGTGGCGCAGGGCATCACCTCGTCGGCCGGCGTGGTAAGCAGCGCGGCGATCGTGATGGTGGGCGTGTTCTCGATCTTCGCGACGCTGAGCACGGTGGACATGAAGCAGCTCGGGATCGGCCTCGCGGCGGCGATCCTGCTGGACGCTACGATCATCCGTGCGGTCGTGCTGCCATCGCTGATGACGATGCTCGGCCGGGCGAACTGGTGGGCATCGCGGTTCCTGCGGCCGCGGCCGGCCGCGCCAGCGGCGGAGGAGCGGCAGCCGGAACTGGCCGGTGCGGGCGCCCGGCAGGCATAACTGGGGGCGCACGGGGGAACTGACGGGCCATGGCGACGTACTCGGTGAACGAGGCGGCCGTGGCCCGCGCCCGGCGGCTCATCGACGCCCGACAGTACGCGTTGAACAGCGACTGGGGTGAGGTCCAGCCCGGTGCGAAGGCCCAGAACGCGTTCCTGCGGTCGCACTCCTGGGAGGAGTACGCCGAGTGGCACCTCGGGCTGACCGAGGGTGCGGCGGATGAGACGAAGGCCAGGTACGCGTTCGTCTACGGCGACTTCCGGCGGATTCACCGCACCGGCCTGATCGCGTGCGTGTACCGGGCGGCGGAGTGGCGGCACAAGGCCATCGAGCTTGCCGCGTTCGACCTCCTGCAGCACCTCGACAGGACGAGCGGCTAGCCCGGCGGTGGCCGGTTCACCGGGCGGTCCACCCGCCGTCGATCAGAATCGTTTCGCCCGTGATGAGAGACGCGGCGGGCGAGACAAGGAACACAACCACACCGGCGACCTCCATCGGTTCCCCGGTGCGGTGGAGCGCGGCGATGCGCTCGAGGATGTCCGCGCGCATCGCGGGGTCGGCCAGCGCGGCCGCGGTGCCGGGCGTCTCGATGAACGTCGGCGCCACGCCGTTGACGGTGATCCCATACTGTCCCCACTCGACCGCGAGGCACTTGGTCAGGTGGGCGATGGCGGCCTTCGTCATGCAGTACACCGACTCGCCGGGAAGCGCCACGAAGCCGGCCTGTGAGCTAAGGTTCACGATCCGGCCGTACTCCTGCTTGATCATTACGCGGCCGGCGGCCTGGCTGGCGAAGAACGTGCCCTTGAGGTTCACCTCGACCGTGAGATCGAAATCCTCCTCGCGGACCTGCTCCGCCGGATTCTCCGGGCCCAGGCCGGCGTTGTTGACCAGGATGTCGAGCCGGCCGAGCTGCGCGACGGTCTCGTCGACCGCCGCGAACACCTCTGCGGTGCGCCGCACGTCCATCTGCACCGGGAGCGCGCGGCGGCCCAGCGCCTCCACCTCGCCGACCAGATCGGTGCCCGCGCCCGCATCCCGCAGCCCGAGCGCCACGTCGGCGCCGGCGCGGGCGAGCGCGAGCGCGACGGCCTGACCGATGCCGCGCGCCGCGCCCGTGACCAGTGCGACTCGGCCCTCCACGTCGAACCGAGGGAAGGTGTCCATGGTGCCTCCTATCCGCCGTTGGGGAAGCCGAGGTTCTGTATCAACTCCGTGCGGGCGGCATCGAGAGCGACCTTCAGGGCACCGGTCAGCGACGCCGCCTCGCCGAGCGCGCTGGTCTCGATGCGGGGCGGGAAGGGGACGTGAGTGTCGACGATCCCCCGGACGGTGGGCAGCAGCATCGCGTTGCTGCCGACGCCGCCGCCGATCACCACCAGCTCGGGGTCGAAGACCGCGCACGCGCTGGCCACGGTGAGGCCGAGCTGGCGAGCCTCGGCCTCGACGAGCTCTATGGCCGGCGGTACGCCGGCGGCGGCCAACGAGAACAGCTCCTCCACCGTCGTGGGCCGGGCACCCGGCCAGTTCCGGTGGGCCTTGACGGAGGCCAGGATGCCGTACCCTCCCGCCTCGGCGGCGAGGGGCTCCTTGCCGTGCCCGCCTCGCTGCGCGGACGGGACCGAGCCGGGTAGGGGCAGGTAGGCCACCTCGCCGGCGGCGCCGTGTGCCCCGCGCACGAGTTGCCCGTCGTGTACGAGGCCCATGCCGATACCGGCGCCGACCGCCAGGAACGCGAACGTGCGGGCCGACCGGGCGTGGCCGCGCCAGTGCTCGCCCAGCGCCGCGAGGTTGACGTTGTTGTCCAGCACGATCGGTGCGTCGATGCGCGACTCCAGCGGGGTGAGCAGATCGAACGGGCCGTCCTCGCCGAGGTTGTGGCCGATGGACATGGTCCGGCCGTCCGCGTGGATTACGCCGGGCGCCGAGACGCCGACCCGGCGGAGCGGACCGAGCCGTCCGTCGACCGTGCGCATGGCCGTGCCGACCATGCGGGCCGCCTGCGCCGCGATGGCCCGCGCACCGGTGCCCCGCGTCGCCTGCCGCTGCTCGAACTGGACCGTTCCGCCCATGTCGGCAGCCGCGACCCGCACGTTATCGCCGCCGATGTCCACCGCGACCAGGTAGCCGACCGTGGGGGCGAGACGGTAGTACGTCGGCGTGCGACCGGGCCGGCCCCGCCGTACGCCGGCGTCGACGATCAGCTCGTTGTCGACGAGCCGGCGGATCGCCTCGGAGATCGTCGGGCGGGACAGTTGGGTCCGCTCCGCCAGCTCGGGACGGGTCATCGGCACGCTGTCGAGCAACGCGGTGAGCACGCTGCGTTCGGACGTGTCGACCGGGACGGACATCTTATCGCTCCTTCGCCAACGCGACCTTGACCCAGGACCGCGGACCGAGTACAAGTTTGTTAAGCAGCCTAATTAAAAGTTGCCCGGGAGGCGACCATGTCAGAGCAGATCGGCGGGCTGTCCAGACGAAACCTCCTTCGGCTATCGGCAATCGCTGGTGCCGGCGTGGCGCTGGGCGCATGCGATGTGGGTGGAAAAGAGGAGAGCGGTGGCGGGGGAGGGAGCGGCGAAGGCAAGATCACCGCTCTGTTCATGAAGCAGGCGGGGTACTCCGAAGACGACATCCGCAAGATGACCACGGACTTCCAGACGGCCAATCCCAAGATCACTGTCGAGCCGACGTTCGTGGCGTACGAGGCGCTGCACGACAAGATCGTGGCCGCTGCACCGGCCGGGACCTTCGATGTCGTGCTCATCGACGTCATCTGGCCGGCGGAGTTCGGCACCAAACGCATCGTCAGCGATGTCACCGACCAGTTCCCGGCGTCCTGGAAGTCGGACATGCTGGGCGGTGCCCTGGCGACCGCGGTCTACCATGACCGCTACTACGGCGTGCCGTGGATCCTCGACACCAAGTACTTCTTCCACAACACCGACATGCTCACGAAGGCCGGCGTCGACCCCGCGTCACTGTCCACATGGGACGGCGTCATGGCCGCCGCCCGCCAGCTGAAGGCCAAGAAGGTCGTCGAGTTCCCGCTGGTCTGGAGCTGGAAGCAGGCGGAGGCGCTCATCTGCGACTACACCCAACTGCTCGGGGCGTTCGGCGGCAAGTTCCTCTCCGACGACGGCAAGCAGGTCCTGTTCAACACCGGCGGCGGCGTGCAGGCCCTGGAGTTCATGAAGCACTCGATCGACGACAAGCTCACCAACCCCAACTCGGTCGAGTCGCTCGAGGAAGACGTCCGGAAGATCTTCTCCGACGGCCAGGCCGCGATGGCGCTGAACTGGACGTACATGTTCAACGCCGCCAACGATCCGGCGCAGTCCAAGATCGCCGGCAAGGTGGCCGTGGGACAGACGCCTGCCGGTCCGAGCGGCGCGCCCGGATGCAACGGCTCCATGGCGCTGTCGGTCACGTCCGGCAGCAAGAACCAGAAGGCCGCCTGGACGTACGTCAGCTACATGACCAGCGCCGACGTGCAGAACAAGTTCGCCAAGAGCTCCTTGCCGTGCTGGACCAAGTCGTACGACGACCAGCAGGTGATTTCGAGCCTGCCGCAGGTCGTCGCCGTCGCCAAGAAGGCACTCGGCGAAATGATCGTCCGGCCGCAGGTCCCCCGGTACAACGAGATCAGCCAGATCCTCCAGGCCGAGCTGCAGAACGCCCTGCTCGGCAAGAAGCAGCCCAAGAAGGCCCTGGACGACGCGGCCGGACAGGCCACCGGTCTGTTGGCGTGACGACGGCCGAGACGTCCCGCCCCCCGCCGGTCCGCCCGGCGCGGGGCGGGGGGCGGCCGGCGGCACCGTGGCGCGTATGGGTTCGGCCCGCTGGGCGCGGGCAGACCCGGCTCGCCGTGCTGTTGCTGCTGCCGGCCGCCGCAGTCGTCTTCGGCGTCGTGCTCTACCCGGCCGCGCGCGCCCTCGTCATCTCGTTCTATGACGTCGACAGCCCGTTCCCCGGGGCGTACCCGTTCGTCGGGTTGCGCAACTACACCGACGTCCTCAACGACCCTCGACTGTGGATGGCCGCGCGCCACACGCTCTACTTCACCGTCGTGTCTACGGCACTCGAGCTGGTTCTCGGGATCGGCCTGGCGCTGCTGCTGGCTGCGCCGATCCGGCTGCGATGGCTGTTCCGCGCCGTGGTGATCCTGCCGTGGGCGCTGCCGACGATTGTCAATGGCGCGATGTGGCGGTGGATCCTCAACGCCCAGTACGGCGCCGCGAACGCTGTGCTCACCCAGCTGCACCTGCAGCAGGACTACCGGTCCTGGCTGGGCACGAGCCCGTTCCTCGCGCTCAACATGGTGATCGTCGCCGACGTCTGGAAGAACACCTCGCTGGTGGCCTTCTTTCTCCTAGCCGGGCTGCAGACCATTCCCAACGAGTTGTACGAGGCGGCTCGGGTCGACGGTGCCGGCACGGTACGGGCGTTCTTCCGCATTACGCTGCCGCTGCTGCGGCCGGCGATCGCGCTCGTCCTCGTGCTGCGGACGATCGAGGCTTTCAAGGTCTTCGACATCATCTACGTGATGACCGGTGGCGGCCCCGCGAGTGGCACCCAGACCGTGACGTTCTTCACCTACCTGCAGGCGTTCTCCGCCCAGCGGTTCAGCGTCGGCGCGGCCCTCGCGTACCTGACAGTGGTGACCATCCTGCTGCTCGCGCTTGTGTACCTGCGCCTGCTGCGCCAGAGTGAGCTGAGGGCGCCATGAGGGCTGGCCGCGGCTACCGCGTCTTCGTCAACGTGGCGGCGCTCGTCACGTCCGTGGTCATCCTCGCGCCGTTCGGCTGGCTGCTCTACTCGTCGCTGGTCGGGCAGACCGACCTCGTGTCCCGGCCGTTGCGCTGGGTCCCCGAGCACGTGACGCTGAGCCGCTACCGGGAGATCTTCGCCGGTCATGGCATCAGCGCGGCAACCGAGTTCCGCCAGGCGATGGTCAACAGCTTCCTCGTGGCCAGCGGCACGGTACTGGTTTCGCTGACCGTGGGCGTACTCGGCGGCTACGCCCTGGCCCGGCTGCGGTTCCCGCTGCGACGCACCACGCTGCTGTCGTTCCTTGTCACGTACATGCTGCCGCCGATCACATTGATCATTCCGCTGTACCTGCTGATGTCCCGCTTCGGCCTGCTCGACACGAAGGTGGGGCTCGTCGTCGTGTACTGCTCCCTCGCCACGCCGTTCGCGCTGTGGAACATGAGCAACTTCTTCGGCTCGCTGCCGGCCGAGCTCGAGGACGCGGCCCGGGTGGATGGCTGCAGCCGGCTCGGGGCGCTCGTGCGGGTCGTGCTGCCGCTGTCGCGGCCGGGCATCATCGCCACGGCGCTGTACGCGTTCCTACTGTGCTGGGACGAATTTCTCTACGCGCTGATCTTCACCTCGACGTCGCGGGCGAAGACGATTCCGGTCGCGATCGCCGAGTTCACCGGCCGCAATGCGGTGGACTTCGGGCTCATCGCCGCCGGCGGCATCCTGGCGGCGATACCACCCGTGCTCCTCACCGTGGCCTTCCAGCGGTACTTGGTCAGCGGGCTGACCACCGGGGCGGTTCGGGGATGAGCCGCTCCTTCCTGGACGGCGTACTCGCGCAGCCGGACAACCTGGCGCAGTCCGCGTCGGTGGTACGGGCGGCGCTCGCCGGACCGGTTGGCGCTCGAGCGGCGGCCGCGGTGGAACGTGGCTGCCTGCTCGCCTTCGGCATGGGTGCGAGCGCGCACGCCGCGGCCGGCTTCGCGGCCTCGATGCGGGGGACGGGCCGGCCCGCCGTTGCGGTCAGCGCGGCCGACCTCGACACGGGTTCGCCGGCCGGCCTCGCGGCCGCTTACCTGGCGATCAGCCAGTCGGGGCGCAGCCGGGAGACTGTCGAGGCCCTGGCTGCTGCTCCGGCCGCCGGCCCATCGGACGCCGGCTCGTCGACCCGGCTCGCGCTGACCAACGAGCCGGACGGCCCGCTTGGCACCCTCGCCGACGTAGTGCTGCCGCTCGGCTGTGGGGCCGACACCAGAGTCTCGACACTGAGCTACACGGCCACGTTGCAGGCGCTCGGCCTGCTCGCCGACCGCGTCACGGGCCGGTTGTCGGCGGACTGGGCGGCGTTGCCGGCGCTCGCTTCCGAGGTGCTGAGTCGGGAGGTGGACGCACTCGTGGCGACGCTCGTCGACGTCGACAGCGTCGACGTGGTCGGCTCGGGCGTGCATGTGGCAACGGCGGGTGCGGTCGCGTTGCTGCTGCGCGAGGCCGTCCACCTGCCGGCGGCCGGCTTCGCCACCCGGGAGTACCTGCATGGTCCGTTGGAGACGGTCGGGCCGCGCCAGGCCGTGCTCCTGTTCGGGTCCGGCCGGGAGGTGCCGCTGGCGGCCTCGCTCGCCGGGCACGGCGCGGACGTCGTTCTGCTGACGGACGTGGAGATCGACGAGCCCGCCCCGCACCTGCGGGTGTTTCGGCTGCCTCCGGCGCCCGGCCTGGCCGGCTGCGTGCTGGACGTCCTTCCGGTCCAGCTGGCAGCCGCCGCGGTCGCCCAGCGTACGGGCCGGGCCATCGAGCTGCGACACATGCCCGCCGACACCAAGCTGAGCGCCAACGCGGAGCCACGAGGTGTCTCGATGGGACCTACCTGACCTGATTCGAATATGGATCGGCGGGGAAACTGCCGACTCATTTCTGAATCAGGTCAGGTAGGACGTTGCGCAATACCTCTCGGTCGCTGCGGGCTATGGGATCGGTGCCGACGTCGTCGGCGCGTTGTACCCCCGCACCCGCAGGTACGGCGCCTGGCCGCTGAGGTCGCTCGTCTGGTACGACGCTGTGATCGTGGTTGACTCGCCCGGCCAGAGCGAGACGTAGTTGTCGGTGTAGCTGACGGGCACCACCTCGGTGCCGCCGTTGCCGGCGGTCACTTCGGGCCGGACGAAGAAGGCGATGTTCGTCGGGTCGGTGTTGGTCAGCAAGATCTGCACGGTCTGCTGTGTCCCGGAGACCGTGCGCGTCGCCGTAGCCGTCAGGCTCGGGTTGGACGCCAGGGCGTTGAGCCCGGTCAGGTTCGCGTAGCTCCGGACCGACGTCTTGTACCACGTGCTCCTGTTCGCGAGCTGATCCGGGCTGGTCGAGTACCAGTAGAGGTTGTTGCTCACCAGCGAACCGGTCGAGTCCCGCAGCTGAAGGCGGATGAAATATGTGGTGGACAGCCCGGTCGCCGCGGGAATCGTGAACAGCTGCGTCGAGGCGTTGGCCGGCGCGCTCGCCGGCACCTGTGTGGTGTACGCCTGGCTCAGCGCCGGCACGTTGTAGAGCGTCGCGCTCGCGGTCAGGTTCGTGCGGCCGGCGAGCGTCGAGTTCACCACGTATACGTTCCGCGTGGCGTAGTCGTAGGCGATGTGGATCGGCTCGTTGGCCTTTCTGCTGCCGAAGTAGCCGCCGCCGGGCTTGAAGTAGTAGTCGTAGAGGTTCCAGTGCACGGAGGGCCAGGCGTTGTTCTGCATCCAGAAGATGACGCCGAACGACTGCGTGAACTCGTGCGAGTTCCAGGCCTCGAAGAACGACCGGGTGTTCTCGTAGTTCTGCAGCTCGGACTTGCGGGAGTAGTCACCGATCCCGTCGTATGCGCCGTACCGGCTGCTCACGCCCTCGTTGAACGCCTTCGTGTTGTCGAAGACGCTGTGCGCCTTGCCCGAGTGGTAGTTCCAGGCACTGCTGGTGGGCGACTGGTCGGCCGGTGCCAGGAACCGCTGGATGCTCTCGAGCGGTGGCGGCGACTCGGTGCCCTCCTCGGCGTTGGTGCCGAACGCGCTGCCGGCCCGCGTCGTGTCCCACCACAGCACCGGCGGCTCCCACACGTAGGGGCCGTCCATCTTCATCCCGGCGTCCGGGTTGGACCAGGTGGCGACGTTGTCGAGCGTCGGGTTCTGCCAGTGCAGGCGGCTCGCGATGTCCTTGTACGCCGTGAGGTGCGCGGCGGTCGGCGGCTGGTCGCTGCCGTACGCCCAGACAAAGGGGCTCGCGTGCGCGCGCAACGCGCGCATCTGGCTCTCGAGGGAGGCGGTGGCGACCTGCTCCTGCTCGGCCGACCAGCCGTTGTCGTTCTCCCAGGCGCTGCAGCACACGAAGCCTGGCAAGATCATGACGCCGGCCCGGTCCGCGAGGTCGTACAGCTCCTCGTTCCCGAGCGTGCCCTCCAGGCGGATCGTGTTGAGCCCCATGTCCTTTACGTACTGGACGTGGGCGGCGTTTGTCTTCGTATCCCAGCGCTGCAACATGTCCCACATGTAGCCGCCGCCACGGAAGAAGATCGGTTGGCCGTTCACCCGGTATCCGACGAACGAGGTGCCCTGGACGGTCGTCCGGTAGTCGGTGAACTGCCGTACGCCGAAGTCGATCGAGCGGGTATCCGACATGGCCCCGCCGACGGCCGCCGAAACGCTGAGGTTGTACAGCTCCGGGCTGCCGAACTGGTATGGCCACCACAGGACGGGGTTGATGAGGTGCAGCTGGGGGTACGCGGCCGGGTCGAACACGACCTCGCGGCGCTCGTTGGCGGCCAGCGTCACGGATTGGCTGACCGTGACGGTCGAACCGGCCTTGGAGATCGTGCCGCTGACGGTGGCCGTCACCGGAGCGTTGGTCGCGTTCACCGCGTCGACGTAGACGGTCAGGTCGGCCGCGTTGGTCGCCGGCAGCGGCAGCGTCGTCCGCACGTACGGGTCTCGGAGCGCGACCGGCCCGGTCGTCTCCAGCAGCGACTTGCCCCATAGACCGGCGTTCATGTCCGGCGCCTCGGGATTCCAGTCCACGGTGCAGAAGGACAGGTCGTTGCAGCCGTGCGCGGGCGGGGTCACCAGGATCGCCAACGCGTTGGCGGCGCCGGGCCGGATCAGGCCCCCGACGTTGTATTCGTGCCGGGCCATCGTGCCGACCGCGTTCGCGTCCAGCTGCGTGCCGTTGAGCCAGATCTGGGCACGGTAGCTGATGCCCTTGAAGCGCAGCCAGTACGCCTGATCCGCCGCGGCTGGGGGCGCCGTGAACTCGCCCCGGAACCACCAGTTCTGCCGCGTCAGGTCGGGGACGGACTGCAGGTTCTTACCGAAGTAGATGTCCTGGTAGACGTTATTGGCAACGAGACCGGCGAGCACGGTCGACGGCAGCGAGATCGGACTCCAGCCGGTGGTGCCGTAACCGACCTGCGAGATGGTCGCACCGGAGTCGGTGACCGTGGTGGCCGAGCGAAGCGTCCAGCCGGCGGACAGTTCGCTGGAACCGACGGTCGCGGCATCGGCCGGACCGATCCCGACGACGCCCAGGCCGAACACAAGGGCCAGCGCCGTCGTCACGACCGCGAACGGGCGGCGCCGCCGTGGGGCTGTGTGTCGAGACATGCGTGGCCTCCCTACGATCCGACCGGCCAGGTCACTTGCTTGGAGGGGTAGTAGTTGATGCCCATCACCCGCCAGCGCGGACCCTGGGCGCCGAGTCGCTGGGCGAACGCCGTCCAGTCGTGCGTGGCCTGGGGCGACCAGCCGAGCTCGGCGATCGCGGGCAGCCGCGGGAACGCCATGTACTCGATGTCGGCCAGCGTCTCGATCGTCTCCGTCCACAGTGGCGCCTCGACGCCGAGCACCGACGCCTCACCGACACCGCTCAGGTAGTTGCCGGGGTCCCAGCCGTACGCGGTCTGGACCTCGATGTAGCCCGCCCAGCGTTGGCCGAGCCTCGTGCGGGGGCTGTACTTCATGTCGAGGTACGTGTGGTTGGCCGGCGACATCACGACCTTGGTGCCGTGCATGGCGGCGTCCGCCACCGCCTGGTCCGTCGTCGTCGTACCCCAGAACTGGGCGACGACGGCGGACGTCGGGATCTGAGCGTGGACGACGTCGTGCCAACCGAGGAGTGTCTTCCCGTGCGCGGCCACGATCTGCTGGACGCGGACGATGAACGTGTTGTAGTCGGCCGCCGTGGTCGAGCTGGCCTCGTCTCCACCGATGTGCAGGTAGGGCCCGGGCGTCATCGCCGCGATCTCGCCGAGCACCTGGTCGACGAACGTGTAGGTGATCTCCTTGCTCACGCAGAGCGAGCTGAAACCGACCTTCGTGCCGGTGTAGAGCCTCGGTGCGACGCCCGAGCAGTTGAGCTCCGCGTACGAGGCCAGCGCTGCGTTGGTGTGCCCCGGCATGTCGATCTCCGGTATCACCGTGATGTACCGCGACGCGGCGTACGCGACGATGGCCCGGTATTCCTCCTGTGTGTAGTAGCCACCCGGGCCGCCGCCGACCTCGGTGCTTCCGCCGTAGATCGCGAGGTTCGGCCAGCTGTTGATGACGATGCGCCAGCCCTGGTCATCGGAGAGATGCAGGTGCAGCCGGTTTACCTTGTAGAGCGCTATCTCGTCGATGTACCGCTCCACGACCGACACCGGGAAGAAGTGCCGTGCGACGTCCAGCATCGCGCCCCGGTGGGAGAACCGCGGATAGTCGACGATGCGCCCGCCGGCGACGGCCCACGGCCCCGGCTGCACCGTGGCGCTCTCGACCGCCGGCGGCAGCAACTGGCGCAGCGTCTGCACGCCGGCGAACAGGCCCGCGGGTTGGTTGGCGCGGATGACGATCGATTGGGCGGTGACGTCTAGTTGGTACCCCTCCGCGCCGGCGACGGCCGGAGCCCCCGACAGCAGCAGGACGATGCTGTCGCTGGGCACCGTGCTCGGCGCGTCGGCCACCGGCAGCGGGTAGCCGGTCGAGCGGCGCAGCAACGTGGCGAGGTAGCTCCCGATATCGGCAGCGGGTGCCGAGCCGGCTTCGGTGTAGACGGTCGTGGTCGCCGTGACGGTGTTCGTGACGCCCGCGGTCGGTGTCACGCTGGCGGGCGCCGGCACGACGGAGGTCAGCGACACCAGGGCGGCGGGGGAGATCGGTTGCGGTGACGTGGGGTGTGCGTCGACCGCCGTCCCTGCGCCGGTCGTCATGGCGGTGGCCACCAGCGCAAGGCTCAGAGAGGCGAAGGGATGTCTGGCGGGAATCGTCATGGCCGTCCTCCGGGGGAACGCGTCCAGCCCCGGCTGAGGTCGGCCGCGGTCGGACGCTTGCATCGACGATTGTCAGTAGCCAGACGCCACCATAGTCCCGTGATATTTGTAAGGCAAGCTGCTTAACAGTCCGTGTGAAAGACGGGTCGTGGGGGCTGCGCGCGGCGCACCGGGACCAGGCAGGCGACGACGACCGCGGTGAGCATCCGGGCGTTGCTCCAGATCGGCGGTCCGAGCGCGGTGACCGGAAGGATCATCGTGGCCAGGACGGCCGCGCTCCATGCGCGCTGCGCCCCGGCCGATCCGCGCACCGGCAGCAGCGCCGCCATCACCAGCCAGGCCTGATGGTGCGTCCAGGACACCGGCGAGATGACAACGCTCGCGGCGCCCGCGAGCGTCGTCGCGGACAGCCAGTCGCCGTCGCGGCCCAGGCGTCCCGCGCGTCGCAGTGCGATCGCGGCTACCGCGCCGGCCACGGCGAGAGCCGCAATCGAGCGGTTCGGCTCGGCCATGCCCAGCCGCATCAGTGCGCCATTGAGGGACTGGTTGCCCACCGAGGTGATGGGCCCGAGCCGGCTCGGGTGCCAGACGTGTGCGCTCCAGAATTGCCACGAGTCGGCAGGCAGCAGGGCCCACCCGAGCGCGCCGCACGCCGCGAATGTGGACGCGGCCACGAGCGCGGCCCGTCGGCGGCCGGCGAGCCAGAGCACGGGAACGAAGATCAACGGTGTGAGCTTGAGCGCCGCCGCGCATCCCACGAGGACCCCCTGGTACCGGCTGTTCCGCATGCCGATGGTGTCCACGACGACGAGCGCCGCCAGGATGATGCTTATCTGTCCGAAGTGGAGCGCAGAGGAGACCGGGGCCGACAGCAGCAGCGCCGCGGCGATCCCGACGGCGGGCACGGCGCGCGGCAGCCGAGTGGCCGGGGCCGCCAGGGTCGACAGCGCCACGACGGCACCGACCGTGAGCAGCGTCCACGCCACCTGCAGCGGCAGCGTCGCGGCAAGCGACAGCGGCCAGAGAACCAGACCGGCGAACGGCGGGTACGTGAACGCCGCGTGGTTGGCGCCGGTCTCGGCGTACAGGCTCGCGCCGTCCCGGAGACCGTGGACGGCGCCGAGGTATATGCCGAGGTCGGATAGGCGCGCCCCGGCGGGCCGGGACAGGGCGGCGTACGACTCGATCGCCGCGATCGTCGCGGCCGTGAGCCACCACACCGCCGTCCGGACCGCCTCCCGGCGGCCGGTCGCGGCCGCGGCGGCGCCGGCCGGGGTGAGGCGGTAGCGGCGCCGCCCGTTGTCATGCCACCGAGACTGGATCAGGCCGGTGCGCTCGAGGCGGACGAGGGCCGGGTAGAGCCGGCCACTCGTCAGGCCGGTGTGGCGCAGGAGGTCGAGACCGTACCGCTCGGAGCCGGAGCCGTCGCGCAGTGCCGACAACACCGCCGTCGCGGCCGACCCACCCATGTACGGAACTCTACATAGGGTCCCGCCATGTCCACTACGAGCGAGCGGACACGTCGGATCCGATCCACCGGGCGGCGAGTACGCCGAGCACGACAGCGAGCCCTATCCGGCCGACCGCATTCGTGGCGAACCCGAAGCCGAAGACGTTGGAGTTGTGAGCGATGCGGGCGAGCGTCGTGCCGACCAGACCGTCGGGTTGGCGCAGGGCGTCCGAGACCGGCAGGCTGAGGACCGCGGCGCCAGCGGCGAGCAGGAGCCACCGGGTGGCCTGCGGTACGCGCCGAGCGGTCCCGTCCCACCTCGCCGCCGCGAGCGCGACAACCACGAGCAGCACCTGGACGAGGAGCGGCGCGCGCGGCGATGACCACGCGTGGGCGGCGGGTCCCGCCACGACGAGCAGCGGCACGCCGGCCACCGCCACCGTCGCGGTGCGACCCAACCGCGACCGCCGGCTGGCCTGCGCCGCCGTCACCGCCATTAGCCAGGTCAGGGCGGCGAGCAGCGGGGCGCTGACGGCGACAGACCCCGTCGAGTCGAGCTCCTCGGACCTCGGGGCCGCCCACGCCGCGACCACGGCGATCGCGACCAGAGTGGCCCGCGCGGCGCGGTCGGTGGTGCCGCGTCCGACGAGTTGATGCGAGGCAAGCACCGCGCCACAGATGGTGGCGCAGCCCACCATGCCGAGCGCGACCGCGGTCGCGAGGCCGGGTCGCTGGGCGAAATCGGCGACCCGGTCGCCGGCATACAGCACGGTGACCGCGCCGACTGCCGGGACTACCACCGGACCGCGGCCCGCGAGGACGACGACCAACGCGGACCCGATCAGCACGATCGCGGACGTCCGCAGCGCCCGGCCGGCCGAGGAGGAGTCCGGGTCGTGGACCAGGGCGGCGTGGTACACCCAGAGGGCGAGGCCGACCACCCCGAGAGCCGCCGCCAGGGTGCGCTCCGGCGTCCGGCGCCGCGCCGGAGCCTCGTCGGCGGCCGCCGCAGCGGAGGTGCCGACGGTGCCGCGGGCGGCCCGCATGGCGTACGCGACGAGGAAAGTCGAGCACAGCAGCAGCGGGCCGACCATCGCCGAGACATTGCCGAGCAGGATGTCGGACGCTCGGACGGCGGCCCGACCGTCGAGCGACGGCCCCGCGTCGGCGAGGACCCGGCCGAAGCCGGCGGTGCCACCCGGCAGCAGCGCCAGCGGGAACCACGCGGGCGCCGAGCCGAGGCCGATCTCGAGGCTTGCCGCGGCGTGCAGGGAGCCGCCCACGGCGGCGCACTCAAGCGCGATCGCGGCACCCGCGGTCGCCACGAGCTGCCCGAGCCGGCGGCGTCCGGCGCCGATGAGCCGCATCGCGAGACCGGCGGCGACCGCGGTCAGCACCGTCCAGGCCGCAATACCCGGCGTGATGTCGATCCACCCCATGAAGGGCATGACCGCGATCTCGTTGCCGATCAGGAGGAAGAGGTACATCGTCAGGCCGAGCGGCACGGTGGAGAGCGCGACCCTCGGGGCCGATCGGGGCGCCGGCGCGAACGCGCCCCGTCGCGCGGCCACGCCTCCGAGCCACCACATGGCTGTGGCGGCCGCGGCCACGAGCAGGACGTTCACGGCGATCGCCGGGCCGGTGGCCAGGTGCGGGTCGACGAGCCGGTAGGCGTCGTGCACGGCGTTGAACAGGGCCGCCGCCAGGAGTGTGACCCCTGCGGCGCCGGCCAGCGCGGTCAGTGCCCGGCCGAGGCCGGTTGCGCGATCGCGCCACGAGCTGGCCGGGGCGTCCTCGGCCTCCACCGCGGGTGAGCAGGCGAGGCTCGCGGCGAATGCGAGCATCCGCGCGGAGCGGGCGCACGAGCCGACCGTCGGGTCGGCGCGCAAGGCGGCGAGCTCAGCGTGCCACTCGCGGATCATGTCCGCCGATATGTCCTCGGGCCACCTCCGTCCGGCCTGGGCGATGCACGACTCGGTGAACCGATCGATCGCGTTCATGCTTCGCGCGCCCTTCCGATGACGCCGGTCGCGCGCGCCAGTTGCTGATTGAGCACGGCGATCTCGTGCCGAGCAAGGGCGGTGCCGTCGCGCGTGAGCCGGTAGTAGCGTCGGTTGGGCCGTCCCTCCGCGACGGGGTTGATGTCCTCCCAGTGGGACTCCACCCAGCCGGCCCGCTCCAGCCGAACCAGGATCGGGTACAGCGTTCCGCTGGCCAGGCCGGTGTCGTGCATGAGGTCGAGGCCGTACCGTTCGGCGGCCGGGTCGGCGAGCATCGCCGAGAGCACCTTCAGAACCGGTGTTGTGATACGGACGCCGGCAGCCATGTAAGAACTCTACATAGCCCCTCCGCGCCTGTCCATGCCGTCATCCGAGGTCGACCCACGAACCAGTGGCGGCGGACCGGGCCATCGCCTCCAGCGCCTCCGCGCTCTGGACCGCGTCGTCCAGACTCGGGCCGTACGGCGCTGCTTCGGCGATGGAGCGCAGGAAATGGTACGCCTCGACGACCTTCAAGTCGTCATAGCCCATCGCGATGCCGGACCCGGGCTGGAACGCGGCGTACTCGCCGTGGCCGGGTCCGACGTGGACGGTGCTCACCGGCTGGTCCTGGTACGACGTTCCGACGGACACGCGCAGCTCTCCCATCCGGCGGAAATCCCAGAACACGGCGCCGCGCGTGCCGTGAATCTCGAAGCCATAGCTGTTCTGCTCGCCGACCGCGACCCGGCTCGCCTCCAGGACGACCCGGGCGCCGGAGGCGAGGCGCAGCAGGCTGGACACGTAGTCCTCGTTCTCCACCCGGCCCGGCACACCGCCGCTGGCGCGGGTGTGTCCGGCGGTCGCACCGCTGGGCCTCGCGCGCTCGCCGAGGAACGTCGCCGTGTCGGCGACAAGGGACCGGATGTCGCCGAGCAGATACCGGATCAGGTCGACCCCGTGCGAAGCCAGGTCGCCGAGCACGCCGCTGCCGCCGCGGGCACGTTCGTACCGCCACGTCAGCGCGCCGGCCGGATGGGCCGCGTAGTCGCTGAACAGTCGGAACCGCGCGTGGGTCACCGCGCCGAGCTCGCCACCGCTGATCATGGTGCGCGCGGCGGCGACGGCGGGCGCGTTGCGGTAGTTGAAGCCGACCACGGCGCGCACACCGGCCGCGCGGACCGCGTCCGCGACGGCCCTGGCATCATCCGCGTCGAGCCCGACCGGCTTTTCGATCCAGATATGACGTCCCGCCCGCGCGAGCGCGACGCCGATGTCCCGGTGCAGAAAGTTCGGAACCGTGATGCTCACCGCCTGCACCCGCGGATCGGCGATGAGCTCGCGCCAGTCGCGGGCGGCGGTGGTGAAACCGAACCGCGCGGCCGCCTCCTCCGCGCGACCGGGGACCTCGTCGGCGACGGCCACCAGCTCCGGCCGCGCCGGCAGCTCGGGGAAGTGGTGCGGGACCCGGGCGTACGCCTGGGCGTGCACGCGGCCCATCCAGCCGAAGCCCACGACCGCCACCCCGATCGGCCGGCGTCCGCCGTCCACGTCAGTCTCCGGTATCAGGCGGTGGCGAGCGTGAGCTCGAAGGAGTACCGGCTCGCCCGGTAGAGGTGAGACCCGTACTCGACGGCCCGACCGGCGGCATCCCATGCCGTACGCGTCATCGTCAGCAACGGGGCGCCGCGCCGCTCCTCGAGCACGCGGCCCTCCACCGCCGACGCGGCGCGGCAGCCGATGATCTGGGTGGCGATCCGCGGCGCGTGGCCGGCCCGGCGGAGAAGTTCGTAGAGCCCGTGCGTGGTGAGATCCGTGCCGCTCGGCCTCATCAGGTCCACCGGGATCGCGTTGTGCATCAGCGCGAGCGGCTCGCCGTCGGCGTACCGAAGCCGCTCGATCCAGGTGATCTCGGCGCCCTCGGGCACGGCGAGCGCCCGCGCGACCGTGTCCGGGGCCGGCATCACCTCGATTGCCAGGACCTTGGTCCGGGGCTCGCGACCGGCGACCGCCAGGTCGTCGTAGAGGCTCGACAGCTCGAGCGGGCGGCGGACCTTGGGGTGCACGACCTGCGTACCGACGCCGCGCTTGCGCACGAGCATGCCGCGTTCGACCAGGTACTGGATCGCCCGGCGCGCGGTCGGCCGGGACACGCCGAGCCGCTCCGCCAGGTCGATCTCATTCTCGATCCGGGTGCCCACCGGGACCTCCCCGCTCTCGATCTGCTCCTGCAGCCGGGTGGCGACCTGGAAGTACAGCGGGATCGGGCTGGTCCGGTCGACGTCAACGGGGTGGATGGCGGCGAGGGCGGGCGTGGCGTCCGACGGCACGTGCGTCTCCAGAAAGTAACTATGTCTTAACAAAGTATTGACATGGTCTGCGTCCATGTTATTACATACCGACGATGTGAGTTGGCCCCTGCGTAAACCCCCGATTCCGGCGATCGTCACCGGTCCATCCTCCGAGGCGGGTGAGTCGATGTGAGTGAAGCGCCCGCATTCGAGGTGGTGACGATGGGGCGGATCGGCGTCGACGTGTACCCGCTGCAGGTCGGTGTCTCGCTCCGCGAGGTGGAGACGTTCGGCAAGTACCTCGGGGGCAGCCCGACCAACGTCGCCGTGGCCGCCGCGCGGTTCGGTCGGCGCACCGCGGTCATCACGCGGACCGGCGACGACCCGTTCGGCGCTTTCCTGCACGACGCCCTTCGCCGGTTTGGCGTGGACGACCGGTACGTCTCCGCGGTGCCGGGTCTGCCCACGCCGGTGACCTTTTGCGAGATCTTCCCGCCGGACGACTTCCCGCTGTACTTCTACCGGTTTCCCAAGGCGCCCGATCTCGAGATCCGCGCCGACGAGCTGGACCTGGACGCGATCCGCCGCGCGGACATCCTGTGGGTCACCGGAACCGGACTGTCGCAGGAGCCGAGCCGGGAGGCGACGCTACGGGCCCTGCGCGCCCGCCCCCCGGGTGGGACCACCGTGCTCGACCTGGACTACCGGCCGATGTTCTGGCCATCCCGCGAGGATGCCCGCCAGCACATCCAGCAGGCCCTTCCGTACGCCACGGTCGCGGTCGGGAACCTCGACGAGTGCGACACCGCCGTCGCGGTCCGCGACCCGCACAAGGCGGCCGCGGCGCTGCACGACGCGGGTGTGTCCCTCGCGGTCGTGAAGCAGGGGCCGGCCGGGGTGCTGGCCTCGGATGGTGTGCGCCAGGTGGAGGTGCCACCGGTGAAGATCCAGGTCGTCAACGGGCTCGGCGCCGGCGACGCGTTCGGCGGGGCGCTGTGCCACGCGTTGCTCTCCGGCTGGGATCTGCACCGGGCGATGCTGTTCTGCAACGCCGCCGGGGCGATCGTCGCGTCGCGGCTCGCGTGCGCGGACGCGATGCCCACCTCGGATGAGGTCGACGCCATCCTCCAGGAGGTGCCGGGTGCTTGACTCCGAGATCCGCGAGCTCGTCGACGTACGGGTGCACCGTCCGCACTCGGTTGCCGAGCTGGCCGCGCGCCGGCGACGTCCGGGGTCCCTGCTCGGCGAGCACGGCAAGCTCATGATGATAGCGGCCGACCACGCCGCCCGCGGTGCCCTCCGCGCCGGCGCGGATCCGCTCGCCATGGCGAGCCGGGCCGAGATGCTCGACCGCCTGTGCGTGGCCCTGTCCCGCCCGGGAGTCAACGGCGTGCTCGGCACGGCCGACGTGCTCGACGACCTGCTGCTGCTCGGCGTCCTCGACGACAAGGTCGTGATCGGGTCGATGAACCGTGGCGGGCTCGCCGGCACGACGTTCGAGATCGACGACCGGTTCACGGCGCTGGACGCGGCCAGCATCGCCGCGGCGAACTACGAGGGCGGCAAGATGCTGTTGCGCATCGACCCGGCCGACGACAAGACGGCGGCTACGCTGGAGTCGTGCTCGCGGGCGGTGAGCCAGCTGGCCGACCGCGGCCTGATGGCCATGGTGGAGCCGTTCATCACGCATAGGGTCGACGGGCGCGTGAAGGTGGACCTCGGCCCGGACGCCATGATCCGGGCGATGACCGTCACCGCGGGGTTGGGCACCAGTTCGGCGTACACCTGGCTGAAGGTTCCGGTCGTCGACGACATGGCGCGGGTGATGTCCGCGACCACGCTGCCCGCCCTCATCCTCGGCGGCGAGGTCGCCGACGACCCGGAGGCCGCGATCGTCAGCTGGGGCAAGGCGTTGGCGCTGCCGACCGTGCGCGGCCTGGTGATCGGTCGCTCCCTGCTGTACCCGGCCGACGGCGATGTGGCCGGTGCCGTCGACAGGGCGGTGAGCTTGCTATGACCACCCCACGAGGTTTCCGGCCACGCGCACGATTCCGCGGGGGCCCCGGATGAGTCCGACGATCGCGACGGCCAACCCGGTGATTCGGCGCGGGACCACCGGAGACTCCGCGTTCGGGCTCGCGATCTCGCCCGAGCGGGCCGGCTGGGCGTACAGCGGCCTGCGCGTGCTGGAGCTGGCCGCCGGTGCCACCACGACCATCCACACCGGACATGACGAGGTCATCGTCCTGCCGCTGTCCGGAGCATGCGTCGTCCATTGCGACGGCGAGGAGTTCCGGCTGACCGGCCGGAGCAATGTCTTCGCGCGCGTCACGGACTTCGCGTACGCCCCGCGGGAGGCCACCGTGACGTTGACCGCCGAGCGCGGCGGCCGGTTCGCGCTGCCCTCGGCGCGGGCCGGCAGCCGGCTCCGCGCCCGGTACGGCGCCGCCGAGGACGTGGCCGTCGAGCTGCGTGGCGCGGGGTCGGCCAGCCGGCAGGTGAACAACTTCTGCGCACCGGACCGGTTCGACGCCGACCGGCTGATCGCCGTCGAGGTGCTCACGCCGGGTGGCAACTGGTCGTCATACCCGCCCCACAAACACGACGAGGAGCGTGCCGACGAGTCCGAGCTCGAGGAGATCTACTACTTCGAGGTGTCGAACGACGGCGTCGCGTACCAGCGGGTGTACGGCTCCGCCCGGCGGCCGATCGACGTGTGCGCCGAGGTGCGCTCCGGCGACGCGGTGCTCGTGCCCTACGGCTGGCACGGCCCGTCGATGGCCGCACCCGGTTACGACCTGTACTACCTCAATGTCATGGCGGGGCCGGGGGAGCGGGTGTGGCGATTCCGCGACGACCCGGCGCACGCCTGGATCCGCGACACGTGGGCGACGCAGCCGGTCGACGCGCGGCTGCCGATGACCACGACCACAGAGCGAGCGAACCGGGAGGCATCGTGAGCGAGTGGAGCGTCGCCGGTGGCGCCTGGACCGACGCGACGCGCCGGGCGCAGCCCGCTGCGTGGCGCGGAGGGAAGGCGGCATCCGTGGGCGGCGCGGAGCGAGCGAACCGGGAGGCGCAGTGAGCAGAGTCCGGCTGACCGTCGCCCAGGCCCTCGTGCGCTTCCTGGCCAACCAGTGGACCGAGCGCGACGGAGCAGAGCGCCGCGCGATCGTCGGGTGCTTCGGCATCTTCGGGCACGGAAACGTGGCCGGGGTCGGGCAGGCGCTCCTGGAGGCCCGGCTGACCGGCTCGGCGGGCCTCCCGTACCACCTGGCCCGCAACGAGCAGGCCATGGTGCACGCGGCCGTGGGGTACGCCCGGATGACCAACCGGCTGCAGGCGTTCGCGTGCACGGCGTCGATCGGGCCCGGCTCGACGAACATGCTCACCGGTGCCGCGTTGGCCACCATCAACCGCATCCCGGTGTTGCTGCTGCCCAGTGACGCGTTCGCGACCAGGGTCGCCAACCCGGTGCTCCAGGAGCTGGAGGACCCTCGCTCGTACGACATCTCCGTCAACGACGCGTTCCGGCCGCTGTCCCGGTTCTTCGACCGGGTCAACCGCCCAGAGCAGCTGGCCTCGGCGCTGCTCGGCGCGATGCGGGTGCTGTTCGACCCGGCCGAGACCGGAGCGGTTACCCTCGCCTTGCCCCAGGACGTGCAGGCCGAGGCGTACGACTGGCCGGAGGCCCTGTTCGACAAGCGGGTGTGGCACGTGGCGCGCGCGGTGCCCGAGCCTGCCGCCCTCGACCGGGCGGCGCGCCTGGTGCGCGAGGCCCGGCGGCCCCTGGTCGTGGCCGGCGGCGGCGTCATCTACGCCGAGGCGAGCGGCGCGCTGCGCCGGCTGGCGGACGAGACCGGCATCCCGGTCGCCGACACCCAGGCCGGCAAGGGCGCGCTGCCGTGGGATCACCCATCCGCGGTGGGCGGTGTCGGCGCGACCGGGTCGGCCGCCGCGAACGCGCTCGCCCGGGAGGCCGATGTGGTAGTCGGCATCGGTACGCGGTACAGCGACTTCACCACCGCGTCGCGGACGGCGTTCGCCGATCTGGCGGTGCGCTTCGTGAACCTCAACGTGACCTCGTTCGACGCCGCCAAGCACGCCGGATTGTCGGTCATCGCCGACGCCCGGCCCGGCATCGAGGCGCTCGCCGACGCCCTGGCCGGCTGGCGGGTCGACGACGCGTACGCCGAGAAGGTCCGCGAGCTGAACGCGGCGTGGCAGCGGGTGGTCGACGGCGCGTACCACCTCGGGCACGGGCCGCTGCCGGCCCAGACCGAGGTCCTCGGCGCGGTCAACGAGGCCGCGGGGGAGCGCGGCGTCGTCGTGCAGGCGGCCGGCAGCATGCCGGGCGACCTGCAGATGCTGTGGCGGGCTCGGGACCCGAAGCAGTACCACGTGGAGTACGGGTACTCCTGCATGGGATACGAGATCGCCGGGGCGCTCGGCGCCAAGATGGCCGACCCAAGCCGCGAGGTGTTCGCGCTGGTGGGCGACGGCTCGTACCTCATGATGTCGGCGGAACTGGTCACCGCGGTCTCCGAGGGCATCAAGCTGATCGTGGTGATCGTCCAGAACCACGGCTTCGCCTCCATCGGTGCGCTCTCGGAGACCGTCGGCTCCCAGCGGTTCGGGACGAGCTACCGCTTCCGCAACCCGCGCACCGGCATGCTCGACGGCGACACGCTCCCGGTCGACCTCGCCGCGAACGCCGAGAGCCTGGGCGCCGACGTGCTGCGAGCGACGACTATCGACGAGCTGCGGGCCGCGCTGGAGCGGGCGAAGACCGCGACGCGCACGACAGTGGTGCACATCGAGACCGACCCGCTGGCGCCCGTTCCGTCATCCGAGAGCTGGTGGGACGTCCCGGTCAGCGAGGTGGCTCAGCTGGACTCCACCCGGCAGGCGCGCAAGTCGTACGAGTCCAGCAAGGCCGGTCAGCGTCCGTATGTATGAGACAGAGACGAGAGTGACATGAGGACCATCGAGCACTGGATCCACGGCAAGCCCAACCCCGGGTCGTCCACCCGCAGAGGTCCAGTGTGGAACCCGGCAACCGGCGAGCAGCAGGCCGAGGTGGTCCTCGCCGGCCGCTCCGATGTGGACGATGCGGTAGCCGCCGCCGCCGCGGCGTTCCCGACCTGGTCCGAGACGTCGCTGAGCAAGCGGGCCAAGGTGCTGTTCGCGTTCCGCGAGTTGGTGAACAAGCGGATCGACGAGCTGGCCGGGGTGATCTCCGACGAACACGGGAAGGTGATGTCCGACGCCGCGGGTGAGGTGCAGCGCGGGCTGGAGGTGGTCGAGTTCGCCTGCGGCATCCCGACCCTGCTCAAGGGCGAGTACTCGGACCAGGTGTCCACCGGGGTGGATGTGTTCTCCTTCCGGGAGCCGCTCGGCGTGGTCGCCGGGATCACCCCGTTCAACTTCCCCATCATGGTGCCGATGTGGATGTACCCGATCGCGATCGCCTGCGGCAACACCTTCGTGCTCAAGCCGAGCGAGCGCGACCCCTCGGTGTCGCTGTTGGTGGCCGAGCTGTGGGCGGAGGCCGGGCTGCCCGACGGCGTCTTCAACGTCGTGCACGGGGACAAGGAGGCGGTTGACGCGATCCTTGACCACCCGGACATCGCGGCCGTGTCGTTCGTCGGCTCCACCCCGATCGCCCGCTACATCCACCAGCGGGCGAGCGAGAAGGGCAAGCGGGTGCAGGCCCTGGGCGGGGCCAAGAACCACGCGATCGTGCTGCCCGACGCCGACCACGACTTCGCCTCCGACCACCTGGTCGCGGCGGCTTTCGGGTCGGCGGGGGAGCGCTGCATGGCCGTGTCCGCCACGGTCGCGGTCGGCTCGGCCGCCGACGAGCTGGTCGACATCGTCAGCGACAAGGCGCGCTCGGTGCGGGTCGGTCCGGGCCGCGAGCCGAGCAGCGAGATGGGGCCGGTGGTCACCGCCGCCGCCCGGGACCGGATCGTCGGGCTGATCGGCTCCGGCGAGCAGCAGGGCGCGCGGCTCGCTGTGGACGGCCGCGGGATTCACGTACCCGGCCACGAGAATGGGTTCTTCGTCGGCCCGACCGTCATCGACGAGGTGCGTCCCGAGATGGACGTCTACCGCGAGGAGATCTTCGGGCCGGTGCTGTCGGTGCTGCGGGCCGGCACCGTGGACGAGGCGATCGGCATCGTCAACGCCAACCCATACGGGAACGGCACCGGGATCTTCACCTCCAGCGGCGAGGCGGCGCGGACGTTCCAGCGCGGCGTCAACGTTGGCATGATCGGCATCAACGTACCCATCCCGGTGCCGATGGCGTACTACTCCTTCGGCGGGTGGAAGGACTCCCTCTTCGGTGACAAGCATGTGCACGGCCCCGAGGGCGTCTCGTTCTACACCCGCGCAAAGGTCATCACCTCCCGCTGGCCGCACGTCGAGCACGCCAGCGGCGCCAGCTACCACTTCCCCACTGCCACCTGACGCGCCCTGAAACCGCGTCACGGACCCCGAGGAGAGCGCATGTTCAGATCCCGCAGAACGCGATGGCTTGCCGCCGTGCTGGGCCTCGCGCTCGCCGTCACCGCCTGCAGCAGTTCCGGCGGCAAGAAGGCCGAGCAGAGCACCAACCAGGTCGGCGCGGGTAAGGCGAGTACCCCGCACATGACCTTCGCCCTGGTCACCCACGCGGCACCAGGCGACACGTTCTGGGACATCATCCAGAAGGGCGCCCATGCGGCCTCCGACAAGGACAACGTCACTCTCAAGTACTCGTCCGACCCGTCATCCGGCAACCAGGCCAACCTGATCCAGAGCGCCATCGACTCCAAGGTGGACGGCATCGCGGTCACCCTGCCGGACCCGCCGGCGCTCATCCCGGCGGTGAAGAAGGCGATCGCGGCCGGCATCCCGGTGGTGGCGATCAACGCCGGCATCGGCTCCTATGAGGAGTCTGGCGTGCTGTCGTACTTCGGTTCGGACGAGAGCCTGGCCGGGCAGACCGGTGGCAAGCGGGCCTCCGACGACGGCTACAAGCACGTCCTATGCGTGGTGCAGTTCCAGGGGCAGGTCCAGCTGGAGGCCCGGTGCGACGGAGTGAAGTCGACCTTCGGCGGCAAGTACGACAAGATCTACGTGAACGGCTCGGACCTGCCGTCGGTGAAGTCCATCATCTCGGCGAAGCTGGCGCAGGACAAGACCATCGACTTCATTGTCACCCTCGGTGCGCCAATCGCGCTCGCCGCCATCGACGCGATCAAGGACTCGGGCAGCCAGGCGAAGCTCGGCACGTTCGACTTCAACCCGCAGATCCCGCCGAAGATCCAGTCCGGTGAGCTGCAGTGGGCGATCGACCAGCAGCCGTGGCTGCAG
>DASXRC010000022.1:0-22948 GCA_036506795.1 Micromonosporaceae bacterium
CAGATGCGATCGGCCGGGCGAGATCAGCGTCTGGACTCTGCCGTCTGACGCGGTCAAGGCAGTCTTTGTCGGCTACGTGTCCGGCGTCGCCGTGTCCGCGTACGAGGCGGCGCTCCAACGTCTGACCCGCGACCAAGCGCCTATAGCCATGTTCACGGCTCGTCGCGAGGATGCGGGCCGGTATGACGCTGTGGTCGAGGGTCGGCCATTGGAATGGAGCATCCCGCAGACGTGACCGTCGTCGCGCGCTCGCCTGCCTTGAGCGCGGGCGGACTGACATCACAAGCACATGCACAGCGATACAATGGACCGACCGCACACACATGCTGGGTCCTGCTGTGATCGCCCCAGTCGAGGTTGACGCCATCCAGGTAGTCCGTGTCCGGGACATCATCGACGCCTCCCGGCAACCGGCGCGAGATCGATGCGCACCACGACGCGGCGCTTGGAGGGCCGGGCGACGTCGCGGAAGCCCGGCTCCTCGAAGACGCTCAGCGGCCCCCGCCGACTCAGCCACCGGCTCGGGTAGTCGGTCCCGAAGACCGCCCGGAGGTCGTCCCACGACGCCTCGTTCGCGGGAACGACGGCCGGCCGCCCGTCCACCGCCGGTTGGCTCATGGGCGCCAGTATGCCGGGGTTTGATCAGGCGCAGACGAGCACAACCACTTCCGCTCATGCCGCGGACCGTACGGTCGTGCGGACGAGCGGGCACGTGCGGAGAAGGCTCAAAGTGGGTGCACACTTCCTTTGTGGACCGAGGGCGCGCTGATGGCGCTCCTGGAGGACGTCCGGATCGCACAGGGATCCACGGTTTCCGGACGCAGAATGTCCGCAATGAGCTCTACGGTGGCGCCATGACTAACAGCGACACTCCGTGGGAACCCCCTCTCGCCGGCACCGAGGTGGAGCACCTCGTCGGTGCGCTCGACCGCCTGCGTACGACTTTCCGCTGGAAGGCCGACGGCCTGGACGTGGCCGGGTTGCAGGCCCGCATCGCCGCCTCCTCGCTGACCCTTGGCGGCCTGCTCAAGCATCTGGCTGCCGTGGAGGATTACACCTTCACCACCAAGCTGAGCGGGGAGCCGATCGGCGCGCCGTGGGACGCCACCGACTGGGACGGCAGTAACGATTGGGAGTTCACCTCCGCCGCCAACGACACCGCCGAACAGCTCTACGCGCTGTGGGACGGCGCCGTCGAACGGTCCCGCGCGAGGCTCGACGCGGCCCTGGCCGGCGGCGGACTCGACCAGCTCGTCCACACCTCCTCGCCCGACGGTCGCCATGCCAGCCTGCGCCGGCTGCTCTGCGACCTGATCGAGGAGTATGGCCGGCACACCGGGCACGCCGACCTGCTGCGCGAGGCTGTGGACGGACGGGTCGGTGAGGACCCTCCGGCTGGATGGCACGCACGATCGGGCCGGTCGCGCCTGAGCAGCTGACCGTCGTACCGGCGAACGAGCGCCGCTCGAGCGGGACTAGCACTACAGGAAAAGCGGTATGCACGTTCATGCCGCGAGTCGCACTATGCAGGGCCCTGCAGCCGATCTCGTCGCGGCTTGCGGCGGTAGATTTCGATCTGGTCGTCTCCCAGGCTGGACCCGAACCGTCCGGCGTCGGGGTCTTGTGCAGCATCGCCCGCAGCGGCAGTCGCCGCACTCGTCTGGGTCGAGCGAGACGTAGTCGCCCACACTGGATGCACCGAGCAGACAATTGGGGCCCCATCTGCCACCCCACTCCTCTGCCGGTCGCGGCTGGGCCGTTGCCGACGTATTCGTAGCTATTGCCGTCGGGGTGGTAGACGAACGCACCGCATAGTGCGCGTGATAGATCGGACGCAGCCCAGGCGCGCCGTTGTCGCGTCCACCGGCTGCTAGGGCCTGTTTCAGAAGAGTGGGTGGGGCCGGCGCGACCGGTGGCCGAGGCCACCCACGATCGTTACGGCGTGATCCGATGTTGACAGGCAAGTATCGGCTTGCGTAACGTTCTGGTGTGTGGGTGACGTCTTCAAGGCCTTGGCCGATCCTACGCGCCGCACGATCCTCGACGAGCTGACCGACCGGAACGGGCAGACGCTCTTTGAGATCTGCTCGCGCCTGGTGGCCAAGCACGGGCTTGGCTCGTCGCGGCAGGCGATCTCGCAGCACCTCGACGTTCTGGAGGCCGCGGGTCTAGTCGAGACCAGCCGCGAGGGTCGGTACAAATTCCACTACATCAACACCACGCCGCTCGAACCGATCGTCGAGCGGTGGCTCAAGAAGGCTGGGAAGGACGCCGGTGACCGCCTTAGCACCGGCGCCGGTACCCGGCGGGAGGGATCGACATGAAAATCAACCTGGCCAGCGTGCTCGTTGACGACCAGGAGAAGGCGCTGCGGTTCTATACCGAGGTCCTCGGTTTCAAGGAGAAGACCAACATTCCGGTGGGTGAGCATCGGTGGATCACCGTGGTGTCCCCGGAGGATCCGGATGGCACCGAGCTCCTCCTCGAACCCGACGAACACCCGGCGGCCAAGCCGTTCAAGAACGCGCTGGTCGCCGACGGCATCCCGTTCACTTCCTTCGCCGTCGACGACGTCCGGGCGGAGTACGAGCGGCTGCGTGGGCTCGGGGTGCGCTTCACCCAGGAGCCCACGGATATGGGGCCGGTGACCACGGCAGTGCTCGACGACACCTGCGGCAACCTGATCCAGATCGCCCGCCAAGCCGGCTAGTGGCTATTTCAGACGTGGTGTCGGTAGGTGCTGGGCCTGGTGACCGGTGGTGTGTCGTTGATCGATAAATAGCGAGATCTCCGATAGACGGGTCGTCGCAGGCAGCAACCATTCGAGGACGCCGCGGTGGCCACATCCCTCACCGGACGTCCGAGCTTCAACCCCGACGCCACAGGCATCCACCGCTGCCACCAGATCGCCATCCTCCTCAACCTCCGCCACGACTTCCTCACCACCGTCAGCCGCACGAAACGGACATTCGCGAAGGGCCCTCTGAGCCGCAGTAACGTGGGTCGAGCCTCGATCGACGTTGCGGCCCGCCACACCAGTGGGCGGCCTTGTCAGTCTCCCGGTCGGATCAGGCCGGTCTCGTAGGCCACCACCACGGCCTGGGCGCGGTCCCGTAGTTCAAGCTTGGCGAAGATCCGGGCCACGTGTGTCTTCACGGTCGCTTCGCTGAGCGTCAGGTGCTCAGCGACCTCCGCATTGGACAGTCCCCGGGCGACGTGGCGGAGCACCTCTAGCTCGCGCGGGGTCAGCGCCGACAGGTCGCCCGAGATCGGCGCCGCCGCACCCTCGGGGCGGGTGAACCGCTCGACCAACCGTCGTGTGATCGATGGCGAGAGCAGCGCGTCGCCGGTGCTCACGAGTGTCACCGCTGCGGTCAGGTGTTCCGGCGTCACGTCCTTGAGAAGGAACCCGCTCGCCCCGGCGGCCAGCGCACCGTAGACATACTTGTCGAGGTCAAAGGTGGTCAGCATGATGACGCGGGTCTCCGGCAGGTCGGCGAGGACACGCCGGGTCGCCTCCAGGCCGTCCAGCCGCGGCATCCGGATGTCCATGAGGATCACGTCCGGGCGCAGCGAGCGCGCCAGATGCACCGCCTCCAGGCCGTCGGCGGCCTGGCCCACGACCTCAATCCCGGCCGCCTTCAAGACCATCATGAAGCCGGTGCGTACGAGGGCCTGGTCGTCGGCGATGAGCACGCGGGTCACAGCGGGATCCTCGCGCGTACCCGGAAGCCGCCGCCGAGGCGACGGCGCGCGTCGAGGTGGCCGCCGAACGCGGCGACCCGCTCCCGCAAGCCGAGCAGACCCCGTCCCGTGGCCAGTTCCGGCCGCGGCGCCTCCGGCGAGGACGGCGCCTGTCCGGTCAGCACACTGGGTCCGGTGTTGACGATCTCCAGCCGCAGGTGCCGGTCGGTGTAGCGGACGTGCACTTCGGCGCGGGCGCCCTGGGCGTGCTTGAGGGCGTTGGTCAGCGCCTCCTGGATCACCCGGTATGCAGTGAGGTCGATCCCCGGCGGCAGCGGCTGCGGCTCCCCTTCGATGCTCAGCTCGACCGGAAGCCCGGCGAACGCGACCCGGTCGACGAGCTCGTCGAGGCGGCTCATCCCCGGCTGCGGAGTGAGGTCGTCCTCGCCGTGGCCGCCGGGCCTGAGCAGGCCGAGCAGCGTCCGCAGTTCGGTCATCGCCTCCCGGCCGTTCGACTCGACCGCCAGCAGCGCATCCGTGGCGTCCTGGGGGGCACCGGCGACGACCTGCCGAGCCGCGCCCGCCTGGATGATCATCATGCTGACATTGTGGCTGACGATGTCGTGCAGTTCCCGCGCGATCCGTTCGCGCTCCGCCGAGACCGCGGCCGCGACGGCCGCCTCACCTGCCTCGTCCAGCAGTCGGACCCGGTCGTGTAGGGAGCGCTCGTAACGCCGCCAGGTGCTCCAGGCGTACAGGACGACCGCGAGGAAGAGCACCGCGAGCGGCGCGGCGACCCAGCCGGCCAGCGTGACGCGCAGCTCGCGGCAGACCCACCCGGCCGTCGCCGCGGCAGCCAGCAGCAGCCCTCCGGCCACCCGCGAACGCACCGTGCCGGCGAGGATCACCGCCTCATTGTGGCAAGGCGCTCGCGAGCTTGCATCAACCTGGCGAACCGGGCGCATACATCCCCAGGATGACCCGGCGGGAGAGTTGCATCCGCAGCCCGATGCGGCGCGGGTTCCGGGCTGCCTATCGTCGCCGTCATGGCAGAAGCAGAGGTATTGGTGCAGCTCACGGCGGTGCACAAGCGGTACGGGGAGACCGTGGCGCTCGACCGGGTGGACCTCGCCATCCACCGGGGCGAGTCGGTCGCCGTGATGGGACCTTCCGGCAGCGGCAAGTCGACGCTGCTCAACATCGTCGCCGGGCTCGACCGCCCCACCTCGGGCACGGTCAGCGTGCACGGCCAGGAGCTGACCGCCCTGAGCGAGGGCGCGCTGGCCCGCTATCGCCGCCGCCGCATCGGCATGGTCTTCCAGTTCTTCCACCTCCTCGACGACCTGCCCGTCCTCGACAACGTCATGCTGTCGGCCCGGCTGGTCGGGACCCCCTACAAGCAGGCCCGCACGCGGGCAATGGGCCTGCTGGACGAGCTCGGCATCGCCGCGCGCAAAGACGCCTACCCCGCCCAGCTCGCCGGCGGCGAGCGCCAGCGCGTCGGCGTGGCCCGCGCGCTGGTGAACCGGCCCGCCCTGCTGCTGGCCGACGAGCCGACCGGAGCGCTCGACAGCCGCAACGGCGAGCAGGTGATGGACCTGCTGCTCGACCTCAACCAGATCGGCCAGACGCTGCTCATCGTCACGCACGACGCGCGGCTGGCCCAGCGTTGCGCCAGCCGCGTGATCCACCTCGAGGACGGCAGAGTCACCGAGATGGCGACGCTGTGATGGGCGCGACCTGGGCCGTGGCGCGCGCCGCCGTCCGTCGCCGGCGCATGCAGACTGCGCTCATCGGCGTCATCGTCACCCTCTGCACGGCGACCCTGCTCGTCGGCCTCGCCCTGCTCGCCGCCGTGACCGGCCCGTTCGACCGGACGTTCGCCCAACTCAACGGCGCCCACGCGACGGTGCTCTACGACAGCGCGAAGCTCACCGAGGACCAGGCAGCCGCGACCGCGAAGGCCGGCGGCGTCACGGCCAGCGCAGGACCTTTCCCGGTGGCGACCACCATGATGGGGTCTGAGATGGGGTCTGACAGGCCTACCATCTTCGCCGGGCCGACGCGGATCGCTGGACGCAGCGAGCCGGGCGCCGCGGTCGACGACCTCCGGTTGACCGCCGGGCGCTGGGCGACCAACCACGGCGAGATCGTGCTCGGCGCTGCCTTGCGGTTAGGCCCCGATCCGGACCGGATAATCGGGCGGACATTCACCGTGCCGACCGTGGGCACCGTGACCGTCGTCGGCTTCGCCTACTCGGTGACCCAGACCGCCGACGCCTGGATGCGCCCCGACGACGTCCGCCGGATCGGCGCGACGAGCACCGAGATGCTCTATCGGTTCGCACCCGAGTCCGCGCGCACGGTCGACCAGATGAAGCAGCGGCTGGCCGCGGTCACCGCCAGGGTGCCGGCCGATGCCGTCGCCGGCACCGGGACCTACCTGACGCCCCGAGAGCGGGCCGGGCAGCGCGCCAAGACGCTCAGCGCGTTCCTGACGGTCTTCGCCGGGCTGTCGCTGGTGGTCGCCGTCCTGGTCATCGGCAACGTGGTGAGCGGCGCGGTCATCGCCGGGTTCCGCAGCATCGGCGTCCTCAAGGCGGTCGGGTTCGGCCCCGGCCAGGTGACGGCGGTCTTCCTGCTGATGATGACCGGGCCGGCACTCATCGGGTGCGCCCTCGGCGCGATCCTGGGCAACCTGGCGACCACCTGGCTGCTCGGCCAGTTCAGGAACGACAACTTTGTCCTGGGACTGGATACGACCGCCTCGCCGGCGCTGACCGCGGCGACCGTTGTCGCGATCCCGGTACTGGTGGCGCTGACCGCCCTGGTCCCGGCGCTACGCGCCGGCCGGCAGTCGGCCACGGCAGCTCTTGCCAACCTCTCCTCCCGGACCGGCCGGGGTCGGAGCGTGCAGCGGGCGCTCTCCCGGTCGCGCCTGCCGCGCACGGTGAGCCTCGGCCTGGCGCTGCCCGTCGTCCGGCCCGCGCGGACGCTGGTGACCCTGCTTGCGATCGTCCTCGCGAGCGCCACCGTGGTCTTCTCGACCGGATTGGCGGCCTCGGCGGGGCGCTGGGACGACGCGCTCGTCCGCGCGGACTACGTCCAGGTACGGGTCGTGAACCCGCCACCGGGCGGCCCAAGCGTCTTCGAGGGCAGCGGCCGCCGCCAGCCGCAGGACAGGCGGATGACCGACGCCGAGGTCGAGGCGTTCCTCCGGAGCCTGCCCGGCGCGCAACACGTCACGGCGGAATTTAACGGCGACGCGACGGTCGCGGGGATCACCGAGAACGTCCAGTTCCACGCGTACCGCGGCGACTCGGCGCACCTCGGCTTCCGGGTCCTCGACGGCCGCTGGATCACCGGCCCCGGAGAGGTGGCCGTCGCGGGCGAGGTCCTGCGGCTGACGGGCAAGTCGGTGGGTGACAGCCTCACCCTGTTCATCGGCGATCAGACGATCACGTTGAAGATCGTCGGCGAGATCTTCGGCGCCCACAGTGAGATCTACGTCGACTGGGCCTCGGTGTCCACCAAGGACTCCGAATCGAATCCCATCAGCTACTACATCGGGCTCGCGCCCGGCGTGACCGCCAAGCAGTTCATCGACAGCGTGGCCGACGGCGGGAACGCCGGGCTACTCGCCGAGCTCTGGGACGAGCTCGGGATCAACATGGCGTCGCTGCTGACGGTCATCGGCGCGCTCACCCTGGCCCTGCTCGTCGTCGCGGGCCTCGGTGTCGCCCACACCGTGGTACTCAACACCCGCGAACGCCGCCGCGACCTCGCCATCGTCAAGGCCGTGGGCATGACACCCGCCCAGGCGGTGATCATGGTGGTGACCTCGATGGCGGCCCTTGGCGTCATCGGCGGTGTCCTTGGTGTACCCGGCGGCGTGGCCGCGCAACAGGCGATCATCCGGCTCATCGGCGACGCCGCGGGCACCAAGCTGCCCCAGGCCATCACCGACGTGTACACGACGGCGCAGCTCGCCGCCCTGCTGCTCAGCGGCGTCGTCATCGCGGTACTCGGCGCGCTGCTACCCGCCCGGCAGGCGGCCCGGATCAGCACCGCGGCGGCGCTACACACCGAGTAGCCGGGCTCGGGCGCGGGCGCCGCTCTCCATGTCGGGGGGCGCCCGCGCTGCGCTCCCGGCATCGCGGACGCCCGGCCAGCGGCTACCTGCGGGGCTCATGCCGAGGTCCGTGTGGATCGCTGCGATGAAGCTGGCCGGGTGCGACGTTTGGGTCCTGGTGGCGTGTCCGGAACGGGCCATCAGTCGAACATCGCGGGGTGGCCCCAGGCGGCGCGCGTCGTCGTGCTGCTGCCCGGAGTAGCGTCGAAAGTGGGGCGCACGGGAAATCTCATGGAGCGTGGCAGAGGAGTTGACGCGATGACGGCGAGCACCGAGACGGCGATCCTGGCCGGTGGATGTTTCTGGGGCATGCAAGACCTCATCCGTAGGCGGCCCGGCGTGCTCAGCACCCGTGTGGGATATTCCGGCGGTGACGTGCCCAACGCGACCTACCGTCACCACGGCACCCACGCCGAGGCACTCGAGGTCGTGTTCGACCCAAGCGTGATGTCGTTCCGAGAGCTACTGGAGTTCTTCTTCCAAGTGCACGACCCAACAACGCTCAACCGCCAGGGCAATGACATCGGCACCAGCTACCGCTCGGCCATCTTCTACACCAGTGGTGAGCAGAAGCGCGTCGCCGAGGACACGATCGCCGACGTCGACGCGTCGGGGCTGTGGCCGGGCAAGGTGGTCACCGAGGTGACGGCCGCCGGACCGTTCTGGGAGGCCGAGCCGGAGCACCAGGACTACCTGGAGAAGTTCCCCGACGGCTACACGTGCCACTACCCGCGGCCCAACTGGAAGCTACCGAAGCGCTCCGAATCGGTTCGCTGACATCGACCATTCGACACTTGGGCGCCGCATCCATGGGTGGTCCCGGATCGGTCCCCGTCGAACCGCAAGAGACGGTCGTCGTAAACCCCCCCGATCGACGCGGTGCCGGTGGGGCGTCTCCGTACATTGGGCGGTGTTGGGGCGGTCGATGGCGGCCGCGTGGCCGCACCCCGGGCCATCTCGAATGGCGGGCGAGTCCGACGGCGATCGAGTTCAACCGCCGCCTCGGCTTCGGAACGGACTGCGTCCGATTTCAAGGAGTACCCGTTCTACGACGTCGATCTGCGGCTCACGAGTGGCATCGGGTGAAGAGCCGACGAATCCCTTGGCGTATGGCGCCCGTTTGAGTCGCATGCTTGTCTTCAGCGGCCGTCCACTGTGGACCGTGTAGTACGGGGGGAGCGCCCGGGATGTAAGCCGCGGTGGTGAGCGCGGTGGAGTTGGAGACGGCTGACTCGACAGGTAGGCCCGTGGAGGCACCCGCATTAGGCGTTGTCGTGCCGGTCGGACCAAGCGGTGGCCAGTCGTGCCAGCAGGAGTGTCTCTGCGAGGCAGGCTCGTTCGAACTCGCCAAGGTGCAGGCTCTCGTTCGCGCCATGCGCGCGGGTGTCGGGGTCCTCGACGCCGGTGATGAGAATCTCTGCATCTGGGAATCGCTCGGCGATCACGCGCACGAAATTGATCGATCCACCCACACCCGCGTCGACGGGAAGGGAGCCCCACGCCTCGGCGAGTGCCGCCCGCGCGGCGGCGTATGCGGGACCGCCTGTCCGGGCGGCGAATGGTCGGACCGGGTTCCCGGCCGATACAGTCACCGACGCGCCCCACGGCGCGTGCGAATGCAGGTGAGCCACTACAGCGTCCCGGGCGGCGTCGGCGTCTTCGCCCGGAGGGATGCGCACTGTGAGCTTGGCGCGCGCGTTGGGCGCGAGAGTCATCGGAGCGGTGTCGACGGGGGGTGCGTCGATGCCGCTGACGGAGATTGCGGGGCTGGTCCACAGCCGGGAGGTGAGTGTGCCGGTGCCGAGCAGTCGCACGCCGTCGAGCATTCCTGCGTCGGCGCGCAGTTGCTCGTCGGTCAGGTCCAGGGCGTCTGCTGATCCGCGGTGCAGGCCCGCGATGGCAACGTCTCCGTGCTCGTCGTGAACGGTGGCGAGCAGCCGGGAGAGTGCTGTCAGCGCGTCCGGGACGGGTCCGCCGTACACCCCGTTGTGGACCGCGTGCCGAAGCGTCCGTACCTCCACGACGACGTTGAATCCGCCGCGCAGCGACGTCGTTAGCGCCGGTACGCCGACCCGCCAGTTGGTCGAGTCCGCGAGCACGATGACGTCGGCGGCGAGCCGGTCACCGTGCAGGGCTAAGAGCCGATCCAAGGTTGGCGAGCCGATCTCCTCTTCGCCCTCGATTAATACGTTCACCCCGATGTCGAGATCGTCCAGGGCCCGAAGCGCGGCCAGGTGCAGCGCGATGCCTGCCTTGTCATCGGCGGCGCCGCGGGCAAACAGTCGGCCATCGCGCTCGATCGGCTCGAATGGGTCGGTAGCCCAGTCCCGCAGATCACCGGCCGGTTGCACGTCGTGGTGCGCGTAGAGCAGCACCGTCGGTGCCCCGGGCGGGCCTGCCCTACGGCCGAACACCGCGGGCTGACCACCCTCGACGTTCAGCACCTCGACCCCATCCAGGCCCGCGGCCTGCAGCAGCGATGACACCGCATCCGCACTAAGGCGCATGGACTCCGACGCCGACGGGTCGGACGATACGGACGGAATCCGGATCAAGGCCTCGAGGTCGTCACGGACGCTCGGCATGACCCGGGCGATCGCGATGCGCAGGTCCTCGACGGACGCCATGTCAGCCCCCGTTTGTTGTCGCGGGTCGCGGCAGCGAACCGACGCTTGGGACGACGGGCGCGACACGTGCAGGGACAAGGACCACAGCCGGACGCTACCCACCGTGGGGTTCGGGCGGCCACGGGCCCCCCAATTCGGCGGTCAAGAATGCTGCGCGCGCCACCGGTAGCATGCCGAAACGTGAACGTAGTCTTCGTCGAGCCGTCCTTCCCCCCGACGCAGCGCCAATTCGTGCGGGCGCTGGCGGAGGTGGGTGCGAGTGTCATCGGCGTCGGTGAGCGCCCCACGGATGCGCTGGACGACCAGCTCACCACCTGGATGTCGCATTATCACCAGGTGCCTTCGGTAGTCGACGTGGGCGTGATGACGGACGCGGTCCGCTGGATCCAGGACAGACTCTGGGTCGACCGGCTCGAGGCGACGATCGAGGCGCATACGCTGGCGACCGCCCAGGTCCGGGAGAATTGCACGATCCCGGGAACGTCGGTGCGCACCGCCTGGCTGTGTCGAGACAAGCCGTCGATGAAAGAGACGCTGCGAGCCGCGGGTGTGCCAACGGCGGCCTCGACCGCCGCCGACAACGCCGACATAGTTCAGGCCTTCGCGAATGCAATCGGCTATCCACTCATCCTGAAGCCGCGCTCTGGGGCGGGCGCCCTGGACACCGTACGGGTGAACAACCGGGCCGAACTCGACGCGACGCTCGACCGGTTGGGCGAACAGGCCGTTGAGTCGATCGCCGTCGAGGAGTTCGTCGAGGGCCACGAGGGCTTCTACGACACCCTGTCGATCGATGGGAACGCCGTCGTCGACTTCGTCTCGCACTACTATCCGAACGTCCTCGAGGCGATGCGCACCCGGTGGATCTCGCCCCAGTTCGTGTCGACCAATCGCGTGGAATCCGTCGCTGACTATGGCCAGCTGCGCGCACTCGGCGCCCGCGTCAACGCGGCGCTCGGCATCGATACCAGCGCCACCCACATGGAATGGTTCTTCGGGCCCAAGGGACTGCGGTTCTCCGAGATTGGCTGCCGTCCCCCCGGAGTCGGCGCCTGGGATCTCTACTCGCTCGGCAACGACCTCGACCTGTACCGCGAGTGGGCGAACGCGATCGTGCATGGTCACGTCGCCGCGCAGCCGTCCCGGCGCTTCGCCAGCGGAATCGTCGCGCTGCGGCCAGATCGCGACGGTCATATCACCGGGTACTCCGGCGTCGAGGAGGTACAGGCCCGCTCTGGCGAGTGGGTGATCGACGCCCACCTGCCACCGCCGGGCACACCCACGCAGCCGATTGAAGCCGGCTACATGGCCAACGCATATGTACGCATGCGCCACCCCGACTACGACGCGTTGCGAGAACTTCTCGACGATGTTGGCCGCACCGTGCAGGTTCATGCGGGGTGAGCTGCCACATCCTCCACGGGCGTACGTTTGGCGTCGGGCAGCCGGTCTGGCCGCGAGTCCAAGGCGGTTCGCCCTGGGATTCCCACGGTTACCGGCGCACTAGTCGGCGATGTGAATGACGATCTTACCGCGGCGTTTGCCCGTCTCGAGCGCCTCGTAACCCGAGCGCGTCTCAGTGAGGGACAGCACGCGGTCCAGCACCGGCCTCAACCGGCCGTTATCGACGAGCTCGGCGATGGAACGCAACGCGTTCTGGTCGGGCTCGACGATGAAGTACACCCCGCGGGCGTCGTGCCGGGCTGCTTCCTGCTGGTCGGGAGGCGTGGAGGTGGTGACCAGGATGCCGCCCGGCTTCAGGACCGACCAGGACCGCAACTGCGTGGCTCCACCGACAAGATCGATGACGACATCCACGTCGCGGACGTGATCCTCGAAGCGATCGTGGGCAAAGTCGATGGCCTGCTCAGCACCCAGACCCTTGACGAATTCCAGGTCGGCCGCCGCCGCCGTGGCGCTCACGCGAGCACCGAGACCGGCCGCGATCTGCACCACGTAGATCCCCACGCCGCCGGCGCCGCCCTGCACTAGCACGTGCTGGCCGGCCTGCAGGTCAGCGTGGTCCAGCAGTGCCTGCCAAGCAGTCAGCGCAGCCAGTGGAAGCGCTGCGGCGTGGTCATGGTCAACGGTGGCGGGTTTGGCCGCCACGACGGCCGCGGGCACGGTGACGTACTCGGCGGCCGCGCCATCGCGGGTGAAGGGGATCAACCCGTAGACAGCCTCCCCTTCGGCGGGGCTCTCCACCCCCGCCCCGGACGCCGCAACGACTCCGGAGAACTCATGCGACGGGATGATCGGGGTGCGCTCGGGTCCTGACCCGTCAGAGCTGTACGTCCAGGTTTGCGGCCAGCTGAGCTCGTGGGGTGTCATGGAAGCAGCCTTCACGGCCACCAACACCTCACCGGGCCCCGGCTCGGGCCGCGGCACCTCCTCGTATACGAGCTGTTCCGGACCGCCCCTGGTGTGAGCTCTCACGGCGTGCATCGTGCTCATCCGACGACTGCTCCTTCCCGACCGCATCTTGGTCAGCCCGTCGGCCGCCCCCGGGGCTGGATCCCAGGCTGACTCCCGCATTATCTGGGCGTTCAGCAGCCGTCTGCCGGACTTCCGCAATCCCTTGCCCGTCGGGGCGCAGAAAGCGCCGTGGATCAGGGCGCTCCCGGGCAGTGGCACGCGTCGGGCGGCGGCCAAGCATGTGCGGATTACACGATCAAGACCTCAACGATCTTGGCGCCTAGCTCGTGGGCGACTCCAGCTTCCGGTGCATGATATGGAGTCCGACTGGCCCGTGGACAGGATGGTCAAACGCGTCGGGCACCGTACCGAGGATGACGAAGCCGAGTGACCGCCAAAGATCCACGGCAGGGTTGGTCGCCACGACCGCATTGAAAACCATCGCCCGGTACCCGTCGCGCCGCGCTTCGCGGAGCACGTGCTCGGCCAGGCGGCGACCGATACCCCGGCCTGAGTGCGCGGGGTCGACCATGAAGCCGGCGTTGGCGACGGCGGCTGCCGGGCCGCCATAGTTGGGCTTGACGTAGGCCGACGCTACGATCTGCTCGTCGTCCTCAACGACGAAGACCCGCGCCGACGGCGCCATCCACAGCCCGCGTGCCACTTCCTCGGGAGTTTTCTGATCCCAGGTGTACGTGTCACCCGCGCTGACGATCCTGTGCCAGAACGGCCAGATCCGTGGCCAGTCTGTCGCCAGCGCATCTCTAATCAACATGGTGGCGGAGGTTACCGCTTGCCCTAGTCTCTCGATCTCGACTCGGCAGAGAAATCCTTCTCTGCCGCGAGTCGCGCCCGGCCGATCCGACCATCCGATGACAGTGAGTTTCGGCGGTGGAGGCGGGGGAGGTGTCGGTGACGAGCGGGTTCAGCTGGCCGTACCGGCCTGCACGAGCGGGTCGTCGGCCGCGACGAGGACGCGGATCGCCGCGCTGACGCCGGCCACGGCAGCCAGGCCCAGAGTCGGAAGTCACCGGCGGGGGTGCGGCCGTGTTCCAGCCGCCCCCCGGCGAGACTGGCCCGTTCGGCGAGCGCTGACGCTGGCGGTGGCTCTCAGGCCTCCGGGATCTCGCGGCCGAAGGCCTCGAGGGTGATGGCGTCCGGCTCGGGGCCGCCGCGACGGCCGGTGTCCAGGCCGTCGATCGTGGCCATCTCGTCGGCGGAGAGCTCGAAGTCGAACACGTTGATGTTCTCTGCGATACGGCTGGGCTTGGTGGACTTCGGAATCACCGAGCGTCCGTGCTGCAGGCCCCAGCGCAGCATCACCTGGGCGGCGGTCTTGCTGTGGGCCCTGGCGATGTCTCCGATGACCGGGTCGTCGAGGGTGCTGCCGTGGCCACCCTCGCGGTAGAAGGTGATGCCGCCGATCGGTGACCAAGCCTGTGTACGGATGCCGTGCTTGGCGCCAAGGTCCTGCACCTCTCGCTGCGCGAAGTAGGGGTGTACCTCGATCTGGTTGACCGCCGGCACCACGGTGGCGCGGTCGAGCAGGTTCGTGAGGTGCTCGACCATGAAGTTGCTGACCCCGATCGCGCGGACCTTGCCGTCGGCGAGCAGGGTCTCCAGGGCCCGGTAGGCCTCAAGGGTCCGGCCGAACGCCGACGGCAGAGCCTGGTGCAGGATCAGCAGGTCGATCTGGTCGACGCCGAGCTTGCGGGAGCTCTTCTCGAAGCCGTGCAGCGTCTTGTCGTATCCGTAGTCGCTGATCCAGATCTTGGTCTCCAGGAAGACCTCCGACCGGTCCAGGTCGAAGTCGTGCACCGCCTCGCCGACCTGGCGCTCGTTGCCGTAGGCCGCCGCGGTGTCGATGTGGCGGTACCCGGCGCCGAGTGCGGCCCGGACGGCGTCGCGGGTCTCGTCAGGGGGCGTCTGGAAGACCCCGAGACCGAGCGCGGGCATGTCGACGCCGTTGTTTAGGGTGATGGTTTCCATGTCGTTCACCTTTCTGTTGATGCGGCGAAGCTGGGGTTCGAGCGCCATCGGGCTTGGGCGTGAGCGGTAGGGGTCAGCCAGTCATCGACGGCGGCGCCGGCGTTCACGACCTCCTCCGCCCTGCACGGCCAGGCCTTCGGCCAGGGTCGCGTCCCGGCAGGCCTCGGCGTAGTCGCGCTCGGCCGTGCCGAGGCAGCTCATGGCATACGTGGTGACGGGGAGAGCGTCGTGCCGTCGAAGTCCACTACGACGTCCTAGGCGTCGAGCGCCGGCAGCGGGTTCGCAGCGCCAGGGTTGATCAGCGGTCGATGTGGCGCTCGAGCTGCTCGGGGTAGCGGGCGCCCTCGATCTTGATTTGTCCCGCGGCCGTGTCGATTTCGGCGAGATCGTGGTCGGTCAGTTTGAGGTCCGCGGCGGCGAGGTTTTCCTTGAGTCGCTCGAGCCGCCGGGTGCCGGGGATGGGTGCGATCCAGGATTTCTGCGCGAGGAGCCAGGCAAGCGCGACCTGGGCGGAGGTTGCGCCTTTCGCGTCGGCGATCCGGTCGAGAAGATCCACGAGGGCCTGGTTGGCGGCCCGGGCTTCCTCGGTGAAGCGGGGGATGGTGGCGCGGATGTCCCCGGCCTCGAACGCCGCGGTCGTGCTGACTTTGCCGGTGAGGAAGCCCTTGCCGAGCGGGCTGAACGGGACGAACCCGATGCCTAGTTCCGCCAGCGTCGGGATGATCGCCTCCTCCGGCTCTCGCCACCACAGGGAGTACTCGCTCTGCAGGGCGGCCACGGGCTGGACCACGTGAGCGCGTCGGATGGTCCGCACACCCGCCTCGGACAGGCCGAAGTGCTTAACCTTGCCGCCCTCGATGAGCTCCCTGACGGCGCCAGCGACGTCCTCGATCGGCACCTGCGGGTCGACGCGGTGCTGGTAGAGCAGGTCGATCGTGTCGACTCCGAGTCGGCGCAGGCTTCCGTCGACGGCCCGCTTGATGTGCTCGGGCCGGCTCGACAGGCCGATCTGACGGCCCTGCTCGTCGAACGCAAACCCGAACTTGGTGGCAATCACGACCTGGTCGCGGACAGGGGCGAGGGCCTCGCCAACGAGCTCCTCGTTAACGAACGGGCCGTACACCTCGGCGGTGTCGAAGAACGTGACGCCGCGCTCCACAGCCGAGCGCAGCAAGTCGATCATCTGCTGGCGGTCACCCGGGTTCGGGCCGTAGCTCTGGCTCATGCCCATGCAGCCGAAGCCGATGGCCGAGACCTCCAGGCCGCCGATCCCCAACGTGCGCTTCTCCATTGGCTGTACTCCTCGATCTCGTGCTCGCTCAAGGGGTGCGAAAACCTCGAGCGCGCTAAGCGCTCCATGGCCCGGTAGCGGTCTGGCACCTCCCTGAGGCCGACCGCGTGGTCGAACCCCGGGGCCAGCACGATCCGTGGTCAGGCCGTGTAGGACCCGCTGGACCTCGGGCCGCACGTGCTGTGAGTCGACCGGCGTGGCGGGGCGGCGGCGGAAGGCCAGGAATCCCGCGACCGTCGCTCAGGTCGTCCATGCCCTTGACGGTACGGCCACCCCCATGACGCTGGGAGGTTCTGCCAGTACCTGTTCCAGCAGGCTCTCCCAGGCAGGGTCAGTTTCCTGGTCTTCTGGTGTTCGTCCGGAGGCACCCGACCGCCGTGCCGGTGATCATCCAGGTCTCGTCCCAGAATGAAGTAACACCGGACTCCCCTGGTCGCAAGGAACAGGAGCAGCCTTGGCCATCAGCGACGCCGCACGGCGCCACCACGACGAGCTGTTCCCCGGCCGGGTCTCGACGCTCGCGCAGACCGACCCCGAGCTCATCGAGTGCTTCGACAACTTCGCCTTCGACGAGGTCCTTCGCGACAGTGGCCTCGACACCCGGACCCGGCTTTATGGTGCAGCTAGCGTCGATGATCGCCTGCGAGGCGGTGAGCGAGTACCGGGTCATGGTCGGCGCAGCGCTCACTGTCGGCATCACCCCAGTCCAGGTCAAGGAGATCGTCTACCAGGCGGTGCCGTACGTCGGCATGGCCAAGGTCTTCGACTTCCTCCACGCCACCAACGACGTCCTCACCGGTCGCGGTGTCGAGCTGCCCCTGCCGGGGCAGTCCACCACCACCCCGCAGACCCGCCTCGAGAAGGGACTCGCGGTCCAGAAGGAGATCGTCGGAGCCGACCGGGTCGATGGGCTCTACGCCTCCGCCCCAGACGACGAACAGCACATCCAGCGCTACCTGTCGGCCAACTGCTTCGGCGACCACCTCACCCGCACCGGCATCGACGTGCCCACACGGGAGCTGCTCACCTTCGCCATGCTCGTCTCGCTCGGTGGCTGCGAGCCGCAGGTCAAGGGACACATCGCCGCGAACCTCAATGTCGGCAACGAGCGGGCCCGGTTGCTCGACGTCCTCACCCAGCTCATCCCCTTCATCGGCTACCCGCGCACGCTCAACGCGCTGCGCGTGCTCGACGAGGTCACGTCCCCATAGGCGCGGCAGGAGGACAGACCATGGCACCGCCTACCTGGCTCATCACCGGCGTCAGCAGCGGCTTCGGCCGTGAACTCACGCAACAGCTGCTCGACCGCCGCGACCGCGTCGTCGGCACCGTCCGCGACACGAAGAAGGTCGCCGACGTGCTCGAGCGGCACCCAGAGACGTTCCGCGCCGAGGTGCTCGACGTCACCGACACCCGGGCCGTCCGCACCGTGGTGGACCGCGCGTTCGCCCAGTTCGGCCGGATCGACGTAATCGTCAGCAACGCCGGCTACGGCCTCTTCGGTGCGGCCGAGGAACTCACCGACGAGCAGGTCGACCACATCATCGCCACCAACCTGACCGGCTCGATCCAGCTCATCCGCGCCGCCCTTCCCCACCTGCGAGCGCAGGGCGCCGGCCGCATCATCCAGATCTCCTCCTACGGCGGCCAGGTTGCCTTTCCCGGCAACTCGATGTACCACGCCACCAAGTGGGGCGTCGAAGGGTTCTGCGAGTCGGTCGCCCAGGAGATCGCACCCTTTGGCATCGGCCTCACTATCGTCGAACCCGGCGGCGCCCGCACCGAATTCCGCTACGGCAGCGCCCAGATCGCCGACCTCATGCCCGCCTACGACAACACCCCGGCGCACAGCTTCCTCACCATGCTTGACCCCGCCAACGGGCGGGCCCCCGGCGACCCTGCACGCATGGCCGCACGAATCATCGAAAGCGTCGACACCGAACCCGCACCGCTGCGCCTGCTACTCGGCTCCCAGGCCCTGCAGAGCACCCTCGCCACACTCCGCAAGCGCATCGCCGACTTCGAAACACAGACCGAGCTCTCCGCCTCAACGGACTTCCCACCCGGCGACTAACCCCGTCTCGCTCGTGGTCGAATCACACCTCCTCGGCCGGATCTGCAACATCCCGCTCATCAGGGCAAGGCCTTCTGAGTCAAGCTTTTGGTCGGCTGCCTCATGTGGCCCAGTGGACACGTCGGTCATGGCCACCTCGAAAGGCCCGCCGCCACCGCGTTGGCGGCGGATCGGGTCGGCGGCTTCCACCGAAACCTGCCGCCCGGAAGCCACCGAACGGTCGAGCCCGTGGACCGGGGAATCATCGCTGACGGCGCCGTGTGGCGTCCGGTTCTGCCGTCGTGTTTGCGTGCGGGCTCCGTGGCGCATGGTCCTAGCCGGGTGAGACCGTCTTGCGCATCACGCAATGGTTCTTTCCCTTGGACCGCTCGTAGCCGAAGCCGGCCTTCTCGAAGAGACTGCGCGTGCCGTTGTAGAGGAAGGAGCCCGAAGTCCTCTTGCCTAGCGTGTCCTGTGGATACGCCTCCACCACACCGCCGCCCTCCTTCGCGATCAGGTCCAGGGCACCACGAAGCGCCACGGCTGCGACGCCTTTGCGCCGGTAGTTCCTGTCGACGAAGAAGCACGTGAGGCGGTAATCGGGCGCCTTGTCGAGGCCCGCGTTGTACTCCTTCAGGTGGTAGATATTGGGAAGCTCTTCCGGAGAACCGTATTCGCACCAGGCCACCGCGAGGTCACCGTCGAAGACCAGTGCAGCGTGAGCCTTGCCCTCGCGAACCAAACGCTCCTTGTAGGCGCGGTTACCCCCGGGGCTCCCACCCTTCTCGGCGCACGCGGGATGGAACCAGGTGCACCAGCAACCGTTCCACACGCCATTGTGCTTCTCCGCCAGCTGGACGAAGGCGTCCCACGTCGCGGCACCGAGTGGCCTGATCGCATACTCGCTCATGGCATCTCCCGTCTGAACGGCACAGATCAGCTGACGGATGAATGCAGTGTAGATCCGCTGGAACTACCCGTTCGCACGCGCGCACATGCCGCCGGCGACGGTCGGTGTCGACACATTGTTAGCCGAATTGATCCATGGGTCGCGTCGACTGTAGACCTTATGTCTGCTTGCGTTGCCCCCACGTCCGAGTGCGCCACGCGTGATCCGATTGTGCTCCGTGCGGCCGTCGCCGCCTAGTTGGGCCGCTAGAAGGACACATCGGGCTCGTGGGTCAACCGCCATTTCTTGCGCGCAGGTCTCGCCCCACGGGTCGGATCCAGGTGGGGCGGGACTTGACGCTCCGAGTACTCCCTGGGGCCGGGGCCGGGCTGGCTACCGCAGCTGCACGGTGGCGATCTTGTTCGCCGACATCATCGTGTACCACGGGTCGCCGTTGAGGGCCACGGTGATGCCGAATGGTTCGCTGCCCTTGACCGTCTTGGCTTCGGTAATGACACCGGCGTTGTTGATGCTGGCGATGTTGCCCTTTGTCGTCTGGGTAAACCACATCGACCCGTCAGGCGACGCGGCGATCCCCTCGGGCCCGACATTGGTCAGCGGGAAGGTGGTCACCACCTGCGGGTCGATGTTGGGGTTGAGCCGGCCCACGCCCTGCGGAGTGAACCTCGCGGTGAACCAGACCTGCCCATCGGTGGCGACCGCGAGTTCCCGCGGGATCAGGCCTCCTGCATCTGTCGAGGTGACTGCCCGCGTTGCTGGGTCGAGCCGGTCGATGGCGCCGTCCAGAGGCGCGGTGAACCACACCCTGCCGAGGCTGTCGACGGCGACGTCGGCCGGTTCGGGGACGGGGAACTGGGTGAACTGGCCCGACGTGATGTTGTACCGCCAGAGACTGTCGTTGTTGAAGTCGGTGATCCAGACGTCGTCTCCATGGACGGCCAGGTTGCCGCCGAGCGCACTCGAGTTCGGCAAGGGCACGGAAGCCAGCTGCTGACCGGACGAGCCCTCGGCCGTGCTGATGCTTCCTAGCGAGGCGTCGTTCGAAGTGAAGTAGAGGGTGTCGCCCAGGCCCTGCGCGATGTCAGTGATGATGCAGCCGTTGCATTCCACGGGGAACTCCGTCACGGCACCGGTCGGTGTGATGCGACCGATCTTGGCGGGCGCGCCAGTGAACTCGGTGCCCTCGGTGAACCAGCGGTTGCCGTCGGAGCCGTTAGTGATGGCCCGCGGCTGGCTGTTGGCCGTCGGCACTTTGAACTGCTTCAGCATGCCAACCGGGGCGGCAAGCGCCGCGGATGGCAGTGACAATGCGAGACCGCCCGCCAGCACCGTCGCCAGCGCGCCCCCAATGCGTCGTGACATGATCCCACCCCTGACCTATGTGGAGCCGTCGAGGAGCGCGGCCCAGCTCCCCCGAACGGACCGGCCGCTGCCGCCACATCTCCTAGACACGATCGAGGAGCCCCGGCGGTTCACGACTCCCGGTCCGCGCAGACGTGCCTGCTTAGCCAGCACCATCACGTCTGCGGCCGCTTCGCCGCCATAACTGCGGAAACCCGGGTCGAGCGCTTCGGTGCTTCGTCGCGCACGTCGTCCTGGTGGGCGCGAATCAGGCGGCCAGGACGGTGAGCGGCAATTCACGGTGCCGCGGCAACCGCTGCGGCGCTCAGCGAAATGGCATCGTGTGTTGCGAGCACGCGCGCGATCGGAAGGTCGAGCGCGGCGTGATAGGGCGCTAGTCCGCCGAGCACCCCCGATCGCGCCGAAGCCGCCACGCCGACGCTCCCGAGCGGAGCCCCCATGGCCGCGAAGTGCCGGCGATGGATGCTCCGTCCCCATTTGCGCAGTACTAGGTTGCGAAGGGCGGGCGGCAGGTTGCGAGTGCGATCTCGGCGGTGGGGTCTGGTCCAGGACCCACTGCGTGCGTGGGCGGCGCCGAGCCTCGAAGCTCTCCACCGTTTGCGCGATGCCGCGCCCGGAGGCGAGGCACTCGGCGAGCACCAGGCCATCTTCGAGGGCCATCGCTGCGCCTTCGGCGCTCGGTCAGGAAGTCGACGAATGTGCAGATTCGCGGTCAGTATTGTAGCGCCACAGCTCGGGCACCGCCCGGACCACGAGTGCAACGGTCAGTACGGTGAGGGCGCCACCGATGCCGACTGCCCAGCGGGCGCCGAGCACAGCACCGCCGAAACCGTGCACCATGTTGGCCAGTTGCGGACCGCCCATCAGGACGACGGTGAGCGAGCCCTGGATCCGGCCGCGGAGGGCGTCATCCGTATATGCCTGCGAGATCGCGTTGCGAAACGTGCTCAGTACGAAGTTGACGGCACCGCCCGCGACCAGCGCCACCAGCGCGATCCGGAGGTCCGCGGCCAGGCCGAGCAGCACCACACAGCCACCCCAGGCCATCGCGGCGGATGCCATGAGCGCGCCATGGCGCCCCGCTCGGCTGAACGTTCCTGACAGTAGCCCGGCGAGGAGCACGCCGGCCGGGTATGCCGCGAACAACAGGCCAAGCTCCACGCCGCCGCCGGCCGGACCGCGGTACGTACGCTCGGCCAACTCCGGGACAGCGCGACCGGCAGCGCGAAGACCATCGCGGCCAGGTCCACGGCGAGGATCGCGACCAGCACTCGGTGTCGGGCGAGGTATCGGAAGCCGTCACCCAGCTGGAGCAGCGTGCCGGTCATGCGGATCGTCTGCGCGCCCGCTGGTGAGGGCATCGCCGGCAGCTTGGCCACAGCCCACAGCACGACGCTGAGCGCGAGCGCGTCCAGCAGGTAAAGCGTACCGAGGCCGATGGCCGGGATCAGCACACCGGCGAGCAGCGGGCCGACGACGGCGCCGGTGTAGCGGGTCAGTGAGCTGAGGCTGTTGGCCGCGACTAGCTGCTCGGTGGGCACCACGCGGGGCACCGCGGCGCCCATCGTTGTCATGGTGGCCCCGAAGCTGATGCCCTGTATGGCGACAAGCACCAGCAGCACCGGGACGGAGTTGAGCCCGAGTACGCCGTTCAGCCACAGGCCGACGTAGGCAAGCCCGAGGCCCGCGTTACCGGCCAACAGCAGCCGTCGGCGGTCCATCGCATCGGCGAGGGCCCCCGACCATAGCGCCGAGATGATGAGTGCGCACATCGACACCGCCGCCGACACGCCGACCACAGCCGACGATCCGGTCAGCGTGAACAGCTGCGTGGGCACCGCGATGAGGCTGAACGAGCCACCAACCGCCGAGACCGCGGACGCCATCCACAGGCGGCGGAAGGCCGGAATCGTCAGGGGCCGGCGGTCAACGACGTACGTACCCAGATTCACAGCGTCACCGACCTCGGCGCCGACCCAGGCGATGTTGTCTGGTGCGCCACCCTCGTGGGCGAGCGCGATCAGCTCCTCGACGGCGTCGTCCGGACTGCTCCGGCGCCTCAACACGGCACGCGTCGACTCTGTCGATACGACTTGGGTCAGGCCATTGGAGCAGAGTAGGTAGCGGTCGCCAGCCATAGCGTCGTGCATCGACAGGTCGGGCTGGTGGGCACCGCCGCCGGTGATGGCCCGTACCAGCGTGGCGTGTTGCGGGTGCGCGTCAGCCTCCTCCGGCGACAACCGTCCTTCGTCCACGAGCGACTGCACCCAGGTGTGGTCGTGGATGATCTGAAACAGCTCATCGGCCTCCTCAGGCGGTCAACCAGCGAGCCACGACAGCTCGGCACCCGGATTCGTCACCGTGAGCATCGCGCCACCAACAGATCATGCCGCCTCCTCCCCGTGAACGAACTCATTTGCCGCGATCCGGTCGCTCCCCGCTCCCCTACTCGTCCCAATTCGACACGTCGCGTCGCGAGTTAAAG
>DASXRC010000023.1:0-2030 GCA_036506795.1 Micromonosporaceae bacterium
CACCCGCCGCACCACGTAGTCGCCGTCGGCGATCAGGAAGCCGCCGTCGGGCATCGCCGCCACGCCTTGCGGGTCGTAGATCTGCGCCGCGGTGGCCGGGCCGCCGTCTCCGGAGATCCCCCGCGTGCCGGTCCCGGCGACGGTCGTGATGATCCCGGTGGGGGACACCCGCCGGACCCGGGCGGCGGCGGCGTCGGCAATGAGGAAGCCGCCGTCAGGCATCACCGTCACCCCGATTGGGGCTTGCAGGGCGGCGGCGGTGGCCGGGCCGCCGTCGCCGGAGAATCCGTACGTGCCCGTGCCGGCCACTGTGTTGATCGTCCCGTCGGGGAACACCCGCCGCACCCGGTCGTTGCCCGCGTCGGCGATCAGGTAGCCGCCGGCGGGCATCACCGCCACCCCGGACGGATCGTTGAGCGCAGCCGCGGTGGCGGGTCCGCCGTCGCCGGTGAAATCGCCGAAGGGGTCGGATCCGGCGATGGTGCTGATGGTGCCCGTCCCGGCGGCGCCGGCCGCCTGCGGGAAGGCCAAGCCCGCGGAAAGCACGATCGCCAGCGCGGTCACCGCGACGCTGCCGCTCATACGTCTCGTACGTCGCCGCCCACTCCGGGCGGCCACCTCACTGCGCATGCCTCTGTCCTTTCTTGGTGTATCCGAAGGAATGGGCTGACCGCTACGTTCCGTAGCGTTCCTTCCGAGCTGGTGAAACGCTCCGTAGCGTTTCTAATGATGGTGGCGGTAACATGCACGAGGCGCGCTATGCAACACTACGTTTCGTCGTACACTGCTCGGATGACGGAACTGACCACGGCACCGACGCGGAACCCGGACCGGCGGGTGGAGCGCTCCAGGCAGGCCACCCTGGCCGCCACCCGCGACCTCCTCGCCCAAGACGGCGACGTCGGCTCGCTGACCGTGGAGGCGGTCGCCGCCCGCTCGGGGGTGGCCAAGTCGACCATCTACCGGCACTGGCGCGACAAGTGGGAACTGGCCCTGGACGCCGTCATGATCGACATGCTGCCGCGGTTCGACGAGCCCGTCGACGTCGGCGACACCCGCAAGGAGCTGCTCACCTTCGTCAACCAGGTGGTTAGGATGCTGGCCGCGGCACCGTTCGGCCCGGCCATGCAGGGGCTGGTGTCCCAGATCGCGACCGATCCTGAGCTGGCGCGCGTTTACCGCGAGAAGGTGGTCCAGCCCCGCCTCGCCGAGCTGGCGCCGGTGATCGAGCGCGGCATCGCCCGCGGCGACCTGCGCGCCAACACCGAGGTCCGCCTGTTCCACGAGCTCCTGGTCGGGCCGATCTTCTACCGCCTGCTCCTGAGCGGGGCCTCGCTAGACCGCAACCTCGGCCCCCGCATCGTCGACGCCATCCTCGCGGGGTTCGCACCGCGCACGGACGACGCGAGCTAGGCCAGACGAGACACCCGCCGCCGCGGCTGGCGTCGAGGACCGCAAGGTCAGAAGTCCAGGCTGGGGCCGGCGCCGGCCCCCGCGCGCAACGAGCAAATTGCGCGGCGGCAGCCGCGACTGCTTGCGGTTACGCCCGACGTCCGTCACGGAGCGTTCAACCCGAATCCGACAGCGAAGAAGATCCAGGTCGGCTACTCGCAGCGCAGCCGCCTCACCAAACCGCAGGCCGCAATAGGCCAGCACGAGGACGACCGCCCGATTCCTCTCAGCGGCCTTCGCCAATGCTGCTACCTGGTCCGCGCTCAAGAATCGCTTGGCGGGCTCTCGACGCGGGGCAACTGAACACCAACAGCTGGGTTAGATGGCAGGCGGCGATGACAGCAAGATCGGACAACGCGGGTTCGATCCGCGTCACACGCTCGAGGCGCACCGCTGAGCGGGACTGGAACGCTCGCCAAAGGTCGTCGCCGGGATCCAAGGGGCGGTCCAGCGGACTCAGGGGGACTGCTTTTCGGCGCGCGCGAGCAGTTGCTCGTCGGTCTGGTCCGTCCGCTCGGGATGCGCTTCGTCGATGTGGTTGCGGGCGTTCGACAGCAACTCGACGTCGGTCTCACCTC
>DASXRC010000024.1:0-2869 GCA_036506795.1 Micromonosporaceae bacterium
GGCACGCGCGGGCCACCGCCGTGGTCCGGGCCGCGTCCGGCGCCGGGCCGGCCGGTCCGGTCGCGCCCGGCTTGACGAGCTCCACCGCGATCATCGCACCGCGGCCACGCACCTCGCCGATGCCCGCGTCCACGCTGGCGAGCCGTTGCAGAGCCGGTACCAGCTGCGCTTCGATCGCTCGTGCGGCGGCGGCGAGGTCCAGCTCGCGCATCGTTTCGATGGCCGCCAGCGAAGCCGCGCAGGCGATCGGGTTGCCGCCGTACGTGCCGCCCAGCCCGCCGACATGCACCGCGTCCATCAGCTCGGCCCGGCCCACCACGCCGGCCAGCGGCAGCCCGCCGGCCATGCCCTTCGCGGTGGTCACCAGGTCGGGCTCGACGCCCTCGTGTTCGCAGGCGAACCAAACTCCGGTGCGGCAGAACCCGGTCTGGATCTCGTCGGCGATGAACACGGCGCCGGCGCCGCGGGCCCACGCCGACAGCGCCAACAGAAAGCCGGGCGCCGGTACCACGAAGCCGCCTTCGCCCTGGATCGGCTCGATCAGCACGGCGGCCACATTGGCGCCGCCGACCTGCTTCTCGATCACGTCGATGGCCCGCATCGCCGCGTCCGGGCCGGACAGGTCGCCGTCGCGCAGCGGGTATGACATCGGTGCCCGGTACACCTCGGGCGCGAACGGGCCGAACCGGTGTTTGTACGGCATCGACTTGGCGGTCAGCGCCAAGGTGAGGTTTGTCCGCCCATGGTAGGCGTGGTCGAACACCACGACGGCCTGGCGTCCGGTCGCGTGCCGGGCCACCTTGACGGCGTTCTCCACGGCTTCGGCGCCGGCGTTGAACAGCGCCGCCCGCTTGTCGAACGCGCCCGGCGTCAGGGCGGAGAGCTGCTCGCAGACCGCGACGTACGACTCGTACGGAGCGACCATGAAGCAGGTGTGGGTGAACCGCTCGACCTGCTCTCGGACCGCGGCGACGACCTTGGGCGCCGCGTTGCCGACGCTGGTCACGGCGATGCCGGACGCGAAGTCGATCCACTCCCGACCGTCGACGTCGCGCAGGGTCCCGCCACCGGCGCTGTCCACGTAGGACGTGACCACCGAGCTGACGCCCCGCGCGACGGCGGCCGTACGCCGCTTGTGCAGCTCCTCCGACGTCGACATCCCTACCCCTCGAGGCTGTGCATGACGTGCTTGATCCGGGTGTAGTCCTCCAGCCCGTACACGGAAAGGTCCTTGCCGTAACCGGAGTGCTTGAAGCCGCCGTGGGGCATCTCCGCGACCAGCGGGATGTGGCAGTTCACCCAGACGCAGCCGAAGTCGAGCCGCCGGGTCATCCGCATGGCCCGGCCGTGGTCGCGGGTCCACACCGAGGAGGCCAGCCCGTACTCGACGCCGTTGGCCCAGCGCACCGCCTCGTCCTCGTCGGTGAACCGCTGTACGGTGATGACCGGCCCGAACACCTCGTCCTGGATGATCTCGTCGGGCTGCTCGAGCCCGGACACGACCGTCGGGAGGTAGAGGAAGCCACGATCGCCGACCCTGCCCCATCGGCGTCGAGCCGCGCGTGGTCGGGCAGCCGGTCGACGAAGCCGCTCACCCGGTCGAACTGGCGGGCGTTGTTGAGCGGGCCGTAGAGGATGTCCTCCTCGTCGGGCGCCCCGGTCTTCGTGCCGCGGGCCTGCTCGGCCAGGGCCGCCACGAAATCGGTGTACACGCCCGGTGCGGCGAGGACCCGGGTGGCAGCGGTGCAGTCCTGGCCCGCGTTGAAGTAGCCGCCTACGGCGATCGCCTCGGCAGCGGCCGCGATGTCGGCGTCGTCGAAGATCACCACCGGGGCCTTGCCGCCGAGCTCCAGATGCGTGCGCTTGAGGTCGGCAGCGGCGCGGTCGCGACCTCCATGCCCGCGCGGACCGATCCGGTGATCGAGACCATCTGCGGCGTCTTGTGCCCGATCAGCGCCCGGCCGGTGTCGCGGTCGCCGACGATCACGTTGAGCACGCCCGGCGGCAGGAACTCGGCGGCGACCTCGGCCAGCATGACCGTCGTCACCGGCGTCGTGTCGGACGGCTTGAGAACGACCGTATTTCCGGCCGCGATCGCGGGCGCCAGCTTCCAGACCGCCATCATCAGCGGGTAGTTCCACGGCGTGACCTGCGCGCACACGCCGACCGGCTCGCGACGCACGTAGCTTTCGTAGCCGACCAGATACTCGCCCGGCGGACCGCCCCTCGCGCAGCCGGGCGGCGCCGGCGAAGAAGCGGATCTGGTCGACGGCCGGCGGTAGCTCCTCGCTCGCGGTCAGCGCGACCGGCTTGCCGGTGTTCTGCACCTCGGCGGCGACCAGCTCGTCGACGCGGGCCTCGACGGCGTCCGCGAACCTCAGCAGCGCCCGCTGCCGTTCACTCGGGGTGGTCTCGCGCCATTTCTCGAACGCCCTGGCGGCGGCCGCCATCGCACGGTCGACGTCGGCCTCGCCGGACACGGGCGCGGACGCGAACACCTCGCCGGTCGACGGGTCGATGAGGTCCTCGTACCGTCCGTCGGCGGGCTCGACCGCCGCGCCGTCGATGAAGTTGTGCAGCACGCTCTCCGTGGTCATCGGCCTCCAGCAGAGATATCACGCTTCGCAGGCCCATCTTTTCATCGAATCCGCACCAGACAAGAGGTGTGAACAACTGTTTCCGTGGACCTGGCCGCGGACGGCACCCTCGGGGTCTCCCTGACAACCATCGGACGAGCGGCGTAGATCGAACGATCGGGGGAGAACCCGCGCGCAGGTAGCCGGATAGGGTCCCTGGCGTGACGCGGCGGGCGTTTCCTCAAGTCCCGCGGTGCCGGGCCGACATTCGCGGCCCGGCCATCGATCGCGCC
>DASXRC010000025.1:0-19030 GCA_036506795.1 Micromonosporaceae bacterium
TCTCGTACGCGATCCCGGTGACCTTGCGGTCGATCAGCGCGTCCGTGCACTCCTTCGACGCGGCGAGGTGCAGGTAGGTGAAGAGCACCTGACCCTCGCGCATCCGGTGGTACTCCTCGGCGATCGGCTCCTTGACCTTCAAGACCAGCTCGGCGTCGGCCCAGACGTCGTCGGCCGACGGCAGGATGGTGGCGCCCGCGGAGACGAACTCCGCGTCGGTGATCGACGAGCCCAGGCCGGCGCCGGATTCGACGACGACCTCGTGGCTGCTGCGGGTGAACTCGTTGACACCCGCCGGCGTGATCGCCACGCGGTACTCGTGGTTCTTGACCTCGCGGGGGATTCCGACCTTCACGTTGCAGACACCTCTCTCCGCGGGCGGCGCCCGGCGCCGGTCCCGACGCGCGCGACGGCCCCATTGCCGCCGCGGTCCACTGCCGCCGGCGGCAGTCTAGAGCCCGGGTCGATCGATGGTCAGGCGGCACGGTGACAACCCTTGCCAGAACTGCCTGACGATCTGCCAGCTCACGACCGCCGCCAGCCAAGCGGACATACCTCGCACAATAGCGCCGGTGCGCCACGTGCGCCCGTCCCCGAGGGCTTAGCCGGGCAGCGCCGAGTCCGCGGGCCGCAGCGCCGCCCAACCGCCGTCCCGCGCCCGCGCCGCGGCGAGCAGGCCGGCCACGGCGGCCGCGTTGGTGATCTCACCGGTCTGCACCATCCGGACCGCGTCATCCAACCGGACCCGGGCGACCACGAGCTCCGCCTCCTCGTCCCGCCGCGGGTGCCGTTCGCCGTCGGGGACCGCGGTGAGCTCGCGGGCGAGGAATATGCGGATCTGCTCGGTGGAGTACCCCGGCGAGGTGTGCAGGTCGATGAGCAGGTCCAGCCTTCCGGCGGCGAGGTCGGCCTCCTCGGCCAGCTCGCGGGCCGCGGTCGCCGCCGGGCTCTCGCCCGCAACGTCCAACAGCCCGGCGGGCAGCTCCCACAGCACGCGACCGACCGGGTGCCGGTACTGGCGGACCAGCACCACGCGACCCTTGTCGTCGAGTGCGACGACGCCGACCGCCCCGACATGGAGGACGACATCGCGCGCCCCCACCCCGCCGCCGGGCATCGCGACCTCGTCGGTACGCACCGTGAACAGCGGGCCGCGGTACCGCTCGTGCCGGTCCAGCACCCGGTACTCGTGGCCGAACGTCATGTGGCCGGGGCCATCTCGACCGGCAGCTGGTCGGTCGTCGAATGCACCAGGGCGGCGCCGACGAACGCGGCGAACAGCGGGTGCGGCCGGGTGGGCCGGCTCTTCAGCTCGGGGTGCGCCTGCGTGCCGACGAAGAACGGATGCAGCTCGCGGTCGAGCTCGACGTACTCCACCAGGCGACCGTCCGGTGATGTGCCGGAGATGCGGAGCCCCGCCCTCGACAATGTTTCGCGGTACGCGTTGTTCACCTCGTACCGGTGCCGATGCCGCTCGTCCACCTCGTCCGTGCCGTACGCCTCGGCGACGATCGACCCGTCGGCGAGCATCGCCGGGTAGGAACCCAGCCGCATCGTGCCCCCGAGGTCGCCCTTGCCGGCGACGATCTCTTCCTGGTCGGCCATCGTCGCGATGACCGGGTGGGCGGCCCGCTCGTCGAACTCGAGCGAGTTCGCGCCCTCCAGGCCGGCCAGGTGCCGCGCCACCTCGATGGTCATGCACTGCAGGCCGAGGCACAGGCCGAGGATCGGAATCTGATTCTCCCGCGCGTACCGGGCCGCTCCGACCTTCCCCTCGATCCCCCGCACGCCGAACCCGCCCGGGATCACCACACCGTCCACACCGGACAGTGCGGCGGCCGCGCCGGACGGGCTCACGCAGTCGTCGCTGGGCACCCAGCGCAGGTCCACCCGCGCGTGGTGGACGAACCCGGCCGCCCGGATCGCCTCACTGACCGACAGGTACGCGTCGGGCAGGTCGACGTACTTGCCGACCAGCGCCACGGTGACGGTGTGCCGCGGGTGGTGGACCCGATCGAGCAGGTCGTCCCAGCGGGACCAGTCGACGTCGCGGAACGAGAGCCCGAGCCGGCGCACCACGTACGCGTCGAGGCCCTCCCGGTGCAGCACCTTGGGGATGTCGTAGATGCTCGGCGCGTCCGCGGCCGAGATGACCGCCTCGCGGTCCACGTCGCAGTAGAGCGACAGCTTGTGCTTGAGCTTGTCCGGAATCTCCCGGTCCGACCGGCACACGATCGCGTCGGGCTGGATACCGATATTGCGCAGCGCGGCGACCGAGTGCTGCGTCGGCTTGGTCTTCAGCTCGCCGCTCGGCACCAGGTACGGCACGAGCGAAACGTGCAGGAAGAAGCAGTTGTCCCGGCCGATGTCGTGCCGGATCTGGCGGATCGCCTCGAGGAAGGGCAGCGACTCGATGTCACCCACGGTGCCGCCCACCTCGGTGATGACGACGTCCGGCGTACGGCCGTCCTCGTCCGACGCCGCCATGGCCCGGACCCGGGCCTTGATCTCATTCGTCACGTGCGGGATCACCTGGACGGTGTCCCCCAGGTACTCGCCGCGCCGCTCCTTGGCGATCACCGCCGAGTAGATCTGGCCGGTCGTGACGTTCGCCGCCGCGGACAGGTCGCGGTCGAGGAACCGCTCATAGTGGCCGACGTCGAGATCGGTCTCCGCGCCATCCTCGGTCACGAACACCTCGCCGTGCTGGAAGGGGTTCATCGTGCCGGGGTCGACGTTCAGGTAGGGGTCCAGCTTCTGCATCACGACGTGCAGGCCCCGCGCGGTCAAAAGGTTGCCGAGGCTCGAGGCGGTCAAGCCCTTGCCCAGTGAGGAGGCGACGCCCCCCGTGACGAAGATGTGCTTGGTCGTCCGTGCCGAAGGGGCCAAGGCCTACTCCCGTGGGTCGTCTGGCGGTGGGTGCGAAGCGGGCGCATCGTCGCCGCGGTGGGCTCGACCGGGAGGCTCCGGGATGGCCGGCCGGTCACAGACCAGCGGAAGCTCGATCGCACGATCCACGGGTCTCCACGGTAACACCTCGGACCCGGTCGGGCCGATACCGCGCCGCGCGATCGGGCCGTGTCGCCGCTCACGAGGTCGGATCCGCCGGCGGGGCGGTGCCGATCGGCCGCGGTTGGGCGCGGACCACGTGCGGTGCCGCCGGCTCGGACGGTTCGGTCGCGGCGACAGACGATCCCGGCTGCGTGCGCCCGGTCGGCTCCGGCTCCACGACCGGCGCCGCCTCGACCTCTGCGGGCACCTCCGTGGCCACGTCGGCGGGAACGACCGGCGCCGGCGTACGGTCCGCGGCGTGGCCGAGCACACGTAGCGCGGCGAGCGCCGCCACGGGCACGGCCGTGGCGGCCGCGGCGCCGGCCACGTCCAGCGCGGAGCCGCCCAGCACGCCGGCGATCACGGTGGCGACCGCGGTCCCCACCGCCGCGGCGCGCACGGCGGGATGGAGGCCGTACAGGCGCTTCAGGCCACCCCAGTCCCGGAGCAGCGCGAACCAGACAAACACCGCCGCCGCCACGGCCAGCACGGTCAGCGGGCTCGTCGCGAACGCGACGACGTTCGCCGCCCCGGTGCGGTGGACGGTCAAGCCGCCGTTCCCCTCGCCGAGCTGGCTCAGGAACCGGCCGAGGCTGCCGCGCTCCTCGGGCGGCCGCCGGACGTCCATCGCGGCGAAGCCCGCGGTCACCGCGATCCCGGCGAGCGTCGCCCAGGCGAGCCGGGTGAACGTCAACCAGCCGCCCTTGCTGATGGCGGCGGCCACGCACACCCCGGCGGTCAACGCGACCGCACCGCTGGCGTCCGCGCCCAGGTATGGGCTGCCGACCAGCACGACCGCGATCGCTCCGATGATCACGACCACGAGCGGCCGCCAACCCAGGCGTACCTGCTGCGCGAGGCAGCCGGCGCCCAGCAGGGCGCCGGCGATGAAGACGCCGAGCCCGACGGTGCCGACCCCCGCGTACCGGCCGCCCTCCAGCACGGAGTACCCGGCCACGCCATTGAGCTGCAGTTGCGCGCCGGTCAGCACGTCCGCCGCCACGGCGACCGCCGCGAGCGCGGACACCAGGCCCATCGGGCCGAGGGTGCGGCGGTACGGCGGGCTGAGCACCACCGCGCCGGTCCCGGCGGCGAGCAGCGCCACCACCACGACACCGAAGAGGAGCCCGGCGTGGCCGCTGCGCCACCACGGCACCGCGTCGGCGACCAGCGCGGCCGGAATGGCGAGGGCGGCGGCCACCAGCAACACCTCGACGACGGCGAGCAGCCGGCGGTGCGGCGCGCCGCGGTCCCCCACACCGGCGCGCCGGCGGGCGCGGCGCAACAGCGGCACGACCATCAGGAAGAGCAGCACGTCGACGGCGGCCAGCGTGGCGAAGAACCGCGCGGCGACCCGGCGCTGCGCGCCAGCCTCCCGGTCGGCGTCGGCGGGACGGTTCACCGCCGCGCGCAGGTCGGCCGGGCGGCCCGGTACGACGGTGGCGGGGTGTCCGGCGAACAGGCTCGTCGGCGCCGGCCGCCCGAGCGAGGCGAGGGCCGTCGGCGCCAGGTCGACGAGCTGAAGGTAGCCGTCGCGACCCGTGCTCGCCGACGTCAGCCAGCCGCGCTCCCACCCCGGGCCGTCCGCGACCGCCACGTGCAGTCGGGTGTCGCGGTCGGTGTCGGAGACGCCGGCGACGAGCACCAACGACCGCTCCGGCCGGTCGGCCAGCACCCGGGCGAGCGCCGCATCGGCCAGGCGAGCGGCCGAGGCCCTGACCTCCGGAAGGTCCCCGGCGACCGTGCCGAGGTCGACAATGCTCAGCACGCACGAGGCAAACAGCGCGTTCGCCCGGTCGGGGAGCGTCGGCTGGTACCTGTCCACGCGGCCGAACGGCCGTGCCGCGGCCACCGCGGCGCCCGGGCCGACCGCCACGGTGCAGCGGACCGACTCGGCCAGCGCACCCGGCACCGCACCCCATGGCAGGGTGTCCCGGTTGTACGGCACGACGGTCCGCTGCTCGGGCAGGTACGCGCCGAGCGCGTCCGGCCGCTCGATGTCGACCTTGGCCTGGGTGCAGTCGGGACCGCCGGACTCGCCCTTCCAGGCAGCGTAGTTCCCGGCGCCCAGGGTCAGCCAACCGTCGGTGGGACAGGTCGGGCGGTGGGCGGACCGCACGGACAGCGAACCGATCGAGCCGCGCTCGGCCATCCCCCACAGCGTCGGCGTGTCCCGCTCGTTGACGTCCTCCCAACGCAGGCCCGGCACCCCCGCGATCAGCACGTAGTCCACGGTGTGCGCCGGGGCGCCGGTCGCCGGCCGGATCACTAGCGCGGCCGTGCCGGCCACGGCGATCGCCGCGGCGAGCAGGAAGGCGCCGACCCGGCCCAAGCCGGGTGTCCGCGAGCGGAGACGCCCCATCACGACCGTCCGGACCGCACACCCGCCGCCGGCGCCAGCTCGGCGTACACGGCGAGCACCTGCTCGACTGTCTCCCGGACCGTGGGCCAGGTGGCCGCCTGCGCCAGACCGCGGCGCGCGTACTCCGCGCGCAGGGCCGGGTCGACCAGCATCCGCCGGACCGCCCGGTCCACCGCGTCTACGTCGCCGGCGGGCACGAGCACGGCGGCGTCGCCGACCAGGTGGGGGATGCCGCCGACCGCGGTCGCGATCAGCGGCGTACCGGTGCGCAGCGCCTCCTGCGCGAACAGCTGGCGGGCCTCCCAGACGCTCGTCACGACGGCGAGGTCGGCGGCGGCGAGCAGGTCCGCCACGTCGTCCCGGTGGCCGAGCAGCTGCACCGGCGCGCGGGCCGCGGAGATGCGCGCGGCCAGGTCGAGGTAGCTGGGGCCGGTACCGGCGATCGCGACGAGCGGAGCGGGGCTCGCGGTGCGCCACCGGCTGGCCGCGGCGATGAGCACGTCGTACCCCTTCTGCGGATGCAGCCGGCCGACGGACAGGATCAGCGGCCGGCCCGCCCCCACACCGAGCTCGGACCGCACCGCGGCGGCGCTCCGGCGCGGACGGGGAAGCTCCGGCGCGGCCACCACGCCCAGGCGGGCGTCGCCGGCGCCGAGCGCGCTGGCGCGGCGGACGAGGTCCTCGGAGGCGCCGAGGGTAACGGACGCGGCGCGCGCTACGACCCGCTCGACCAGGCGCGACGCCCGACCGCGCAGCCCGCTGGCAATCACGGCATTGTGCCAGGTGACGACCAGGGGGCGGCCGGTGCGCGCGAGCGCCGCGACGAAGCCGGCACGCAGCCCGTGGGCGTGGACGACGTCGACATCGGCGGCCAGCGCGCGCCGGATTGCGCCGACAGCCCGGGCGTCGGCCAGCGCCGGGTTGGCCGGAATCTCCACCGGCGTGAACCGGGCGCCGAGGTCGGTGAAGCCGAACTGTCGCTCGGTCGCGGCCGGTCCGCCGATCGTCACGGTCACGCCGGCCGCCACGAGCCCTCGGGTCAGCGAGGCGACGTGCTGCCCAATGCCCCCGGTGCTGGAGCCGAGCAGCAGGCCGACGCGGCCCGCCCAGTCGGCCGCGGCGGGCGGCCCGGTCGGTCGCCCGGCGAGCGCCGCGCCCTCGGTTGACTCCGTCAACTCAGCGCCTCCCCGTCCCCCGCATCGACCCGCCGCCGGCCGGTGACGCGGCGCAGCCGCCCGGCGACCGCGGCGACCATCGGCCGGACGTCGCGGCGGTCGAGCGGGTACGCGACGCCGAGAAACACGACCACCACGACGACTCCGCACAGCATGCCCTGAATCACCGCGGCGACGTCGTTCGGGGTGCCACCCAGGGCCGCGTCGAACCACCGCGAGACCGCCCAGCCGGCCAGCCCGGCCGCCGCCGCCGCCGCCGAGCCGACCGCGGCCGCCCGTCCGACACCGGTCAGCGCCGCGCGGCCGGCTCGGCGCGCCACGATCGCGAGCAGGACGCCACCGAGCACGGCCATGCCGACCGAGTTGGCCAGGCCGAGCGCCGGGACGCGCGCGGTCCGCGGGAGTTCCGCGGCCAGGGCGTACGCCGAGGCGATGGCGACCGACCAGCCGACGGCGGTGGCCAGCGCGGCGAGCCGGTTGTCGCCGCGGGCGTACAGGGCGCGGGACAGTAGCGCGAAGAGGCCGTAGCCGAGCAGGCCCGGCGCGAACGCGATGATCCCGGCGGCGAGCCAGTCGACCGGCGGACCGTCGAGCAACACCTGCGCCGCCGGACCGGAGAGCGCGACGAGCGCGGCGGCGCCGAAGCAGCTGACCAGCAGCACACCGCGGGTCGCGGCGGCGAGTGTGCCGGTGAACCGGTCCCGATCCTCGGTCGCGTGCGCGGCCGCGATCGTCGGGTAGCTTGCGGTCGCGATCGGAACGGCCAGCACCGCCCACGGCAGCAGGAACACCGCCTGCGCGAAGGCGTAGGCCAGGTTCGTGCCCTTCGGCCCGCCCGAGGCGAGGTGGACCGCGATCAACAGCGACACCTGCTGGGCGACGACGGTGGCGACCCCGGCCAGCGCCAGCCCGCCGACGCGGCGGCGGGCGTCGCCGTCGAACGCGTACCGGGGCCGCAGCCGCAGCCCCAGCCGCAACGCGGGCACGAGCACGCACAGCGTCAGCGCGGCGGCGGCGGCGGCCGTGCCGACCGCGAGGATCAGCTGGCCGCCCCGGCCGACCTGTGGCAGGTCGGCCCGCCGCCCCTCGACCAGGGCGAACGTGACGTAGGTGGCCATAGCGGTCAGGCTGGACAGCAGCGGGGCGACGGCCGGCCAGGCGAACCGCCGGTGCGCCTGCAACACCCCGCCGAACACGATCGCGAGCCCGTACAGCGGCACCTGGACCGCCTGCACGCGCAGCATCAGCGTTCCGGCCGCGAGCTGGTGCGGCGTCGGATCCTGAAAGACGAGGCTCATCACCGGCCCGGCGGCCACGGCGAGCAGCAGACCGAGGGGTATGAGGATCGTCAGCGCCCAGGTCAGCAGCGCCGACGTCGTGGCGGACACTGTGGCCCGGTCACGGCCGGCGATCGCACCGGCCAGCATCGGCACGACGAGCCCGGCCAGCGCGCCGCCGGCCACGATCTCGAAGATCGCATTGGGGATCGCACTCGCGGCGACGTAGATATCGCCCAGGTTGGTGCCGCCGACCGCCGCGCCGAGCACGTAGTACCGGGCGAATCCGGCGACCCGGCTCGCCACCGTGAGGACCGCGATGAGCGCGGCGGCGCCCGCGATCCGCGCCCCATGCCGGCCCGCCCCGGGCGCCGTGCGGCCTGCCGCGCGGTCGAGCGCACCGGGCGTGCCGGGCTGGTCGCCGCCCGCGACGGGGCCGTCCCGGTCATTCCCGGCCACCACGCCACGCGGGTCGCCCCCGGCCGCGAGGCCGCGGTCGGCGGGCATGGTCAGTCGGCGCGCCGGCCCAGCGCGTCCAGCTCGCGCAGGCCGGGCGTGTTCGCGATGACGGTGGTGTAGCTGATCTTCTCGCTCGCCGCGGTGAGCCCGACGACCGCGGCGAGAATGGCCGCCCGCCCGACGGCGCCGGTGCGGGCGGTCAGGCCGAGGCCGAGCAGGGCGCCGAGCGCGTTGGCGCCGGAGTCACCGAGCATGATCTGTTCGTCGAGGTCGGCGGGGAGCAGGCCGGCGGCGGCACCAACGGGTCCGGCGACGAGCCCACCGGCCGGTCCTGGAACGAGCGGGCCGCCGAGCAGCAACCCGGCCTTGAGCGCCCGCCCCGGGCGCAGGTCAAGCAGATTGAACAGGTTCGCCGTGCCGGCGATGACACCCGCTCCGAGCAGCGTGTCGGCGAAGGCGGCCGCCCCGGGGCGACGCCGCCCGTGGGCGGCGTCGAGCAGGACCGAGGCCCCGAACCCGGCGGCACCGGCTCCCGCGATCTTGACCAGGCCGCTGGTCACCCGCCCCTGCCGCAGCGCCGACAGGTGACCACGGAAGCCCTTCGCCTTGTGCTCCGGCCGTTGGCCGACCACGTCGTCGTACAGCCCGACGGCGCCCGCGCCGAGGCCGGCGGTGAGCGCCGCGGCGGCGCGCGCCGCGCCGGCCGCGCCGAGCGCGGAGGTGACCGAGGCGGCCGCGGCCAGGGCGGGGCCGCCCGCGAGCGTGACCGAACGGCCACGGAAGTTCGCCCGCTCCAGCCGGTCGGCTCCGGGCGTGCGGGCGAGGCCGCGCACCGCGGCGCGGGCCGCGATCGCGCCCGCGCCGATCAGCAGAAGCCTGGTGGCGTTCACCCCTTCGGCTCGGGCAGCAACGAGGTCGCGCCCGCCCCCACGCCGTAGTGCCCGGCCTGACCGTGGCTGATCAGTGCCGCCAGCGCGAGCGCGGCGACCAGCTGGCCCTGAGCTGTCGAGCCGTTGTCGACCGTGGATATCGTCTTGCTCAGCGCCGGGTCGGCCCGGACCTGGGAGACCACGTTGCCGTCGCCGGATCCGCTGCCGGCCACGACGGCGACGCCGGCCTTGTCGAACTGCTCCACCATCGTGACGACCGCGTCGTTCTTGGCGCCGGCGTTGTGGTCGACGTAGGGCAGGCCGGCGACGACGACCACGGCCTCGGCCGGGCCGACAACCTTCTCCTCCTCGGTGAGGTAGTCCGCCTTGTCGTACGCGGCGAGGACCGCGCGCCGGTCGGCGTCGGGCACCGCCGGCAGCCGGTCGAGCAGGACGGCGGCGAGCAGCGCGCTGGACGTCTCGACGCCCTTGCTGTTCTTCGGCAGGTCGGTGACGAACACGCTGGGCGGGGTCGCGCGGCTCGCGAGGTCGAGCAGCTCGATGCTCTTCTGCGGATCGGCGAGGGAGTCTCGCACGTCCACCCGACCCGTGATCTTGGCGCCGGCCGTCGTGAGCATCTTCGTTACGCCGTCGACGGAGTCCTTGCCGGTCGGCAGGGTCAGCAGGAGCACCCGTCGGCCTTGGAGCGAGTTGCCGAGAATCAGCGGCGCGGCCTCGGTGGCGAACTTCTCCTCCTGGTTGACCTCCTCGGTCAACAGGTCCACCTGCTCGCGCAGCTGTCGGTTGTCCTTGCCGAGCGCATCCACCGAGCCCTTGAGCGAATCCGCGACCGGCCCGTTGAGCGCCGCGGTGCCCACGACCAGGCCGATGGCCAGTGCGAGGAAGACCGCGGTGAGCGACACCACGTGGTACCGGAAATTGATCACGCCAGAGCCTTAGATCGGGTCAGAAGATTTCGGAGAACAGCTGTCGCAGCTGGAAGACCAGATTGTCCCACCACTCCGAGACCACGGCGAGGTAGGCCTTGCCAACCGTCGACACCGCCACGGCCGCCGCCATAGCGGCGATCGCCGAAAGAACGAGCAGCAGCAGGGACGAGGCCGAGATGCTCTGTCGGTACAGCCGGCTCACGCCCTTCGCGTCCACGAGCTTGCCGCCGACCTTGAGTCGGGTCAGGAACGTCGACGCCATGCCGCCGCGGCCCTTGTCGAGGAACTCGACGAGCGTCGCGTGCGTGCCGACCGCCACGATCAGCGAGGCGCCACGCTCGTCGGCGAGCAGCATCGCGATGTCCTCGCTGGTGGCCGCCGCCGGGAACGTCGTGGCCGGCACGCCGAGCTGGTCCACCCGGGCCAGCCCTGGGGCCCGCCCGTCCGGATACGCGTGGACGATCACCTCGGCGCCGCAGCGCAGCACGTCGTCGGTGACCGAGTCCATGTCGCCGACGATCATGTCGGGGGTGTAGCCGGCCTCGACCAGGGCGTCCGCGCCGCCGTCGACCCCGATGAGGACCGGCTTGAACTCCCGGATGTATGGGCGCAGCACGTCGAGGTCGTCCTTGTAGTCGTACCCGCGGACCACGATCAGGCAGTGCCGGCCCGCGATCGGCGTCTCGACGTCCGGCACGCCCACGCCGTCGAGCAGCAGGTCCCGCTCCTGCTTCAGGTAGTCCATCGTGTTCGCCGCGAACGCCTCGAGCTGGACGGACAGCCCCTCCCGGGCGTCGGCCATCGCCTTGCCGACGGTCTCCGCGTCCTGGCGTACGCCCGGCCCGATCGGCTCGCGGCCGACGAAGACGGTGTTGCCCTCGATCCGGACGGTGTCACCCTCGCGCAGCCGCTCGAACAGGACCTCGCCGAGGTCGTCCACCAGCGGGATGCCGGCCTGGACCAGCACCTCCGGGCCCAGGTTCGGATACCGCCCCGAGATCGACGGCTTCGCGTTGAGCACCGCCGCCACGCCGGCCGCAGCCAGCGAGTCGGCGGCGACCCGGTCGAGATCGACGTGGTCGATCACTGCGATGTCGCCCGGTCGGAGCCGCCCGACCAGCCGCTTCGTGCGGCGGTCGCGGCGCACCGTGCCGGTGACGATGCCCGGTTCCGCGCTCCGGGTCCGGCGCAGGGTGGGAAGACGCATCGAGCCCATCCTGGCATGCCCCGACGACATTTACCCTGCGACTTGCGTCCGGTTGGGGCTTACCCGCCGGTACGGCCGGATGCGACGTGGCGCAGATCACCCGTCGAAACGCCCGCTTCCTACCGCGTCGTCTTCTCCCGGGCCGCCACCGCGAGCAGCTCCTCGGCGTGCGCGATGCCCAGGTCCGAGTCGGGCAGCCCGGCCAGCATGCGGGCCAGCTCGCGCGCCCGGTCGGTGTCCTCCACCACCCGGACGCCGCTGGTCGTAACGGCGCCTTCGACATCCTTCGCGACCACCAGGTGCCGGTCGGCGAACGCCGCCACCTGGGGCAGGTGGGTGACGACGAGGACCTGGTGGTTGCGCGCCAGCCGAGCCAGCCGGCGGCCGACCTCCACCGCCGCCTGGCCGCCGACGCCGGCATCGACCTCATCGAACACCAGCGTGGGCGGGCCGCCCGCGCCGGCGAACACCACCTCGATCGCGAGCATCACGCGGGACAACTCGCCGCCCGACGCGCCCCGCTGCAGGGGCAACGCCGGCGCGCCGGGGTGCGCGTGCAGCCGGATCTCCACCTCGTCGGCTCCGTCGGCGGTCACCCCCACGGCGGCGCCGCCCACCTCCAGGGTCGGCTCGCCGCGGCCCACGGGCCGCGGCAGCACCGACACCTCGATCCGCGCGTGCGGCATCGCGAGACTGGTCAGTTCGACGGTGACCTGTTCGGCGAACCGGCTCGCCGCCGCGCGGCGCGCGGCCGAGAGCCGGCCGGCCAGTTCGGCGACCTCGCCGGCCAGCCGCAGCCGTTCACGGTCCAGCTCCTCGAGCAGGTCGTCGGACGTGTCCAGCTCGGCCAGCCTGGTGCGGGCGCGGTCGGCCCAGGCGATCACGCCGTCGACGTCCTCGGCGTACTTGCGGGTCAAGGACCGCAGGGCGGCCCGGCGCTCGTAGACCACCTGCAGCCGCGCGGGGTCGGCGTCGAGGCTGTCCAGGTACGCCGAGAGCTCGGCTGCGACGTCACCGACCAGCGTGGCCGCCTCCCCCAGCCGCCCGGCCAGGTCGCCGAGCTTGCCGTCCACACCGGACTGTGCCTCCAGCGTCCGGCGTGCGGTGCCGAGCAGGCTGCCGGCGTCGGGCAGGTCGTCGCCCGACTCGGCGGCTCCGGCCACCGCTTGGTACGCCAGCTGCGCGGCGGTGCGCAGTCCTTCCGAATGCTCCAACCGCCGCGCCTCGGCGCGCAGGTCCTCGTCCTCGTTCGGCTGCGGATCGACCCGGGTGATTTCGTCGAGCCCCAGCCGCAGCAGGTCGGCCTCCTGGTGACGCTCCCGCGCGTTGCGGCGCCGTTCGGCGAGATCCTCGGCGGCGCGCCGCCACTGGGCGTACGTATCCCGGAACGTCTCCAGCAGCTTCTCGTGCTCCGGTCCGGCGAACCGGTCGAGCGCGGCGCGCTGCTCGACCGGTCGTAGCAGGCGCAGCTGGTCGGCCTGCCCGTGGACCGCGACCACGTGCTCGCCCAGCTCGCTGAGCACCGAGACCGGGGTGCTGCGGCCACCTACGTAGGCCCGGGACCGGCCCTCGGCGGTCACGGTGCGGCTGAGCAGGACGGCGCCGTCGTCGTCGGGGTCGGCGCCGGCGTCGGCGATGCGCGCCTGGACGGCGGTCGCGTGCGGCTCGGCGAGCCGCAACCGACCCTCGACCACTGCCCGCCCCGGCTCGGCGCGGACCCGGCCGGCGTCGGCCCGCCCGCCGAATAGCAGGCCGAGGCCGGTCACCACCATTGTCTTGCCGACGCCGGTCTCGCCCGTGATGACGTTCATCCCTCGGCTCAGGGGCAGCGTCGTGTCCTCGATGACCCCGAGCCCGGTGATGCGCAGCTCCTCCAGCACAGCCCCAGACAGTAGCCGCGGCCGACGACAGTTAGCCAGCAGCGGGCGTCCCCGGCGGCGCCGCGCTGCTGCGCCAGCCGCTCACCGGAAGGCCGAACTTGGCCACCAGCCGATCGGTGAACGGGCTGGAGTGCAGCCGCACGACCCGCACGGGCAGGGCGCCGCGCCGGACGGTGACCCGGGCGCCGGGGGGCAGGTCGAACACCCGCCGCCCGTCGCAGCACAGCACCGCCCGGGACGTGTACGGGGCGACGGACAGGACAATCGTGGAGCTGGGCGCCGTGACCAGCGGCCGGCTGAACAGCGCGTGCGCGCTGATGGGCACCAGGAGCAGCGCCTCGACCTCCGGCCACACCACCGGACCGCCGGCGGAGAAGGCGTACGCCGTGGAGCCGGTGGGCGTCGCGCAGACGACCCCGTCGCAGCCGTAGCGCGACAGCGGACGGCCGTCGACGTCGACGAGCACCTCGAGCATCCGCTCGCGGGCGCTCTTCTCGACGCTGACCTCGTTCAGTGCCCAGGACTCGGCGATCTCCCGACCGTCCAGCTCGGCCGTGACGTCCAGGGTGAGCCGTTCGTCCACCGTGTACGCCCGCGCGACGACGTCGGCGACCGCGCGGTCGAGGTCGTCGATCTCGGCCTCGGCGAGGAAGCCCACCTTGCCGAGGTTGATGCCGAGCAGTGGCGCCTTTGCCGGCCTGGCGAGCTCGGCCGCGCGTAGCAGCGTGCCGTCGCCGCCGAGCGCGAACACGATCTCGGTGCTCTCCGCGGCGGCGAGGCCGTGCACCGGAACCACGCCGTGCAGGTCGAGGTCGTGCGCCTCCTCGGCCACGACCCGGACCTCGAAGCCGGCGGCGATCAGGTCACGCGCCACGGTTCTGGCGTGCTCGGTGCTGCGACGCCGCCCGGTGTGGGTCACCAGCAGGGCTGCTCGGCTCATCACACCTCCTCCGCCGCGGACACCGCGGCGCGGACCGCGACCTCGTCGGCGGGCGGCGCGCCCCGGCGTAGCCACACGAAGAACTCCACGTTCCCGCTCGGCCCCGGCAGCGGGCTCGCGACCGTGCCCGCGACGCCCAACCCCAGCTCCCCGGCGGCCGCCGCAACCGAGAGGACGGCCTCCGCCCGCAGCGCCGGGTCTCGCACGACGCCGCCGGCGACCCGATCCTTGCCGACCTCGAACTGCGGCTTGACCATCAGGACCAGGTCGCCGTCCGGCACGGTGCACCCGGCGAGGGCCGGCAACACCAACCGCAGCGAGATGAACGACAGGTCCGCGACGGTCAGCGCGACCGGGCCGCCGATCGCCTCCGGCGTGAGCGTACGCACGTTGGTCCGCTCGTGGACGCGAACCCTCCCGTCGTTTCGCAGCGGCCAGGCGAGCTGGCCGTACCCGACGTCGGCGGCCACGACCTCGGCGGCGCCGGCGCGCAGGAGCACGTCGGTGAAGCCGCCGGTCGAGGCTCCGGCGTCGAGGCAGCGCCGGCCGGCCACCACGAGCCCGCGCGGCACAAGGACGGCCAGCGCGCCGGCCAGCTTGTGCCCGCCCCGCGAGACGTACTCACGTGCCGGATCCTCGCCGCGGACCCGCACCGCATCGGCGGGGTCGACCATCGCGGCCGGCTTGCTGGCGGGCGCGCCGCGGACGTCGACGCGGCCGGCCTCGATGAGGGCGGCGGCCTGCTCGCGCGAACGGGCGAGGCCACGCCGGACGAGCTCGGCGTCCAGTCGGGTGCGGCGTGCCATGGTCGCGGGCCCGCCGGTCAGGCGTCGTCGATCGACGCGAGCGTCTCCTGGAGCGTTCGGTTCGCCGCCTCGTACTCCGCGATCTGATCGCTCGGCGGCAGGTCCGCGGCGTCCGCCAGCGCCCGCACGGCCGCATCGACGGAGGGATGCCCGGTCCGCACGACGCGGTCGGTGGACTCGGGCGGCTCCGGCGCGCTCGTGTCGGGGTCCGCGTCATCGTCGGTCACGCGCCGGCCTCCGGGATCGTCGTCGGGGTCTTCGTGGCCGTCGTCCGCTTCGCGGCCGTGGCCGGCTTCTTCGCGACCGCCTTCTTCGCCGTCGTCTTCTTCGCCGCGGCCTTCTTGGGGACCGCCCTCTTCGGCGCCGCACTCGCCGTCGTCGGGGACACGGCCTTCACGGCCTCCGCACCGACCGGCCCGGTTTCGGTGACGCCGCCGGGTGTCGGGGCACCCGCGATCGCCTCGGCGGCGGCCGCGCGCGCCTCGGCGTCGCGCAGCTTCTGCTCGAGCTCGCGGACGCGGCCGGTCAGGTCGGACACCTCGTCGGCGCTGGCCAGACCCACCGCGCCGAGCGCACGGTCCACCTCGAACCGCACCAGCTTGGTCAGGGCCTCCCGGTTGGCATGGCTGGTGGAGACCAGATCCTCGGCCAGCGCCTGGAGCTGCGCGGCGGTGGCACCGCCCTTGCCGGCCAGCTGTTTCGCCACCTTCTGCGCCCTCTTCTTCGACGCCTCAGTTAGGCCGAGGGCCAGTTCCAGGTACGCCCGCCACGCGTCTTGCATGCCGCATCCCTTCCACCCGCGCGAATCCTGTCACCGCGTCTGGTTGCCACGCTACCGGGCCGGCACCGAGATCCGATGGGGTACCGTGCTGCGAACGAGATGGCGAGATCGGAGGGCAGGGTGGCCAGCGTCGATGAGTGCCGGGAGGCCCTGTTGCGGCTTGCGGAGAAGATGGCCGCGAACGCGGAGGAGGTACGCGGTCGCGTCGACCTGGATCGGCCGCTGACCTGCCGCCTCACCGACCTCGACGTGGCCTTCCACGGTCGGTTGGCCGGCGGCCGGCTCGTCGATATCAGGGACGGCGACGACCCGTCCGCGAAGATCAAGCTGACCACCACGAGCGACGACCTGGTCGCGCTCGTCGATGGTCAGCTGGACTTCGCGCGGGCCGTGGCGGCACGCCGTGTCTCGATCTCGGCTAATCCGTTCGACCTGTTCAAGCTCCGCAAGCTGCTCTGACGGCCCGGGCCTCAGCCGGCGAGTCCGAGGGTTCGGAGCGCCTCGGCCGCCCGGTCCGACCCGGCGGTCACGGCCGGTGGCGTCGGTTCTGCCCACGCCGGGCCGCAGAGCGCCCGCAGCGCGTCCACCGCCTCGCCGGCTCCGGAGAGCTCCAGCCCGCCGCTGCGGGTGCGCGACACCCGCCAGCCGGCCGTAGCCCGGTCCGGCAAGGGAACCCGCGCGGCACTGTCCACAGTGAACAACGCCGAGAGGTCGGCGGCGACGTGGGTCGGCCGCCGCGACGCCGGAGCGGCGAGGAGATCACGTGCGCCGCATACACCGGTGAGTACGAGCAGGCTGTCCATGCCGGCGCGTACGGCCCCCTCGACGTCGGTGTCGAGCCGGTCGCCGACGACCAGTGGCTGCCGCGCGGAGGCCCGGTGCGCGGCAGCGGTGAACAGTCCGGGCTCCGGTTTGCCGACCACGAGGTCCGGGTCCCGCCCGAGGGCCGTCCGCAACACCGCGACCAGGGCGCCGTTGCCGGGCAGTGGACCGCGCGGGGAAGGCAGCGTGCGATCGGTGTTCGTGGCGACCCAGAGCGCGCCCTCACGCACCGCGATGCACGCCTCCGCCAGATCCGCCCAGCCGACCGTCGGCCCATACCCCTGGACGACCGCGACCGGCGTGTCGTGGGCCCGGGCGACCGGAACGAGCCCGGCGTCGCTAACCTCCGTGCGCAGGGCCTCCGCGCCGACCACGAGCACCGGCGAGCCCGCCGGGTAGCGCTCCCCCAGCAGAGCCGCCGCGGCCCGCGCCGAGGTGAGCACCTCCGCGGCCGACGCGACCACGCCCATGTTCGTCAGCAGCGCGGCCACCTCGTCGGCGCGCCGGGACGCGTTGTTGGTGGCGTACGCGACCGGTGGTCCGGACCGGTGCAGCTCCGCGATCGCCTCGACCGCGCCCGGAACGGGCCGGTCGATGAGATAGACGACGCCGTCGAGATCCAGGATGACCAGGTCGTACGCGTCGACCATCCGGCCGGCCACCGCGGTCACGCGCGGAGGCCCGGCGGCGTGTCGTCCCCCTCGTCGGCCTCGCCGTCGGTCTCGTCCTCGTCGTGCGCCTCGTCCTCGTCGTGCGGCTCGTCCTCGTCGGTGTTCAGCACGACCCCGTCCAGCTCGAGGAGTCGCTCCGCGGCATCGGTGACACCGTCGAGGTCGGCCTCCGCGGCCCGCGCGAACCACTCCCGGGCCTCCTCGCGCCGGCCGGCACCCAGCAGCGCGTCGGCGTACGCGTAACGCAGCCGCGGCACCCAGGGCTCGTCGGATTCGTTGTTGAGCTCGCGAATCTGCAGCATGGCGAGCGCGGCATCCCGCTGACCGAGGTCGGCCCGCGCGCCGGCGGCGACGATCAGCAGCTCGACCGCGGCGCCCCGGCCGAGGGTGTCGAGGTCGGCGCCTCGGTACAGGTCGATGGCGCGCTCCGGTCGGCCGAGCGCGCGCTCGCAGTCGGCGATCACGGCCAGGTGGGTCTGTCGACCCGACATCCGGTGATACGTCCGCAGTTCCGCGATCGCGGTCTGCCATTCGCCGGCGTGGTACGCCGCCAGCCCCACCGCCTCGCGGACCGGCGCGATGCGCGACGCGAGCCGTCGGGCCGCGACGGCGTGTGCGAGCGCCCGCTCCGGGTTGTCGTCGATCAGGCGGCCGGCTGCGACGAGGTGGCGCGCGACGGTCTCCGCGACCGGACGGGCCAGCGACAGCAGCTCGGCCCGCACGTCCTTGTCGAGGTCATCGGCGAGCACGTCGGCCGGCAGCTCTGGTGCCGCCGGACGAGCAGCCCGCTCCTCACCCTCGCGCTCGCGGCCCCGATAACCGCCCTCGCGGTCGCCCCGGTAGCCGCCACCCGACGGCCGGTCACCCCGGTAACCACCCTCGCGGTCCCGATAGCCACCCGACGGCCGGTCACCCCGGTAGCCACCCTCGCGGCCACCGCCGTACCTACCCTCGCGGTCGCCGCCTCGGTAACCACCCTCGCGGTCGCCCCGGTAGCCGCCACCCGATGGCCGGTCACCCCGGTAGCCACCTTCACGACGGTCGCCGCGGTAACCACCCTCGCGGTCGCCTCGGTAGCCGCCCCGCCGGTCCGCGCCGCCGGCGTCGCCGCGGCGCGGCTGGCCGCGGTCACGATCGCCGCCGCGGTCACGATCGCCGCCGCGGTCACGATCGCCGCCGCGGCCGTAATCGCGCCGTCGACCGGGGTCGCGAGGTGTCGAGTTCACAAGTACATCCTTCCTGACGGCGCCGACAGCGGCAGCCCAAAGCAGTCGAGGGCCGACCCGGTTGGGTCGGCCCTCGGCTGGTTGTTGGTCCGGCGGCGTCCTACTCTCCCACACCCTGGCGGGTGCAGTACCATCGGCGCTGGAGGGCTTAGCTTCCGGGTTCGGAATGTGGCCGGGCGTTTCCCCTCCGCCATGGCCGCCGTGACGTTGTGGATTTGGTTGGGCGTCGGGTGTGGTGGTTGTTGGCCGGGATGGGCATAGTGGACGCGATGCGTGTGGTGTGTGGTCAAGTCCTCGGCCTATTAGTACCAGTCACCTGAACCTGTTGCCAGGCTTACAGTTCTGGCCTATCAACCCAGTGTTCTGGCTGGGGGCCTTACCCCGGTGTGGGTGGGAGACCTCATCTTGAAGCGAGCTTCCCGCTTAGATGCTTTCAGCGGTTATCCCTTCCGAACGTGGCTAACCAGCGGTGCCCCTGGCGGGACAACTGGCACACCAGAGGTTCGTCCGTCCCGGTCCTCTCGTACTGGGGACAGCCCTTCTCAAGTCTCCTA
>DASXRC010000026.1:0-2507 GCA_036506795.1 Micromonosporaceae bacterium
GCGTCCGGGGCCGCCTTGTATGGGTCGGCCCCGCGCCCGTCAGGTAGGCGCGGGGTGGTCACGGACTGGACACGGACGCGCCGGAGTGGTCACATTGCGGCCGGCATCGGACGGCATCGCATACCGCCCGTGAACTGCGGAAACAGAGGTGCGCATCATCGGGCGTCACCGCCCGGCATGTCCGATGGCCGACTTTTAATCCGTTGGTTCAGGGTTCGAGTCCCTGGCGGCCCACGACGATCTTGGAGCGCGAAATTCTGGTCACTCGATTTCTTCGAGCGAGCGGCGGGATGGCCATCTTGTCGGGATCAAAGAGTGTCGAGAACGGCGCGCAGAAGTCGGTTGACCTCGATCATCTCGAGTCCGGACCACCCCCCGGACCGGGGCAAGGATCAATCGATGGTCAAGATGCCGTTTTCCAGCGCCGCTGGCGTCAGGTGCCGGTAGCCGACGGAGTCGAACGCCACTGTCAGCTCGTGGTCGTCGCGGGAGAGCAGCAGGCCCGGGCCCCACAGGCGGTGGCGCACCGGGATGCCGCGCTCGGGGGACGGGCGGTGGCGGTGGCCCACCGTGGCCTTCGACGGAGCCGGAGCGCGCGCGTCGTTGTCGCAGGCGCCGCACGGCGGGTCGTAGTGCTCGCCGAAGTAGCCCAGCAGCTCGGCCCGGCGACAGCTGACCGTCTCGGCATACTCGCGGGCCGCCTCGATGCGGGAGCGAAGGATCGACTGGTGGCGGCCGCCCGCGGCCGTGACCAGGGCGAACGCGTCGGGTGGAAGCTGATCGGGCTTGGCCACAGCGTCGGTGCCATCGGGCTCGAGGAACCCCAGCTCTACCAGCTCGTCGACCACCCGCAGCACCGCGGTACGGGCTGCGCCGCTTGCCGCGACCACCGCCGGCACGGTCACCCGGCCGGGCGCGGCCTCGATCGCGTCGATGATCTTGTGCACCGTGGACGGTGCCAGGCGGGAGCGGGCTGCCAGCAGGCGTGGGATGCGGATCGTGCGCGGGTCGTAGACCACGACCGCGTGCGCAGGGGCGCCGTCGCGGCCGGCGCGGCCGATCTCCTGGTAGTACTCGTCGAGGCTGCCGGGCACTCCGGCGTGGACGACCGTGCGCACGTCGGGCTTGTCGATGCCCATGCCGAACGCGCTCGTCGCCACCACCGCCTCCAGGCGCCCGGCCAGGAAGTCGTCCTGTACCCGGGCGCGCCGGGCCGCGGGCAGGCCGGCGTGGTAGGGCGCGACGCGGTAGGCGTCGAGCGACAGGCGCTCGGCCAGGGTCTCGCACCGGGCGTGGGTCAGCGCGTAGACCAGCGTGGGGGAGTCATTAGCGAGCACGACCTCGACCGCCCGGTCGTCGACGGCCCGGTCCTCCGGGAGGTCGGGGCGGGTGCGGCGGACCGCGAGGCGGATGTTAGGGCGGTCGAAGTCGGACACGACGATCCGGGGTGAGCGCATCTTGAGCTGGCGGGTGATGTCGGCCTGCACCGGCGGCGCCGCAGTCGCGGTGAGCGCGAGCACCGGCGGGCCGCCCAGGTGGGCGATCACCGACGCGAGGCGCCGGTATTCGGGGCGGAAGTCGCGGCCCCACTCGCTGACCAGGTGGGCCTCGTCGACCGCGACGAGCGTCACCCGGCCCGCCGCGACGGCACCGATCGACTCGGCGTTGGCGAGCTGCTCGGGGCCGAGCATGACGAAGTCGACCTCGCCCGCGCGCAGCGCCTCGAGCGCCGCGGCGCGGTCGGCCCGGTGCTGCGCCGAATTGAGCAGCACGACGCGCACGTCGGCGCGCTTCGACAACGCCGCAGCCTGGTCACGTTGCAGCGCGATCAGCGGCGAGACGACTACCGTCAGGCCGCCAAGCGTCAGGCCTCCGACCTGGTAAATCGCGCTCTTGCCGCTGCCGGTGGGCAGGACGGCGAGGGTGTCGCGACCGGAGACGATCGACCCGATTGCGTCCCGCTGGCCCGGCCGCAAGTCGAAACCGAAGACCTCGGTCACGATGCGATCCATGATCTCCGAGCCTAGTCAACCCATCAGGGAGTACGGGATGAAAGTGTTCCGGCACTAGGAGCCGTAGCGAGCCCCGGTCCCGGATGCGCGAGCCAGGACCGGGGCTGCCAGTGGAGTCGGCGATCTGATGATCAGCCCTCATCCTCGGGTGTGTGGCAGGTTCCGTTGTCGAAGTTGAACTCGGTGACGACCGTGCCGTCGGGCAGAACGGTGACGTGCGACGTGACCCGCACGGTGTCCACCACTCCGCCGGAGGCCCCGAGAATGGTGAAGTACTCCGTGTCGGTGAACTGGAACGTGCCGCCGGCCGTTGCGTTGCCACCGAACCAGGCGGCACCGGCGAGCCGGTAGACGGCGTTATCGCCGCTGAAGTCGAGCCTCACGTGGGTGGGCGCGATCGTGCCGGTGATGTGGAACCCCCCGGCCTGATCATTGCTCTCGTGGTTCAGGAACATGGCCTCGCCGGAGAGGACCGTATAGGTCGACCCATCGGTG
>DASXRC010000027.1:0-4285 GCA_036506795.1 Micromonosporaceae bacterium
ACGTGTTCTTCTGGCAGTCGCTGCAGGCCGCGACCGTGCTGGTGGCGGTGCCGATCGCGTTGGTGTTCAACGTGTTCCTGGACCGCTTCATCGCGGGCTTCACGCAGGGCGCGGTCAAGGGCTGACGTCCGGGGAGACGGACGCTGCAGCATACCTACCACCGGCGAACCTCCGAGTTATCCACAGGTCCACAACGGACCGTTGAGGCCGCGGGTCTGGTCCGCCAGGCTCTCCGACGTGGGTCAGGAGCCTGTGGACGTCGGCGCCGCGCTGCGGGCGCTGCGGCGACGGGCGAGCCTGAGCCAGCGGGACCTCGCCGAGCGGGCAAGGGTTCCGCAGCCGACCATCGCGCGCATCGAGTCGGACCGCACCGGCGACCCGCATTTCGGCACCGTGGTCGCTCTGGTCCGGGCGGCCGGCGGCGACGTGCGGATCGTCGCACGCCGCGGCGGCGCGCCGGAGCCGCTACCACCCGATGACGAACCGCGCGACGCCACGGGCCGCCGCTACCCGGCCCACCTCGACGTCCGCGAAGTCCTGACGGCCGACGACTGGTGGGGAGGGTGGTGGTCGGGGACCGGACCCACTCTGCCACGCGCGCAGTGGCCCCGCGAGGCGCCGGGCTACACGTTCGACCTCGATCGACGGCGTCGCGACGCGCGGCCGAGAGACGGTGCGCGCCGGCGAGCCGCCGCCCGCGCCGAGGTACGCCGGCTGGAGTCGCACGACCATGCGGCATGCAGGTTCGTGGCGCTCGTGGACGGGCTGATCGTCGGCTGGCTGATCGCCTCGATCGACCCGACCCTCCCAGATTGCCCACGCAGCGCCACCGTGCACCGGGTGGACGTGCATCCGAGCTGGCGGACCGCGGGCATCGGCGCGGCGCTGGTCACGGCGTTCCGGACCGAGGTGGGTTAGCGGCTGCGGCGGACGTCGTACACGTCCGGCTGGGGCGAGCCCAGGTATTCCTGACCCCGCATGCGGCACCAGGCGGGTACGTCGTTGGCCGCGGCGGGATCGTCCGCGAGCACCCGAAGGACGGCGCCGACCGGCAGCTCGGGCAGCCGCTTGGCCAGCGCGATAACCGGCAGCGGGCAGCGCTGGCCGCGGCAATCGAGAGTCTCGGGCGTGGCAGTCTCCGGTGTCACAGTTCCACCACACCCGCCTCGGCCCGCAGCTCGGCGACGATCCCGGGCAACTCGCGGAGGAACCGGCCCACCTGCTCCACCGTGGTCTCCCGATGCAGCGAGATCCGTATGTTGCCGTGGGACAGCACGCCCATCGCCTCGAGCACATGGCTCGGGCGCAGCGTCGACGACGTGCACGACGAGCCGGACGAGACCGCGAAGCCCCGCCGGTCCAGCGCGTGCAGCAGCGCCTCCCCGTCGACGTAGAGGCACGAGAACGTGACCAGGTGGGGGAGTCGGTCGACCGGGTCACCGACGACCTCGACATCGGGCACGGTCGCGGAGACGGTCGCGCGGATCCGATCCACCAGCGGACCGAGCCGGGCCGCCTCGGCCTCGGCCTCCGCGGCCGCCGCCCGCAGCGCGGCCGCCGCCGCGACGACCGCCGGCAGATTTGGTACGCCCGGAGCGCCGGCCTCCCGTTCGTCGGTCGGGTACGGCGACAGCCAGCGTGTCCCCTTGCGGACCACCAGCACACCGACCCCGGGCGGCCCACCCCACTTGTGCGCGCTCGCCGTCAGCAGCGACCAGCCGCCCGGCGCCGGCACCCGACCGACGGACTGCGCGGCGTCGACGTAGAGCGGCACCCCGGTGGCCACACACGCCGCGGCCGCCTCGGCCACCGGTTGCAGAGTGCCCACCTCGTGGCTGGCGCTGATCAGGGCCGCCAGGGCCACGCCGGGCTCGGCGACCGCCTCCCGCCACCCGGCCATGTCCAGCCGGCCGAAATGGTCCACGCCGACCGGGTGCGCCGCGCCGCCCGCGGCCACATGCCGCTCCGCGGCGTGCAGTACCGCCGAGTGCTCGATCGCCGAGTGCACGAAGAGCGCCCCGGCCCGCCGACGCCCTGCCAGCCCGCCGAGCACGGCCGCATGGGCCGCCGTCGTACCGCTGCCGGTGAACGAGACCTCGTCGGGGCGTACGCCCAGTGTCTCGGCCACCGCGGCCCGAGCAGCGTCCAGGAGCCGGCGTGCCCGACGGGCCTGCGTGTAGAGCCGTGCCGGATCGGCCCACCCGTCGGCCAGCGCCGCGACCAGCGCATCCCGGGCGACTGGGTGTAGCGGCGCCGCGCTGGCCGCGTCGAAGTACGCGGCTGGAGGAGCGGAAGCGGGAGAGGAGCCCACCAGACGACGGTAACGTGACCGCCGGACACGCCGACCCCAAGACCGCGGGCCCCGGCAAGGTCGAGTAATCTGCGAGCCGTCGGTGGCCGGCGCTGCTAAGGAGGCACGAGCGGTGGTCGCAAGCGGATCAGCCAGGCGATCTCGCCGGCACGGCGCCGCCCGGCTGGCCGGACTCGGTGTCGGCGCGACGGCGTTGGTGATGCTGTTGGCCGGCTGCGATATCGGCCGGGCATTCGACGGGTTCGGCTGGCCGCAAGGCGGCATAACCCGGCAGTCGCAACGCATGTACGACCTGTGGATCGGCTCGGTGGTTGCCGCCCTGATCGTCGGCTTCCTGGTGTGGGGTCTGATCTTCTGGTGCATCATCCGGTACCGCAAGCGCGGCGAGGAGATGCCGGCCCAGACCCGCTTCAACATGCCGATGGAGACCCTCTACACGATCGCGCCGTTCCTGATCGTCGCGGTCCTGTTCTACTACACCGCGATCATCCAGACGGACGTCAACAAGGTCTCGAAGAACCCCGACGTGACGGTCGAGGTCGTCGCGTTCAAGTGGAACTGGCAGTTCAACTACCGCAGCGGCCCGACCGACCCGAAGGCCGGCCAGGTTGGCGAGACGGTCGCATCCACGCTCGGCTCGAGCGACGTGGTCCCGCTGCTGGTGCTGCCCACCGGGCGGACGATCCGGTTCGAGGAGCACGCCGAGGACGTGATCCACTCGTTCTGGGTACCGGAGCTGCTGTTCAAGCGGGACGTCTTCCCGGGCCCGGCGCGCAACGTGTTCCAGGTGACCATCGACAAGGAGGGCCGCTACGTCGGCCGTTGCGCCGAGCTGTGCGGTGCGTACCACTCGATGATGAACTTCGAGCTGGTCGCGGTGTCGCCGGCCAAGTACGACCAGTTCCTCGCGGCCAAGAAGGCCGGGGCGACCACACAGGAGGCGATGCGGGCCATAGGTGAGACCCCGGTCGCGACCACGACACGTCCGTTCCCCACCAAGCCGGACACGAACATCTTCACGGGCGCGGGAAGCTGAGGCAGGGCAATGAGGACTGAGTGGCGCATCTTCGGCGGCGTGGCGGCGTTCCTGTACGCCGCTGGCGGCCTGTACGCGTGGTGGAGCTGGTACGACCTCGGCCAGACCGACTTCGTCGGCACCGTGGCCCTCTTCCTGTCGGCCCTGCTCTGCACGATGTGTGGCGGCTACTTCTGGTTCGTGTCGCGCCGGATCGAGCCCCGCCCCGAGGACCGGCCGGATGCCGAGATCGCCGAGGGGGCCGGCGAGGTGGGCTTCTTCAGCCCAGGCAGCTATTGGCCGCTCGGCATCTCGCTCGCCGCGGTCGTGGCCGGTCTGGGCCTGGTCTTCTGGATGTGGTGGCTGATCGCCGCCGGCATGATCGCCGTGCTGCTTTCCGCCGGCGGCCTGCTCTTCGAGTACTACTCCGGCACCCGGCGGACGGCCGAGCACTGATAAGGGGCGGTCAGCGCCGTCAGGCGGCCCGGCGCTGGTGCGGCGCGACCCCGCCCCGCCGCGTACGGACCTGGACCGCCAGCACGGTCAGTGGAGCGCCCACGAGCGCCTCGCCGCACGCCGTGCACAGCCACTCCTGGCAGTCGGCGTCGCCGACGTCGCCGACGTCGTCGGCGCACGGCACCTCGTCGAATGGCCGGACACCGTCGCAGGTCCCGCAGTGCATCATCCGGATGGCCAACGGGCACCTCCTAATTACCTGGATGTAGTTCACGCTGCCACGCTCGCCCGCCACCACGGCGGAGGCGCCTCGGCGTGTCGCGCCGACAACGCCGATCTTGACCGTGGCGACCGACGGAAAGCCAGCCCGCGTCAGCGGCGGGTGATCTCCTCGCGCTCTGGTGCCGGCGACACCGGGACCGGCGGGGTCGGTGGCTCCGCCGGGCGCTCGATCGGCCGGAAGAATCCGCGGATCGACGGGCCGAGGGCGCCGAGCCGGTTCA
>DASXRC010000028.1:0-11741 GCA_036506795.1 Micromonosporaceae bacterium
CTCCATCCGCTTCTCGCGGGGGAGGTCGACGCCGACTAGACGTGCCATGTGTGGGCGTACTCCTCGTGTCTGTCGCGGAGGTCTGTGCCCGACCCACCCCGCCTGCCCAGGCGGGCCCCGGCCTCCGACCGGGGGTTAGCCACGAGTACGCCCAAGGGCGCTGCTCCCGCGGCTGGGACGAGCCTGTTCTGTTGTGTGAGGGCGATCTGCGCAGGCAGGGATCAGCCCTGGCGCTGCTTGTGGCGCGGGTCGTCGCAGATGACCATGACCCGGCCGTGCCGGCGGATGACCCGGCACTTGTTGCAGATGCGCTTGACGCTCGGCTTGACCTTCACGTTTGCCTTTTCCGGTTCACGCCCGGGCATCACGACGCGCGTCGCGGCGTCGGGCTTGTCGTACGGATCTGACTACTTGTAGCGATAGACGATGCGCCCGCGGGTGAGGTCGTACGGCGAGAGCTCGACGACGACCCGGTCCTCGGGCAGGATGCGGATGTAGTGCTGCCGCATCTTGCCGCTGATGTGAGCCAGCACCTTGTGGCCGTTGGCGAGCTCAACCCGAAACATTGCGTTCGGGAGAGGCTCGATCACTCGACCCTCGATCTCGATGGCCCCGTCCTTTTTGGGCATATCCTCCGCTACCTGATGTCGGTTCCTGGGATTGACCCACACCGTCCTCACGGGTTGCCCCGTGCCAGCCGCGGTTCTCGCACGACCACCGAAGCGCTGGGTGGGCATGCCAGAAGGGACGCTGCGCGCCGAGCAGCCAGTGTACGCCGCCCGTTCCACGCCCGGCAAACCGGCGATCAGGCCCTCCCCCATCGATCATGGCCTCCCTCGTCGATCATGGCCTTGTTGCGGTTTGTCGATCTCTGAACCACGACAACTACTCCATGATCGACGGCGGTGGCCATGATCGACGGCGGCGGCCATGATCGACGACGCTGCCCGGATCGACGTGCGTGGACGGGTCAGGCTGCGTCGCCGTGCCGCGGAGCCTGCGAGCTGGCCTCCCGATCGCGGAGGTCAGTCTTGAGCAACGGCCGGGCCGGCTCGTCGAACGGATACAACGACTTCGCCTGCGGCCCGTCGGCGATCAGGAGCTCGCCGGGGGCGAGCGGGCGCCAGTCCGGATCGTCGTCCATCCGCTCGCTCGCCACGACGATCGCCGGTACGCCGGCATCCTCGGCCTCGACGCCCATACGCCCGGCTCGGTCGTGTTTGCGGATGGCGGCGGGGCGGCCATGACCGCCACCGGCCTGCTCCAACACCCACAGCTCATGCGTGGCCGGGTACCGCAGGGCCCACAGGCGGCCACGCTCGGCGAGCACGCAGTTCAGCGCGTACAGGGGCAGCTCAGCCGCGATCCGGCGGACGGCGGTGATCAGTCCCTCGGTGGTGTCACCCGCCGCGGTCACGCAGGCGGTGATCCACGCGAACGCCAGCTCGGAGTCGGTCTCACCCTCGACCAGCGCCAGCTCGCCGGGGCCCAGCCAGGACCGCAGCCGGTCCGTCTCCCGGATCACCCCGTTGTGTGCGAACAGCCGGTCCCGCATGTCAAACGGGTGGGCGTTGTGGACGTCGATGCCGCCGTTGGAGGCGTACCGGACGTGCGCGACGAACGTGTGCGAGATGACGGTGCGCGCCTCCCGCACGAAGTCCTCGTCACGGTACGCCGGCGTAGGCGCGCGGTCGCGGACCGGCTCCCCGCCCAGCCCGAACCAGCCGAGCCCAGTCCCGTCCGGCATTCGGTAGCTCTGTGCCCGGAGGCTCTCCGGGGCGTCGAGGAGCCAGAACGTCGCCTGCATCGGGACGTCCCCGCTGGTCATCCCGAACAGCCGGCACATGGTCTCAGCATCCGTCCCCGGCGCCCGGCGCGCCGCTTCAATCCGCCGGATTCTCGCGGTTCTTGGCCTGCCGGCGCAGCTCGCGCTCCGCCTCCTTGCGGGCCTGCTTCGCGGCCCAGCGTTGCGGCTCGCCGCGGGCCAGTCCGAGCAGTGTCTGGACGAGCAGCACGGCGCCCCACGGCCCGGCGACCCAGCCGGGCCAGAAGTACAGCGGTTCCAGACTGATCAGTGAGATGACGCCCCAGATCGCCACGCAGATGGCGACGGCGCCGGCCCAGCTGTCCCACATCTCGGCCACCCAGCGTCGGGTCGCGTCGGGGTAGTGGCCGTCAGGCCCGGGCTGCCACTTGGCGGTCGCGGGCGCGACGGCGCCCGACGCGAGCGGGACGAGCTGCGACTGCGACGCCGGCGCCACGCCCGGTAGATCGGCGAGGAGCTTGTCGAGCTCCCCGTACGTCTTCGCGGCGTACGCCTCCTGCAGTCGCTCGTCGTACTCGTGCAGGTTGAGCCGGCCCTCGTCCAATGCGAGGCGGAGTCGCTCCGCGACCCGCTCACGGTCCGCGTCACCCGCGCGCAGCTCACCCGGCTCCATGGTCCCGAGCATGCCAGAACCCGACAACGCGGGCGATCCCGCTAGGAGCTGGGGTATCAGACCACGGCCGGCTGCCGCGCGGTGACCAGCTCGCCCAGCCGAGTCCGGCCACCGTCAACGGCGGTCAGCACCCACACCCCATCGTCGAGCAACGCCATTGTGTGCTCGACGTGGGCGGCGACCGACCCGTCCAGGGTCACCACCGTCCAGCCGTCGGCCAGCTCGTCGGTGCGGGGCGAGCCCATGGTGATCATCGGTTCGATGGCGAGCGCCAGGCCGGGCACGAGCTGAGGTCCGCGCCCGGGACGGCCGTGGTTGAGCACGTGCGGGTCCTGGTGCATCTCAGTGCCGATGCCGTGACCGCCGTAGCCATCCACGATCCCGTACCGGCCGGCGCGCCGGATCGAGCTCTCGACGGCGTACGAGATGTCGGTCAGCCGACCACGCCCGGAGGCCGCGCCGCGCGCCGCGGCGGCGATGCCCGACCACATCGCGTCCTCGGCTACCTCGGCCATGTGCAGCAGCGCCGGGTCGGTGTCACCCACCCCCACGGTGATGGCCGCGTCGCCGTGCCAGCCGTCGAGGATCGCGCCGCAGTCCAACGACACCAGGTCGCCCTCGCGGAGCACGGTGCTCGGTTGCGGGATGCCGTGGACCACCTCGGCGTTGACCGACACGCAGATGGACGCCGGGAAGCCGTGGTAGCCCTTGAACGACGGGACGGCGCCCGCCTCGAGGATCACCGACTCGGCGATCTTGTCGAGGTCGCGGGTCGAGACGCCCGGGGCGACCGCCTCGCGCATCCGGGCCAGTGCTTCCGCGACAACGAGACCCGCGGCGCGCATCTTCTCGATCTGCTCGGGGGTCTTCAGCTGGATGTGCAGCTGGTGGCGGCGCATGGTCCCGACTCTAATACCGGCGCTCGCTCAGCTCGGGTGGTCGCGTCTTTGGGCGGGAGGCCTAGCCGCCGTACGAACGCAGAGCGTCGATGGCGCGGAGCGTGACATCCTCGACGGGTCCGGTCGCGTCGATGCCGACCAGTTTGCCCTGCGCGCCGTAGTAGTCGACCAGCGGAGAGGTGTCGCGGGCGTGCACCCGCAGGCGCTCGGCGACCGTCTCGGGCTTGTCGTCGTCGCGTTGGAACAGCTCGCCGCCGCAGCGGTCGCATATGCCCTCGTGGATCGGTGGGTCGAACTCCACGTGCCAGATCTTGCCGCAGCCTCGACAGGTACGCCGGCCGGACAGCCGCCGGATCACCTCGTCGTCGTCCACGACCAGCTCCAGCACGATGTCCAGCCCGGTGCCCAGGTCCGCGAGCAGCTTGTCGAGCGCCACGGCCTGCGGGGTCGTGCGCGGGAACCCGTCGAGCAGGAAGCCGTCGCTGGCATCCGCCTCCGCGAGCCGGTCGCGCACCATGTTGATCGTGACCTCGTCCGGCACGAGCTGCCCGGCGTCCATGTAGCGCTTCGCCTCGACGCCGAGCGGCGTGCCCTGCGCGACGTTGGCCCGGAAGATGTCGCCGGTCGAGATCTTGGGCACGGAGACTTGAGCGGCTATGAACTCGGCCTGGGTCCCCTTTCCCGCGCCGGGTGGACCCACGAGCACCAGCCGCACTACCGGAGGAACCCTTCGTAGTTGCGCTGCATCAACTGGCTCTCGATCTGCTTCACGGTCTCCAGACCCACGCCGACCATGATCAAGACCGCAGTGCCGCCGAAGGGGAAATTCCGGTACGCGGTGTCGTTCAGCCAGATGAAGAAGAAGTTCGGCAAGATCGAGATCAGACCGAGGTACATCGATCCCGGCAGGGTGATCCGGCTCAGGATGAAGTCGAGGTACTCGGCGGTCGGCTTGCCCGGCCGGATGCCCGGGACGAACCCGCCGTACTTCTTCATGTTGTCCGCGACCTCGGTCGGGTTGAACGTGATCGAGACGTAGAAGTACGTGAAGAAGATGATCAACAGGAAGTAGATGATGATGTACGTCGCGCTGGCCGGGTTGACCAAGTGTTGGTCGATCCAGGTGTAGATCTTCCCGGGGTTGTTCTGGTCCCGGAACTGCAGCGCGAGCTGTGGCAGGTAGAGCAGCGACGAGGCGAAGATGACCGGGATGACGCCGGCCTGGTTCACCTTTAATGGGATGTACGTGGACGTACCGCCGTACATCCGCCGGCCGATCATGCGCTTCGCGTACTGCACCGGGATGCGGCGCTGCGCCTGTTCGATGAACACCACCGCCGTGATGACCAGGAGCACCAGCACCAGGACCAGGAGGAACGCGTCCCACCCGTTGGAGTCCTTGATCCGCCAACCCTCGGTGGGGAGCCGGGCCGCGATCGAGGTAAAGATCAGCACGGACATGCCGTTACCGACCCCGCGGTCGGTGATCAGCTCGCCGAGCCACATGATCACACCGGTGCCGGCGGTCATCGTGATGACCAGCGCGCCCAGCGTGAGCCAGGTTGGCAGCGCAGTGTCCGGAATGATCGGAATGTCGTCGCACTGGTTCTGGAACAGCTGGCCGGAGCGGGCGAGCGCGACGAACGCCGACGACTGCAGGATCGCCAGCCCCAGCGTGAGGTACCGGGTGTACTGCGTGATCTTCGCCTGCCCGGACTGGCCCTCCTTGCGCAGCTGCTCCAGACGCGGGATGACCACGGCGAGCAACTGCAGGATGATGGAGGATGTGATGTACGGCATGATGCCGAGCGCGAAGACCGACAGTGATAGCAGCGCGCCGCCGGAGAACAGGTTGAGCAGCGTAAACACGCCGCTCTGATCCGACGAGCTCATGCGGTCGATGCACTGCTGGACGTTGCCGTACGACACCCCGGGGCTCGGCAGCGTCGCGCCGAGCCGGTAAATCGCGATGATTCCTATCGTGAACAGCAGCTTCTTGCGCAGATCAGGCGTACGGAACGCACTGATGAAGGCGGAGAGCAAGTTCTTCCTCCTGCGCGAGGCGGCCGCCGGGGTGTGGCGAGCGGGTGTGTCTGTGGGCAGGGTCGCTGCGAACGGACTCTAACAGCGATGTTCGGCGGAGAGTAATCGGGCCGAAGAGCGCCGTGGCGCCCGCCGGCTGCTGTGCAACTCGACGAGCGCCACGATACCTAACTTCTACAGCTCGCTGACGGAGCCGCCGGCGGCGATGATCTTCTCCTTGGCGGTGCCGCTGAACGCGTGCGCCGTCACCTGGAGCTTCACGCCGCCGAGATCGCCGCCGCCGAGCACCTTGACCGGACGGCCCTTGCGGACGGCACCGGCTTGGACCAGCTCAAGGGGGCCGACCTGGCCGCCGTCCGGGAACAGCTCGACGAGGCGGTCCAGGTTCACGACCTGGAACTCGACCCGAAACGGGTTCTTGAAGCCCTTCAGCTTTGGCAGGCGCATGTGGATGGGCATCTGCCCACCCTCGAACGCCGCCGAAATGTTCTTGCGGGCCTTCGAACCCTTGGTGCCGCGACCGGCAGACTTGCCCTTGGAGCCCTCGCCGCGACCCACCCGGGTCTTCTCGGTCCTGGCACCCGGCGCGGGGCGAAGGTGGTGGACCTTGATCGCCATTACTCGACCTCCTCGACCTTGACGAGGTGGTGCACGGTAAAGATCATGCCCCGGATCTCGGGGCGGTCCTCCTTGACCACCACGTCGTTGATCCGCTTGAGACCGAGCGACCGCAGGGTCTCGCGCTGGTTGTGCTTGGCCCCGATCTCGGACCGGACCTGGGTGACCTTGAGGCGTGCCACTCAGACCCCCGCCCCGGCGGCGCGGGCCGCGAGCATGGCGGCCGGCGCGACATCTTCGACCGGAAGGCCACGACGTGACGCGACCGTCTCCGGCGCCTCGAGCTGCTTCAGGGCGCGGACCGTGGCGTGCACGATGTTGATCGGGTTCGCGGAACCGAGGCTCTTGGAGAGGACATCGTGGATGCCCGCGCACTCCAGCACGGCGCGCACTGGGCCGCCAGCGATCACGCCGGTACCGGCGCTGGCCGGCTTGAGCAGTACGACGCCGGCGGCGTCCTCGCCCTGCACCGGGTGCGGGATCGTGGAGCCGATCCGGGGCACCTTGAAGAAGTGCTTCTTGGCCTCCTCGACGCCCTTGGCGATGGCCGCGGGCACCTCCTTGGCCTTGCCGTAGCCGACGCCGACGGTGCCCTCACCGTCGCCCACGACGACGAGCGCGGTGAAGCTGAAGCGACGGCCACCCTTCACGACCTTGGCCACTCGGTTGATCGTGACGACCCGCTCCAGGTGCGGGGTCTTCTCGGCGGGCGCGTTGCCGCGGCCGCCCTCACGGCGGTTGTCGCGACGGCCACCCTCGCTGCCACCGGACCCGCCGCCACGGCGCTGTGGACCTGCCATCAGACGCTTTCCTTTCTTTGCCCTTGCGGCCTTTGAGTGGCGGTCATCAGAACTCGAGCCCGGCTTCGCGGGCCGCGTCGGCCAGCGCGGCGATCCGCCCGGCGTACCGGTTGCCACCGCGATCGAAGACGACCTTGGTGACACCGGCGCCCCTCGCCCGCTCGGCGATCAGCGCACCGACCTTGCCGGCCAGGGCGCTCTTGTCGCCGTCGGCGCCGCGGATCGACGCGTCCATCGTGGACGCCGAGACCAGGGTGTGACCCTTGGTGTCGTCGACGATCTGGACGACGATGTGGCGCAGCGAGCGCGTGACGACCATGCGGGGACGCTCAGGCGTGCCGCTGACGTTCTTGCGGACCCGGAAGTGCCGACGCGCCTGCCCGATGGCGCGCTGCGCGGCGACACCGCCCCGGTTGCGCCTCTTGACCAGCGTGGCGGTCACTGCTCTGCCCTCTTCCCGTTCGCGACTGCGGTGCTCCGCCTCGCTACGCTCCTCGCACTCACAGCAATACCGTCGTTCGCGACTGCGGTGCTCCGCTTCGCTACGCTCCTCGCACTCACTTCTTCCCGGCCTTTCCAGCCTTCCGGCGCACTACCTCGCCGGAGTACCGCACGCCCTTGCCCTTGTACGGCTCCGGCGGGCGAATCTTCCGGATGTTCGCGGCGACCTCGCCCACCAGCTGCTTGTCGATGCCGGCGACGTGGAACAGGGTCGGGCGCTCCACCGTGAACGTGATGCCCGTCGGGGCCGGCACGACCACCGGGTGCGAGAACCCGAGCGCGAACTCGAGGTCGCCTCCCTTGGCGGTGACCCGGTAACCGGTGCCGCTGATCTCCAGGGTCTTCCGGTACCCGTCGGTCACGCCGACGATCATGTTGGCGACCAGCGTACGCGATAGGCCATGCAGCTCCTTGGCGCGCCGCTCGTCGTTCGGCCGCACCACGTTGAGCGTGCCGTCCTCGGTGCGCTCGGCCGTGATGGGCTCGGCCAAGGTGTGACTGAGCTCGCCCTTCGGGCCCTTGACCTTGACGGTCTGGCCCTCGATCTTGATCTCGACGCCCGCTGGCACCGGGATCGGCTTACGTCCGATTCGCGACATTCCTACCAGCCCCCCGTTACCAGACGTAGGCGAGGACTTCCCCGCCAACGCTCCGCTTGCGGGCCTGCTTGTCGGTGAGCAGGCCCTGGGACGTCGAAATGATCGCGACGCCGAGGCCGCCGAGCACCCGCGGGAGCCCGTCCGACTTGGCGTACACCCGCAGGCCGGGCTTCGAGACCCGCTTGATGCCGGCGAGGCTGCGCTCGCGGTTCTGCCCGTACTTGAGGTCGAGTACCAGGCGCTTGCCGACGGAGCCATCCGTCGGCTCCTCCACGGACCAGTTCGCGATGTAGCCCTCGGACTTGAGAACCTCGGCGATGTTCGCCTTGATCTTCGAGTACGGCATCACCACGCGGTCGTGGTACGCCTGGTTCGCGTTGCGCAGACGGGTCAGCATGTCTGCGATCGGATCGGTCATGGTCATGGGTTACGTCAACCTTTCTCGCCGCGGTTCCCCGCCGGGGCCTACGGCGAAGCGGTACTGCAGTGTTTACTCCGGTTACCAGGAAGCCTTGGACACGCCAGGCAGCTCACCCCGGTGGGCCATGTCTCGGATGCACACCCGGCAGAGTCCGAACTTGCGGTAGACCGCCTTCGGACGCCCGCACCGCTGGCACCGGGTGTACGCGCGCACCGAGAACTTCGGCTTCCGGGCCGCCTTGAGGACCAGCGCCTTCTTTGCCATGCTCAGTTCTCCTTGAACGGGAAGCCCAGGAGCTTGAGCAGCGCCCGGCCCTCGTCGTCGGTCTTGGCGGTGGTCACCACCGTGATGTCCATGCCCCGCTGCCGATCGATCCGGTCCTGGTCGATCTCCTGGAACACCGACTGCTCGGTCAGGCCGAACGTGTAGTTGCCGTGGCCGTCTAGCCTGCGCCCGTCGAGCCCGCGGAAGTCGCGGATACGGGGCAGCGCGATCGACAGCAGGCGGTCGAGGAACTCCCACATCCGGTCGCCCCGGAGGGTGACCTTCGCGCCGATCGGCATGCCCTCGCGCAGCTTGAACTGCGCGATGGATCTACTCGCCCGGCGCACCTGCGGCTTCTGACCGGTGATTGTGGCCAGGTCGCGGACCGCGCCCTCGATCAGCTTGGCATCGCGAGCGGCCTCGCCGACACCCATGTTGACCACGATCTTGACCAGGCCAGGCACCTGCATCGGGTTGGCGTACCGGTACTGCTCGCGCAGCTGAGGCACGATCTCCGTGCGGTACCGCTCCTTGAGTCGCGGCGTGATCTTCGTTTCGGTCGTCATGATGCCAGGTCCTTACCGGTGCGACGCGAGATGCGCACCTTGCGGCCGTCCTCGCCGATCCGATAGCCGACGCGGGTCGGCTTGCCGTCGGTGTCCACGACCATCACGTTGGAGACGTGGATCGGAGCCTCTTGGGTGATGATTCCTCCGGTCTTCGCCCCGCGTTGGGTGGTGCGGATGCGGGTGTGCTTCTTGACCCGGTTCACGCCCTCGACGATGACCTTGTCGAGCGCCGGCAGGGCGGCGATGACCTTGCCCTTCGCGCCCTTGTCCTTACCGGCGATGACGACGACCGTGTCGCCCTTCTTCACCTTCATGACTAGAGCACCTCCGGTGCCAAGGAAATGATCTTCATAAAGCGCTTGTCCCGAAGCTCGCGGCCCACGGGGCCAAAGATGCGGGTACCCCGCGGGTCGCCGCCGTCCTTAATGATCACTGCGGCGTTCTCGTCGAAGCGGATGTACGAGCCGTCCGGCCGGCGCTTCTCCTTGGCGGTGCGGACGACGACGGCCTTGACGATGTCGCCCTTCTTCACGCCGGCACCCGGGATCGCGTCCTTGACCGTGGCCACGATGACGTCGCCGATGCTCGCGTAGCGCCGACCCGAACCGCCGAGCACCCGGATGCACAGGATCTCCCGGGCACCCGTGTTGTCGGCGACGCGCAGTCGCGACTCCTGCTGGATCACGTCAATCTCCTATGTGAGCTCGTCGGAGCTCGCTCACTTGGCCTTCTCGAGGATCTCCACGACCCGCCACCGCTTGGTGGCGGACAGCGGGCGGGTCTCCATGAGCAGCACCCGGTCGCCGATGCCGCACGCGTTGTTCTCGTCATGGGCCTTCAGCTTGCTGGTACGGCGCATGACCTTGCCGTACAACGAGTGCTTGACCCGGTCCTCGACCTGGACCACCACGGTCTTGTTCATCTTGTCGCTCACCACGAACCCCTCGCGCACCTTGCGCTGGGCCCGCCGCGGCGCGGTGGTGTTCTCTGACATCACGCAGTCACCTCAGTCGGCGCGGTCGAGAGCCCCAGCTCACGCTCGCGCATGATCGTGTAGATCCGGGCGATCTCCCGACGGATGACCTGCAGCCGGCGGTTGTTGTCCAGCTGACCGGTCGCGCCCTGCACGCGGAGGTTGAACAGCTCCGCCTTGGCCTCCCGCAGCCTCGTGACCAGCTCCTCCTCGGAGAGCTCACGCAGCTCGGCGGCCGTGGTGCCCGCTGCCATCAGACCTCACCCACTTCGCGCTTGACGATGCGGCACTTCATCGGGAGCTTGTGGATCGCGCGACGCATCGCCTCTCGCGCGATCGCCTCGTTCGGGAACGACATCTCGAAGAGGATCCGGCCCGGCTTGACGTTGGCCACCCACCACTCCGGCGAACCCTTGCCCGAACCCATCCGCGTCTCGGCGGGCTTCTTCGTGATGGCCTGGTCCGGGAAGACCGTGATCCAGACCTTGCCACCACGGCGGATGTGACGGGTCATCGCGATACGCGCCGACTCGATCTGGCGGTTCGTCACGTACGCCGGCTCGAGCGCCTGGATACCGAACTCGCCGAACGCCACCCGGTTGCCGCCCTTGCTCCGGCCGCTACGGTCGGGGTGGTGCGGCTTGCGGAAGCCCTTCGGGGGCTTACGCGGCATCAGCATGGTGCTCAGCCCTTCTGCGTCTCGACCGGCGCGGCCGCGACCACGTCGGTGCTCTCCGTGGCCGGCTCGCTCACGCCGGCCGTGGCCAGCTCGGCGGCCGCGGCACGTCCCGCCTCGGTGCCGCCGGGGGTCGTGCCGGTGGAGCCGGAGCGGCCACGACGCGGCCGTTCCGGCCGTTCGCCCCGCTCGCGACGGGGGCGCCCGGCTCCCGCGTCGGCCGGCGCCTCGCGGCCCGGCACGGCGTCACCCTTGTAGATCCAGACCTTCACGCCGATCCGGCCGAAGGTCGTACGCGCCTCAAAGAAGCCGTACTCGATGTTGGCCCGCAGCGTGTGGAGGGGAACCCGGCCCTCACGGTAGAACTCCGTGCGGCTCATTTCGGCACCACCGAGGCGGCCGGAGACCTGCACGCGGATGCCCTTGACGAGCGGGTTCTTCATCGCCGACTGCATGGCCTTGCGCATCGCCCGACGGAAACTGACCCGGCTGGACAGCTGCTCGGCGACGCCCTGCGCCACGAGCTGCGCGTCCGACTCGGGGTTCTTCACCTCGAGGATGTTCAGCTGCACCTGCTTGCCGGTGAGCTTCTCCAGCTCAGCCCGGATCCGGTCCGCCTCGGCGCCCTTGCGGCCGATGACGATGCCCGGGCGCGCGGTGTGGATGTCGACGCGGACCCGGTCGCGGGTGCGCTCAATGTCGACCTTGGAGATGCCGGCGCGCTCAAGTCCTCTGGACATCATCCGACGGATCTTGACGTCCTCGGCGATGTAGTCCTTGTAGAGCTTGTCGGCGTACCACCGGGACTTCCAGTCCGTGGAGATGCCGAGCCGGAACCCGGTCGGGTGAACCTTCTGACCCATTACTCGGTCCCTTCCTCGGCGCTCTCGGTCTCGGCGCTGGTCGTGTCCGCGGCCTTGACCGGCGTGGCCTTCGCGGC
>DASXRC010000029.1:0-1721 GCA_036506795.1 Micromonosporaceae bacterium
GGCCCGTTTCTCGTACTACTGCAGGAATTCCCCGAGCGGCGACAGCAGCAGGCGGCTCAGCGCCGCCGCGTGGCCGTCGAGCCGCTTACGCTCCTCGGCGGTGCGGGTAAGGTCGTGCCGCATGGCCCACAGCTTCTGCGCGTTGCGCCAGGCCACATTGCGGGTGTAGTCCACCACCTCGCCCTGCCACCAGTCGTCGAGGTCGCCGTTCATCGTGTCGATGAGCAGCTGCCACTTCTCCAGGTAGCCCCGGCGCAGCTCGGGGATCGCCTCCGCGAAGATGTCGTTGATCTGCAGGTAGTCGTGGTGCTGGTCGCTGTCGTCGACCGGACCCGAGCCCAGATGGTCGAACGTGGTCACCAACGCGAACGGGAGATCGAAGTTGATGTGCGCGTTCACCCCGGCGGCCGCCGCCGGCAGCGGCCGGCAGTCCGGGCCGGCGAGGCGGCCGAACAGCACCGCCCACACGCGCGGGCAGCAGGCGCTGGCGTCGCTCCACGCGCGGATCGCGTCGAAGTAACGGGCCGCGAACTCGACGTCCAGCCGGGACAGGAACGCGGGGTCGGCGAAGCTGCCCGCGTACAGGCGCTCCAACACGCTCGTGGTGATCCGCAGGTAGAGCTTGTTGAAGTCGGCGAGCGGGTTGCTGCCGAGCAACGGCGGTACCCGTTCCAGGATGTCCTGCAGCTTGGTGAGCTGGTCGACAACGGCGGGCACGTCGTCGGGGCTGTCGGCGAGCAGGCTGGTCATGTCCTGCTGCACGGGTCCCCAAGCCAGGACGGTCATCGGTTCCTCCACGGGCGGCGCGTCAGGCGGAGGGCCCCCCAGCACCGCCCGGCGAGTAGCTACCGCCGGGCGATGCTCCCCCGTGCGGTCAGCCTCGCAGGGGGACGTAGGTAGGGGATCCGTAGAACGACGTATTCCGGCGACGAAGATAACGGACGGATCACACCGCGGCGGCCTGTGGGGCGGTGAGATAGACCCGGCTGGCCTGTACGCGCGTCCGTACCTGGAGCTTGTCGAAGATGTGTCCCACGTGGACGCCGACGGTCCGCTCGCTGATGAACAAACGCTGGCCGATCTCCTTGTTGGTCAGCCCCTCGGCGACCGCGGCGAGCACCTCGCGCTCGCGGTCGGTGAGGCCGCCCAGCGCGTCGCCCGGGTCCGCGCGCGGTCCGGTCCGCGCCGCCGCGTCGTCGTCGCCGGTCAGGGCCACGCGGGCGCGGGCGGCCACCGCGGTGATCTCGTTCGCGAGCGGCCGTGCCCCCATCGCCAGCGCGGTCGCGTACGCCTGCCGGATCGCGGTCGTCGCGAGCACGCGCCGGGTCTTGCGGGCAAAGCAGGCCTCGGCCTGCCGCAGCCGCGAGTACGCCGCCGGATATGGCTGCTTGCGTCGGTCCCAGGCCGCCGCGGCGCGCGCCCAGACGTCGGGGTCGGGCCGGTCCTCGATCCGGCTCAACTCGGCCGCGCACAGGTCCAGGTACCCGTCCACCACGGCCCGGACCGGGGGCGCGGCGCTGCCGATGCCGGCCGTCATCCGGTCCACGACGACCTTCAGGCGGCGCACGGCGGCCGGGTCGACCGGAACCACACCGCTCGCGTGCGCCTCCGCCTCCGCGCGCAACCCGTGCCAGGCCAGCACCCCCAGCAGGTACAGGTCGTCGGAGCGGGTCTCGGTGAGTCCGCGCTGCACGGCGGCGCGGGCCTCGGCGTGCCGGCCC
>DASXRC010000030.1:0-15303 GCA_036506795.1 Micromonosporaceae bacterium
ACCCAGCGGCGGGCGGTCGGGATGCTCACGTGCAGCCGCTCCGACAGCCAGCCGACGGCGCCGGCCGCGCCCCGCTTGGAGCCCAGGTCGCGGCCGTCCAACTCGCGCACCAGACCGAGCCGGACCGCGGCCAGCCGCTGCTCCAACCGGTGCACCTCGGCCAGGCCGGCCAGCACGTCGCCGTCGGACAGCGCCCAGCCGTTGCCCGCGGCCAGGCCGGCCGCGTCCGCGGCCATCCGCGCCAACACCTCACGCACACCCCCACGTTAGAACACCTGTACGACAGAATCGTGCCGGTCGAGGTGGTGTTCTCCACCGAGCCGTATCCGCGCATCGGCGATGCCAGGTGGGCGGCGTGACCACTGTGGAGTCGGCCAGTCGACTTCTCCGCCGGCCACGGGTCCGGTACCGTCCCCGACGTGTCCGCTGACGCCGCCGCTCAGCAGCCCGGCTGGCTCCGCCGCATCTTCCGGGGCGAGGATGTGCCGCCCGAGCCCGACGTGCTGCCGCCGCCACCGCCGCCGCCGGGCGAACTCCACGAACGCCGGCGCGGACCCCAACCCATCGCCGCGCCCGCCATGGGAGACGCGTTCAGCTTTCAGGTGTACGCCGACTACTCGTGGCGATCGACCGGCCTCTACCCGGACGAGCTTCGCGTGTCGATCGAACGCCACACAGCCGAAGTGCACAACGGCCTCCGCGAACTGATCACCAACGCCGCCCGCGAGTTCCCACCGCACCACGTGTCCAAACTGCAGGCGCGGCTCGACGAGGCCCTCACCAGCAGGGTGTGGCGGTTCGACCGCGACGTGCGCGCCCTATCCTGCCGGGCGCAGGTCCGGGTCGCGCCCGATGACCGGGTACGCCAGCGGCTGCAGCCGTACTGGGAGAAGGTCATCGAGATGGAGTGCGAGCACCAGCTCGGCATGCGCCGGGCCGAGCTGGTCGAGGAGCTCACCAAGCGCTGGTCGACGGTGCTGGAGGACCTGCGCGACAAGCCGCTCACCCCGCACGCCGCGCGGTTGACGGAGGAGCAGTTCGCGTCCGTCTTCGAGCGCCTGATCTCCGAGCGGCACGACGCCCTGCAGGAGGTCATCCGGATCCTCCAGGACGCCAGCCGGGATCACCGGGAAGGCGGCCTGCAGCAGACCGAGATCGTGCAGACCTACGACAGCCTGCTGCGGGCGGTCCGCAACCTGTACGACCTCGGCGACGCGTCCCGATCCGGGCCACCTTCACCGCCTCGCCAACGGGACGCCCGCAACGCCGATCCCCCGGCGCCCACCGAGCCTGCGGACTGACCGAGCGGGAACCCACGGCCACCCGAGTGACTCCATCGTGCGTGGAGGCGGTGCGTCGGATCGGGGTGGCGGCGCTGACCGTGGTCGCGCTGGCCGGGGCGTACGCCTGCGAGGCCGGCACGGACACCAGAGCAACGCCAACCGGGCGTACGCCTGCCTCGTCGGCGCCCACCGCGTGCCCGGCGCCCGCGGTCGCGCCGGTCGCCGCCCGGTCCGTGCTGAGGCCGGGACCCACTAACGGTCTCATGGCCTCCACCGCCCGCGCGGACGTGCTGGTGGTCGAGGCGGCGGTCCTGGATCCCTTCTGCCATCCCGCCGCTCGGGCAACCGTGCGGGTGTGGCACACCGACGCCCGCGGCCTCTATGGGCCGACCGGAACAGATGCCTGCTGCTACTACGGCGGGACGGTGACCACGGACGCCAACGGCCGCTTCCGGCTCGACACGATCCGGCCCGCGCAGTACCCAGGGGCCAGCGCGCCACCATCGCACATCCACCTCGAGATCCGGCACGCCGCCGGCGACCTGGAGACCGAGATCATGTTCGGCTCCGCGCCACCGAGCTCCGATGTGATCTTCCCGAGCCGGAACGTCCCGGTCGCGCTGCGGGCGACCGGACCTCGTTCGTGGTACGCGTCGGTCGCGTTCATGCTGGCGCCGTGAGGTCGCGGCCGTCGCTCGGGTAGGTTCGGCACGTCGAGACCTCATCAACGGCTCCGACGTCTCATTCGAGGGGTGTCCCGAATCCGGGGTGCCGACCCGCTGCGACGGCGAGGAGTTAAGTCGTGAAGTACATGCTGTTGATCTACAGCAACCCCGCGATGGTCGAGGCCCTCGGCGAGGACCTCGGGAAGGTCGTGAGCGACGTCGACGCGCTCATCGCCGAGCTGACCGAGACCGGCGAGTGGGTGGGCGGCGAGGCGCTCGCCGATCCGATGAACGCCAAGAGCATCCGGGTGCGCGACGGCGTCCCGGTGGTGACGGACGGGCCGTTCGTGGAGGCCAAGGAGTACCTGGCCGGCTACTGCCTCTTCGAGTGCGAGACCGAGGAGCGGGCGATCGAAATCGCGGCGCGCTGGCCGGACGCGTCATTCCACGCCGTCGAGCTGCGCCCGCTCATGGCGCAGGCGGGGCTGGAGATGTGAGGCCGGACCGGGGCGTCGAGGACCTGCTGCGGGAGTACGCACCGCAGGCCCTCGGCGCGCTCGTCCGCCGGTACGGCCAGTTCGACGCGTGCGAGGACGCGGTGCAGGAGGCGCTGCTCGCGGCCGCGATGCAATGGCCGAGCCAGGGCATGCCAGACAACCCGCGGGCCTGGCTGGTAACGGTCGCGTCCCGCCGGCTGACCGACCAGTGGCGCAGCGAGGACGCGCGGCGCCGCCGGGAGGTGAGCGCCGCGGCCCTCGCCCCGACGGATGAGTTGGTCGCGCCGGCACCCGACGACGACACCGGGGCGGGCCGGGGAGACGACACGCTGACGCTGCTGTTCCTGTGCTGCCATCCCGCGCTGTCACCGGCGTCCCAGGTCGCGCTGACCCTGCGCGCCGTCGGTGGCCTGACCACCGCGCAGATCGCGCATGCGTTCCTCGTGCCGGAGACCACGATGGCGCAGCGGATCAGCCGCGCGAAGCAGCGGATCAAGTCGACCGGAAGCTCGTTCCGTATGCCCCCGGCCGGCGAGCTTGGCGACCGGCTGCGGGTCGTCCTGCACGTGTTGTATCTGATCTTCAACGAGGGGTACACGGCCACGTCCGGCCCGGATCTGCAGCGACCCGAGCTGACCGTGGAGGCGATCCGGCTGACCCGCGCGGTCCACCGGCTGCTGCCCGAGGATGGTGAGGTCGCGGGACTGCTCGCGCTCATGCTGCTGACGGACGCGCGGCGACCGGCGCGCACCCGCCCGGACGGCACCCTGATTCCGCTGGCCGAGCAGGACCGCGGGCTGTGGCGGGCCGAGCCGATTCGGGAGGGCATCGAACTCATCACCCACACGTTGCCGCGAAGCATGCTCGGGCCGTACCAGCTGCAGGCCGCCATCGCGGCGGTGCACGCCGAGGCGCCGCGCGCGGAGGACACCGACTGGCCGCAGATCGTCGCGCTCTACAACCTGCTCGCTCGCGTAGCCCCGAACCCGATGGTCACGCTCAACCACGCCGTGGCGGTCGCGATGGTACGCGGGCCGGAGGCCGGCCTCGAGCTGCTGGCGAGCCTGGATCGCGACGAGCGCGTCGCCGGTCATCACCGGCTGGACGCGGTGCGTGCACACCTTCTGGAGATGGCCGGTGATCGGGACGCCGCACGGGCGCTCTACTGGGTCGCGTCGCGGCGCACGACGAGCTGGCCGGAGCAGCGGTACCTTGAGACGCGCGCCGCCCGCCTCGGCGCACAGTAGGCCGGGCCCTACGTCGTCTCCTCGGAGACCACCAACACCAACTGCGGAACGATTTGATGTCCTCGACCCGCAGCGCCAAAGCCAGCCGCACGAGGTCATCGATCGCGGCCGGATGCCAGATGATCGTGTTTGGTACCGACTCGGTCACCGGCCACGCTCGGCGAGCCGGCGCTCAGCCTCGGCGATGGCCTGCTCGTGCGGCACGCCGTACTCGACCGGAGTGTGGGAGCGGCGCAACAGCTCGGCCTCCCACGCCTGTTCGCGCAGCCGGCGTAGCTCAGCGATCGGGACGATGACCGCGACCGCCGTCCCGTTGTCGGTGATGATCTGGTCCTCGTCGGGGTGGGCCACGGCTTGCCGGACGACGGTGCCGAGCCGGCTCCGCAACTCCGTCAAGTTGTGTGTAGTCATGTACACTACTGTACGAGATCAGGCTGACACGTCTTCTCCAACCGCGGATCGTCAATCAGGGCCAGTCTGCCCCCGGCCGCCGGCCTGAGCCCAGGGCGCGTTCGCCCACGGGTTGTAGTCGACCTCGAGCGGCTCCTGCCGCGGTCGCTCGTCCTCCGGCACGTGCTGGAGGTTGACGCGGATCCGGTACCAGACCGAGCTCCGGCCCCGCATGCCGTCTACGAGCACGTCGGCCTCCCGCAGGTGACCGACGACGGTGGGGTGGCGCGCCTTCCAGCGCTCCAGGCCCTCCAGCGCCTCGCCCTTGGTCTTCGCGCGGGCGATCTCGATGAGTGGCATCGTCTGTCGGCGCCGGCCCGTGCCCTTGGGCGGCTTCTCGGCGGGCCCCAGCCGCTTGGCGAGATCGAGCAGCGCGTCGAGCGAGCCGGCCGACGCGTCCATGTCCCGCCAGGGGTCACCAACCGCGGCGTACCGGTCGAGGACCGTGGGCAGCGTGAAGGCCTGGGGCCGGCAGTCCGGCACCTCGGCCCAGCTGAGCGGTGTCGAGACGCGGGCGTCCGGGGTCGGCCTTACCGAGTACGCCGAGGCGACCGTGCGGTCCTTCGCGTTCTGGTTGAAGTCGACGAAGACGCCCTGCCGTTCCTCCTTCCACCACTTGCTCGTCGCGAGCTCCGGAGCGCGGTTCTCCACCTCGCGCGCGACCGTCTCCGCGGCCAGCCGGACCTCCCGGTACGCCCAGTTCGGCTCGACACGTGCGTAGATGTGGAAGCCGCGAGACCCCGACGTCTTCGGCCAGCCGGTCAGGCCATGGTCCGAGAGCACCTCCTTGGCGACCATGGCGACGTCGACGATCTGGCGCCAGTCCACGCCCGGCACCGGATCCAGGTCTATGCGTAGCTCGTCCGGGTGGTCGAGGTCTTCGGCCTGAACCGGGTGCGGGTTGAGGTCGATGCAGCCCAGGTTCGCCACCCAGGCCAGCGCGGCGGCGTCGCGGACGACGACCTCCACGGCCGAGGTGCCCGAGGCGTACCGCAGCTCAGCCACCTCGATCCAGTCGGGCCGCTTCGATGGTGCCCGCTTCTGGAAGAACGCCTCCTCGTCGATGCCCTTGACGAAACGTTTCAGAATCATCGGGCGCCCCACGACCCCGCGCAGGGCGCCGTCGGCGACGGCGAGGTAGTAGCGCACGAGGTCGAGCTTGGTGTGGCCGCCCAAGGGGAACAGCAGCTTGTCCGGGTTGGTTATCGGCACCTCGCGGCCGGCTACGTCCAGGACCTGCGGCTTGGCCATGCATTCACCATAGGTCGGTCCACGTGGTGAGCTCGGTCACACTCGACTTGGCGCGATGCACGTGGCGGGCGTCCTACGCCCATTGGCCCATGCTTTTGACCCCGAAATGGCCGGGACCGCCAGGTGCTCGCTCCGCTAGCGTAGGGCGAACATATGACGACCGGATATCCGTACTCGGGGGGCCGCGGCCAAGCCGCCGCGGCGGGCGGCCGGCCAGAGGACATACGCGGCGCGCCTCCACCCGGCAGGGCGACGAGGCGCGCCGTCGTGGCTTCCCGCGTCTTCACGCTAAGGAGTTCCTCGTGGCATCGCCCAGCACCACGCTATCCATTCCGCGGCTTCGTGATGACTTCACCGGCCGGGTGATCGCGCCGGACGACACCGAGTACGACGCCGCGCGTACCGTCTTCCCGGGCGGCATCGACCGGCGCCCGGCGGTGATCGTCCAAGTCGAGGACGCCGCCGATGTGTCCCGCGCGGTCGTGCTCGCGCGCGAGACCGGGTTGGAGCTGGCCGTCCGCAGCGGTGGTCATAGCGGCGCCGGTCACGGCGTCTGCGACGGCGGCATCGTGCTCGACCTGTCGCGCCTGCGCGAGCTCGACATCGACGCGGAGGGCCGCACGGCATGGGCCCAGACGGGGCTGACCGCGGCCGAGTACGCGGCCTCAGCCGGCGCGCTCGGCCTGGCGACCGGGTTCGGTGACACCGGCTCGGTCGGCATCGGTGGCATCACGCTCGGCGGCGGCGTCGGCTACCTCGTGCGGAAGTACGGGCTCACCATCGACTCGCTGCTGGCCGCCGAGATCGTCACCGCCGACGGCGAGCTGCTGCGCGTCGACGAGGACAACCATCCCGACCTGTTCTGGGCGATCCGCGGCGGCGGCGGCAACTTCGGCGTGGCGACCAGGTTCCAGTTCCGGCTCGAGGAGCTGCCTACCGTCGTGGGCGGCATGCTGCTGCTGCCGGCCACGTCCGAGGTGATCGCCGCGTTCATCGCGGAGGCCGAGGCCGCGCCGTACGAGCTGTCGACGATCGCGAACGTCATGCCGGCACCACCGATGCCGTTCGTTCCCGAGGAGCATCGCGGCAAGCTGAGCATCATGGCCCTCATGTGCCACACGGGGCCGACGGACGAGGGCCAGCGGGCGCTCGCGCCGTTCCGCGCGCTGGCCACGCCGATCGTGGACATGGTCCGCCCGATCCCGTACCCGGAGATGTATCCGCCGGAGGACGAGAGCTACCACCCGGTCACCGTCAATCGCACGCTCTTCGTCGACGGCGTCAACCGCGCCACGGCGGACACCATGTTGGAGCACATCGGAGCGTCGTCGGCGATGATGTCGGTCGCGCAGCTCCGGGTGCTCGGCGGGGCCGTGGCCCGCGTGCCCAACGACAGCACGGCGTACGCGCACCGGGGACGGCGCATCATGGTCAACGTCGCCGCGGTCTACCAGAACCCAGACGACCGCGCCACGCACGAGGAGTGGGCGACCGACTTCGCCGCGGCCCTGCGCACCCGGGACGGCGCGTACGTCAACTTCCTCGTCGACGAGGGTAAGGACCGCGTCCGCGAGGCGTACCCGGGACCGACCTGGGACCGGCTCACGGCCGTCAAGAAGCGATACGACCCGACCAACCTGTTCCGGCGCAACCAGAACATTCCGCCGGCGGCCTAGCGGGAGCGCGCGCGGGCGCACGAACGGTCAGTGTGCCCGCGCGGCGCCCCGGAGCAGCCGGGCGATCGACTGAAGCGGGATCCACGACCAGCTCGGCCGGTGTCGGGCCTCGTACGCCGCCTCGTAGACCGCCTTGTCCAGCTCGTACGCGGCGAGCAGCGCGGCCTGTTCGCGCGGGTCGAAGCCGGCCGTGCTCGCGTACCCGTCGCAGAACGCCGACGCGTTGCGGTCTATCCACTCGCGGGCCCGGTACGCCAGCTGCTCGTCGGGCGGCTCCCCGACGAGGAGCTGGAACGCCGCGTACTCGTACGAGCGCAGCATGCCGGCGACATCGCGCAGCACGGAGTCGGGCCGCCGGCGGGCGGCCATCGGCTGCCCGGGCTCTCCCTCGAAGTCGATGAGCAGCCACCGTTCCGGCGTGCGGAGCACCTGGCCCAGGTGCAGGTCGCCGTGGATGCGCTGCACGGGCACCTCCGCCGTCCCGGCCGCTTCGAAGGTCGCCTGCGCCGCCCCGGCCCAGCGCGCCAGCTCCGGCACGGTCTCGACGGCGGCCGCCAACCGCTCCGCCATCGCGCCGACGGGCGGCGCCGCCATCGACGTCCCCAGCACCTCGGCGAGCGTGTGGTGCACCGACGCGACCGCCTCACCGAGCCGGTACGACTCGTCGGCGAGGTCGCCGCCGACCTCGTCCGCCCGCAGGTCGGCCTCGGCGTACAGGTCCCGGGCGCTCGCCAGGGCCATCCCCCACCCCTCGGCCGCGTTCTCGGCGTACGCGCTCACCATGCCCAGCGACGTCGGTCGGTCGTCCAGCGTGCCCTCGATCGCGCCCAGCAGCCTGGCCGCGTGCGGGCTCGCCGCCCGACCGAGCACCCGGTTGAGCTCCAGGTCGGGGTTGACGCCCGGCACGACCCGACGGAACAGCTTGAGGATCGCGGCGCCGGCGGCGCCGGGCGCGTGGCCGCCACCGAATATCACGCTGGTATTGCTCTGCTCGGCGTCGACGACCCGCACCGCCTCCTCCACGGGCAGCTCGGCACCCGGCTCGGGCACGAACCGGATCTCGCCCTTCTCGGCGCCGGACGCGATCAAGGTGAGGAGGCTCCGCGCCGCGGACTCGTCGTACAGCGCGTCGTACGCCGTGTGTCCCTCGTCCGACCCGATCGTCGCCACGGCCTGGAACTCCTCGAGGGGACGGCGATCCCAGCCGACGATGACCTGGTAGCGGTCCTCGCCGCCGTCGGCGTACCGCACTCCGAGCACGACGTGGTCGAGGTCCTCCCGCAACGGGGTGACCGCGATCGGCTCCGCCGCCTCGATGGTGCGGTTCCTCCCGGCGTACCAACGCTGGTGCGGGAGCCACTCGGCGAACGGTAACTTCAACGGTCCCCCTCCTCGGGCGCCGACAAGCGGAACCAGTAGAACCCGTGCCCGGGCAGCGTCAGCAGGTACGGCAGCTGGCCGATGCGCGGGAACATCACCCGCCCGGTCATCTCGACCGGCTGGTAGCCGGCCCACTGCTGCAGATTCAGCTCGATCGGCTGCGGAAACCGGGACAGGTTGTTCACGCACAGCACGACGTCGTCACCGGCCTCCCGCAGGAACGCGAGCACCGACGGGTTCGACCCACCAAGGTCGTGGAAGGAGCCCACCGCGAACGACTCGTGGCGGCGCCGGATCGCGAGCATCGTGCGCGTCCAGTTCAGCAGCGTCGCGGAGCTGTCGCGCTGCGCCTCGACATTCACCGCCTGGTATCCGTACACCGCGTCCTGGTTCGGCGGCACGTACACGCGGCCGGGGTTGGCCGTGGAGAAGCCGGCGTTGCGGTCCGGGGTCCACTGCATCGGCGTACGCACGCCGTCGCGGTCGCCGAGCCAGATGTTGTCCCCCATGCCGATCTCGTCGCCGTAGTAGAGCACGGGCGAGCCGGGTAGCGAGAGCAGCAGGGCGGTGAACAGCTCGATCTGGTTGCGGTCGTTGTCGAGCAGCGAGGCGAGCCGGCGCCGGATCCCGACGTTCGCGCGCATCCGCGGATCCTTGGCGTACTCCGCGTACATGTAGTCGCGCTCCTCGTCGGTGACCATCTCCAGGGTCAGCTCGTCGTGGTTGCGCAGGAAGATGCCCCACTGGCAGTTGGCCGGGATGGCCGGGGTCTGGTCGAGGATCTCGGAGATCGGGATGCGGGACTCGCGCCGGACGGCCATGAAGATGCGCGGCATGAGCGGGAAGTGGAACGCCATGTGGCACTCGTCGCCGCCGACCGACGTCTCCCCGAAGTACGCGACGACGTCGGCCGGCCATTGGTTCGCCTCCGCGAGCAGCACCCGGCCCGGGTACTCGTCGTCCACGACCTTGCGGCACCGCTTGAGGAACTCGTGCGTCTCGGGCAGGTTCTCGCAGTTGGTGCCCTCGGCCTCGAACAGGTACGGCACCGCGTCGAGGCGGAAGCCGTCGATGCCCAGATCCAGCCAGAACCGGATGACGTTGAGCATCTCCTGCTGCACAGTCGGATTCGCGTAGTTCAGGTCCGGCTGGTGGCTGAAGAACCGGTGCCAGTAGAACTGGCGGCGAACCGGGTCAAACGTCCAGTTCGACTCCTCGGTGTCCACGAAGATTACCCGGGCGTCCGTGTACCTCTGGTCGGTGTCGCTCCACACGTAGTAGTCGCCGTATGGCCCGGTCGGGTCCCGCCGTGACTCCTGGAACCAGGGGTGCGATTCGGACGTGTGGTTCATGACCAGATCGGTGATGACCCGGATGCCGCGCCGGTGGGCGGCGTCCAGCAGCTCGACGAAGTCGTCCACGGTGCCGAACTCCGGCAGCACCTTGTAGAAGTCGCGGATGTCGTACCCGCCGTCACGCAGCGGCGAGTCGTAGAACGGGGGCAGCCACAGACAATCGACGCCCAGCCACTCCAGGTAGTCGAGCCGGCGGATCAGACCCTTCATGTCGCCCGAGCCGTCGGCGTTGACGTCGTAGAACGCCCGCACCAACACCTCGTAAAAGACCGCCCGCTGAAACCAGGTGCGGTCCGCGGGCAGGACCCGAGCCTGGACGAAATCCGTCGCTACGGGGTGTTCGACCACGCCACCGGCGACGTGGCTGCCCTCGGCGGGATCGTGCGGCATCGTCGGCGTCATACCCCTCCCGTGCCGCGGCCGGACCGCGGCCGTGCGCGTATCGGGCGCAGTGCGCAAGACTGAAGATATGGTAGTAGCCCGCGTGGTGCGCCGTTGCGCCGTCCCCGCACTCGCCGTCGCGTTGGCGCTGACCGCGTGCACCAGCGGGTCGTCGCCGGGGCATCGCGGCGGCTCGGAGCGCCATGGCCCGGCGGTCACCATCGCCTCACCGAGGGCGGACGCGACCGACGTCCCGGCCTCGGCGGAGATCGAATTCAAGGCGGAGAGCGCGACCTCCGCCGCCGTCACGCTCACCGACGCGGACGGAAACGCGGTCGCTGGCGACATGCGGCCCGAGGGTACGGCGTGGATGCCGCGCTCGCAGCTCGACTACGACACGAAGTACACCGCGACCGTGACCGCGACCGATGTCGACGGCCGGACCACGACTGTGAAATCGTCCTTCACGACCATGGCGAAGCCGGCGAACCTCGTGCGCGTCTCGAGCGTGGTCGGCGACGACATGATCATCGGCGTCGGCATGCCCATGATCATCCAGTTCGGGCGCGACGTGCCCGAGAAGCTCCGCGCCTCCGTGCAGCGGCGGATGTTCGTCCGGTCCACGCCGGCGCAGGAGGGCAGCTGGCACTGGTTCAGCGCCAGCGAGGTGCACTACCGACCCAAGGCGTTCTGGCGGCCGGGCACGAAGCTGAGCATGCGCGTGCTCGCCGGCGGGTTGCCGCTGGGCGGCGGCTGGTACGGCCGGGCCGACCTGACCGTCGCCGCCCGGGTCGGGTCGGCGCTGACGATGACGATCGACAACGCGACGAAGCGAATGACGGTCACCGAGAACGGCAAGGTCCTCCGGACCATCCCGGTCAGCCTCGGCCGGCCGGGCATGCCGTCCTCGTCCGGCACGATGCTGGTGATGGAGCGGCTGCGGAAGACCATCTTCGACACCACCCACGACCCGAACCCAGCCAACCGGTACAAGATCCCTATCGAGTACGCCCAGCGCATCACCTGGGGCGGCGAGTTCATCCACGCCGCGCCGTGGTCGGTGGCCGACCAGGGCGTACGAAACGTCTCGCACGGATGCATCAACATGTCCACGGACAACGCGAAGTGGCTGTTCGGCAAGACGAAGTTGGGTGACCCGGTGACCGTCAAGGGCACCGAGCGACAGGTGCAGGTCGGTAACGGCTGGACGGACTGGTCGATCAGCTGGGGCGCATACGTCCAGGGATCGGCCCTGCCGCTCTCGGCCGGTGGCGGGCTCGGTCCGGGCGGCGGCGGGTGACCGTTCGCCCGACGCGGAGACGCCCCTCCGGACCCGCGGTCCGAAGGGGCGTCCCTATGGGGTGTCGCGTTACAGCCCGCTCAGCGGCGCCTTCCAGATGCCGCGGCCATAGGTCGCGGCGCACAGCCGTCTGGGCCGATCGAGATGTCGAACACGGTCGTGAGTGGCAGCTGGGCAAGTGCTGGCCCCCGGGGTGATGGGGGCCGGGACTGACCGTAATCAATTACGAGCAGCGACGGAACCTGATCACATGTCACAGCTCGGTGTCGAGTGTGGGCGCGTCCGCCAGCTGTTACCCCCGTGCGACGCTGACCCCGCCGGCTACCGCCCAGGCGCGAGCGACCAAGGGTATCGATCCGTCGGCGGCGTGCGGCAGACCGGCCCGGATGCGCTCGCGCAGCTCCGCTCGGCGGTCCTCGGGGAGCGCCATGGCGTACCCGGGCGCCGGCGCCTGCCCGCCCAGGAACGGCGTCCAGTAGTCGTCGAAGTCGCGGAACTGCGTCGCGACGTCGATCGGGCGTACCCGCACGTCCGCGAGGCCCGCGGCCTCGAACAGGGCCGTCAGCGGGCCAGGCCGGCACAGCGGAAAGCGCACCCCCTCGTCGAGCTCCCGAGCCCGCGGATCGAGGTCGCCGGCCGCGTCCCAGAAGTGACGCATCAGCTGCATCTCGCCGGCGTAATCCCACACGTACGCACCGACCGTGCCGCCCGGTCTCGCCACCCGCGCCATCTCCGCCACCGCGCGAGCGGGCAAGGGCACGAAGTTCAGCACGAGTCCGCTGACGACCGCGTCGACGTCACCGTCGCCGACGGGAAGCGCCGTGCCGGCGGCCACCGCGAAGCCGGCCCGGCGGTCGACAATGTTGCTCCGGGCGTACGCCACATAGGCCGGAGAGGGATCCACGCCTAGGACTAAATCGGGCGAGCCGAGCCGAAGCACCGAATCGGTCACCGCGCCGGTGCCGCACCCGACGTCCACCCATCGTCCGGATGCGGAGACGTCGAGCCAGCGGAGGAAGTCCGCCGCGACCAACCGGCTCCATCGCCCGACGTACGGCTCGTACGCGTCCCCGCTCGCCCACACCTCGGTCATCGGGCCAGAGTAGGTCGCCCCGTGATTGGATGGCGGCATGGACGCCACCGGGACGGGCGCGACCGCGTTCCGCGCCGCTCGCGACTACCTACTCGCTCACCGCGAGGAGTACGCGGCCGCGTACCGCGACTTTCGCTGGCCCGAGCTCGACGAGTTCAACTGGGCTCTGGACTGGTTCGACGCCGTCGCGGCCGGTAACGACGCCCCGGCGCTGTGGATCGTGGAGGAGGACGGCTCGGAGCAACGGTGGTCGTTCGCCGAGATGTCGGCCCGGTCCAACCGGGTGGCCAACTGGCTGCGCGGGCTCGGCGTGCGGCGCGGGGACCGGCTGATTCTCATGCTCGGCAACCAGGTCGAGCTGTGGGAGACGATCCTCGCCGCGATGAAGCTCGGCGCGGTGCTCATCCCGGCCACTCCCCTGCTGGGGCCGGCGGACCTGCGGGACCGCATCACGCGCGGCCAAGCCCGGCACGTCGTCGTCGGGTCGGCCAACGCGGACAAGTTCGCCGACGTGCCGGGCGACTACACCCGCATCGCGGTCGGCACCGATGTCGACGGCTGGCAGCGGTACGCCGACGCGTACGCGGCGAGCGAGGAGTACGCGCCGGACGGTGTCACGCACGCGGGCGACACGCTGCTGCTGTATTTCACGTCCGGCACGACGGCCCGCCCGAAGCTGGTCGAGCACACACACGCGTCCTACCCCGTCGGTCATCTGTCCACGATGTACTGGATCGGCCTCGTGCCGGGCGACGTCCACCTGAACATCTCCTCGCCCGGCTGGGCCAAACACGCGTGGAGCAACGTCTTCGCGCCGTGGAACGCCGAGGCCTGCGTGTTCATCTACAACTACCAGCGGTTCGACCCGGCCGAGCTACTCCGCCACATGGAGCGGTGTGGCGTGACCAGTTTCTGCGCCCCGCCCACCGTGTGGCGCATGCTCGTGCAGGCCAACCTGAGCCGGCTGACGAAGCCGCCGCACACGGTGGTCGGCGCCGGCGAACCGCTCAATCCGGAGGTCATCGAGCAGGTCCGGAGGGCGTGGAGCGTGACGATCCGCGACGGCTTCGGGCAGACCGAGACGACCCTGCAGGTGGCCAACACGCCGGGTCAGCCGGTCAAGCTCGGCTCCATGGGCCGGCCCGTGCCCGGATACGCCGTGGAGCTCATCGACCCGATCACCGGGGCGCCGGCGGACGAGGGCGAGATCTGCCTGGACCTGTCGCAGCGGCCGCTCGGACTGATGGTCGGCTACCACGACGACCCGGAGCTGACCGCGGCGGCCATGGCCGGCGGGTACTACCACACCGGGGACATCGGCGCGCGCGACGCCGACGGGTACATCACCTACATCGGGCGCACCGACGACGTGTTCAAGGCCTCGGACTACCGGATCTCGCCGTTCGAGCTGGAGAGCGTGCTGATCGAGCATGCGGCCGTCGCGGAGGCGGCCGTCGTGCCCTCCCCTGACCCTCTCCGGCTGGCCGTGCCGAAGGCGTACGTCGTCCTGGCCGAGGGTTGGTCCGCGGACCAGGAGACGGCCGCGGCGATCTTCCGGCACTGCCGCGAGCACCTCCCGCCGTACCAGCGCATCCGCCGGCTCGAGTTCGCAGAGCTGCCGAAGACCATCTCTGGCAAGATCCGGCGCGTCGAGCTGAAGGCCGGGGAGCAGGAGAAGCACGCGGACGCCGCGGCGCGGCCCGCCGGCGAGTTCCGCGAAGAGGATGTCGCCCGCTAGCTGCCTGTGTGACCCGAGTGACAGTTTTGAACCACCCGGCGCTGAACCAAATGTGGGCGACGTCCGAACGCCGTACCGGCATGCCCGGAAGGTGAACGCCCAGCGGCCGCCTGCCTCACTCGCCGCCGCTTCTGGCACACCAGCCAGGGGCGGCGGCGGCAGCCGTAGCCATCGAGAGGGGTAGTACGACATGGGTTTGTTCCGCGCTCGAGGATTCTCCAGGTCCATGGGCCTGACCGCGGCGGTGATCTGCGGTGTCGGCGTCGGCGTCGGGCTTGGAGCGTCGGCCGCGCTGGCAGCGCCAACCGATCCGCCGGGCGCAAATGGAACGATCAAGATCGATGCCGAGCCGTTCGACTCCGGCGTCGACAACGAACCGCATGCCGACTGCACCTTCCAGGTGAAGATGTTCGGCTTCGACAAGGACCAGCACGCGAACCTCGTATTCACCGTGCACCCGCCGAGCTCCGCGCAGGGCCCCGGCGAGGAGGCGTTGAGGGTTAACGACGTCCTCATCAGCGACGACCCGGCCGGTGGCGCCGAGCCGGATCCGGACGAGGTCTTCACGTTCTCCGCGAACCAGCTCGACCTGAGCGGAGCCACTGCCGAACCGAAGCAGGGGTACCACATCAAGCTGACGCTGGAGAACGTCGGCGACACCCCGCCGGGAGCCGGGAAGCACAAGGTCTTCTGGCTGCTGCCGTGCGTGACGCCTACCACGCCCGGCACCCCGCCGCCGTCGCCCTCCGGGTCGACGCCTACCAGCCCGGGCAGCCCCGGCGGTAGCTCCTCCACCGGTGGGGGCGGCCTTCCGGTGACCGGTGGCACCATCGGCGGCATGTTGGCCGCTGGCCTCGGCATGGTCGCTGCGGGCACGACCGCCGTCCTGGTGGTCCGCCGCCGCCGCAGCATCGGCGAGGCAGCCGAGCTCTAATCGCGCACAGAGGCGTGGGTCCGGGCTGTGCCCGGGCCCGCGCTGTGTCTGCC
>DASXRC010000031.1:0-4532 GCA_036506795.1 Micromonosporaceae bacterium
GGGCGCCGGGGTACAGGTCGAGCTGGAGGTCGTCCGCAGCGGTGACGGGCTCACGCTCATGGGCCAGCTGATCGGCCTCGAACCGGGGGAGTGCGTCATTGAGCGTGCAGGCGGCCGCGATGAGGCTGTGCACCTCGACGAGCTGGGTAGGTTTCTCGCTGAACGTGTGCCGGCCGGTCCGGCCCGGCTGCGGTGCCGATCCACGACCGGGCGCACGGTCGTCACGGCGTGGGTTAGCCTGTGACCGGCTCACCGCGACGGAATGTCGGTGACTACCGCGGAGGTCATCGTACGAGCTGCGAGCCGTCACCGACCAAGCGCAACGAACGACAGGCCCGTCGCAACAGCGACCGGATCGTCGGAGCCTTGGGCCCGGGCCGTCTGCAGCGCCTCCGCGAACGCGGCGCCGGAGCGAAGGCCCGCGTGGAAGGCAGCCATCAGCGACACGGTCGCTGCGTCGTTCACCGGCACGACGCTGGCCAGGAGACTCGCGGTGCCGAGCGGAACCAGCGCGCTGATCATGCCCAGAAGCTCGTCGCCACCGACCGGCGCGGCCACCCCCGACTCGCAACTGGACAGGATCAGACGATAGGGCGCACGTCGGAGTCGGCCGAGGTCGTACACCGTGAGGGGACCGTCGTCGAGGCGCAACGACGAGAAGAGAGGGTTGTCGGCACGGAATACTCCGTGCGCAGCGACGTGGGCCGTCCACGCTCCGTCGAGGGCGGCGAGAGCGCGACTCGCTGTCGCCATGCCGTCGCGGAGCACGATCGGCTCGTCGTACCCACTGGCGATACTTGTGACCTCGGCGAACGATCCGCTCAAGCCCGGACCCACAACAAGGACAGTTCGCCGCCGGCGCGGCGGCCGGTCGCGCTGGGCCCGCAGCCAGGTCGCCGCCGACGGCACGACGCGGAGCGGCGTTTTCCCCAGGACCGGCAGCATGGCCCACGGCACAGCGTGCAGCGAGCCGGGCGGAACGACGACTACCGGTGCATCATCCACATCGGACGCCGCGGACCCCAGCAGCACGTGCTGCAGCCGGTGGCCGGCGACGGCCAGGCTGGCGAGGGCAGCCGGCGGAGGCCGGCCACGCGACAGGCGACGCAGCATGAAGCGGACCAACTCCACCTCCCGCACGGCCGCCGCCAGCGGGCCGACCACGTGGAGTCGCAGCCGCTGGCGCCGCGCGGTGACCGCGTAGAGCGTGCCATCGAGTGCCACTATCTCCACGAGCACGTGGTTGTGGAGCCGGTCGAGGATCTCCTCCAAAGCCGCGCGCGACCCGGGCGGCTGGTCGCGGCGCCCGGCGCCGCCGGCCGTCCGTCTGGTGCGGGATCGGATGGCGGCTTCGAGCCGAAGGCGGTCGCGCTCCAGCCGGTTGACCGGAGAGCCGGCCGAACGGGCGGCGTCGAGACGACCCACCACCTCACGCAGGGCGGCCAGGTCGGCGACCAGCTCGCGATCGTCCGGCGGTCGCGCCAACGCGGGTGCGAGAGCGCTCGCCCGCCAGCGCTCGCTCCACAGGAGCAGCATCCGGGCGTCGCTGCGGCGCACCGCGTGCCGCTGACCCAGCGCGGCAAGCTCCGTGCCGTACGCGGCCGCGTGCGCCCGCAGTTCCACGGCGCCGAGGCTGCGCTGGTGGTCAGCCGCCGCGGCGAGCCCACGCCGGCAGGAGTTGAGCGTGGCGGCGGTTGCCCCCCGTGCCTCGGCCCGCAGCGCCTGGGCGAGCCAGCCGGCCGCGTGCCCGAAGGTGGGACCACGATTCCGGAAGCGGGCCGCTCGGGCCAGGTGCCGGTCGGCGTCAACCAACCGGTCCTGCGCGGTGGCGAGGCGGCCGGCGAGCAGATGCGCGGTCGGTGCCTCCTCGGCGCCCAGCTCGTCAAGGCGGTCGGCGATCCGGCCGGCCGCCACCCGCAGTCTCCCGCCGCGGTCGCCGGCGTCATACTGCGACTGCACCAAGACGAACGACGCACGGGCCTGCCACCAGGCCCGTCGTTGCGCCCGGAACAGGTTACTGGCGGCGGCCGCCCGCGTCGCGGCGTCTGCAGGCAGGCCAGCGGCCTGTGCGGCGCGCGCGGCGGCGAACAGCAGCTCCGCCTTCTTTGCCGGCTGACCTGCCTGACGCTCGACGCCCGCATCGGCCTCCGCGAGCGCCTCCGCGGCCAGTCCGGCAGCGAGCAGAACCTTGCATCGGTCGAACACAAGATTCGGCGCATCCACCCCGAGCGCGGCGTAGCGCGCGGCAGCCGAATCGAGGAAGCCGAGAGCCGCCGGCAGGTCACCTGTCTGCACTGCAAGATCGGCACGGTTGTGCACGGCCATTGCCGACTCGAGCTCCTGCCCAGCCTGCGTGTGGAGGCGCTCCGCGATGGCGAGGTCGCGATCGGCGCGTGCTGCCTGGCCCAATGTCGCGTACACGACGAACCGGTTCGTGCGTGCGCGCGCCTCCCAGACTTGGTCGCCCGCCCGGTGCAGCAGCCGAACGGCACGGTCGAGGTCGGCCAGCGCGTCGGCGTGCCGCCCAAGCACCGACAACAACGTCCCGCGGCGCATCAGTACGCGGCCGGCGAGGACACCCTTGGCGGCCGCCGCGGCCGCGTCAAGGGCCGCCAATCCGGCGGTCGTCCGTCCACCCAGGACGAGGGCGGTTCCGAGGGTAGCCTGGACATCCAGCTCGCGCGGCGGCTGTCCCGAGGCCCGCGCCAATTTGAGGGCCAGCCGCAGTTCGGCGATCGCCTCACTACTGCGTCCGGCGTCCCGCAGCACGATCCCTCGCGTTTGGTGGGCGATGGAGGCCGTCAGGTTGTCCGGATCATCGTCGAGCAGCCGCGCGGCCTCCGCGAGTGCCTCCGTTGGCCGCGAGAGGGCCAGCCTCAGCAAATCGTCGCCGACAGGCATGCGGTCAGTTTAGAAATACGCCCCCACGGTTCGACAAAGGAGAACAGCCATGCAGCCACCCGATTCCAATGGCCCGTCTACGTCCGACCAAGGGCAGCCGTCCGACGCCGAGCGACCCGCGGAGGCGACGGCGTCACCCCCTGATCGGGATTCGCGGACCGCGCGGGACGCTCAGGTCCAAGTGATCATGGAGGCGCTCGGCAACAGCGTGGAGCGCGGTCCCGAGACGTGGGCGCGAACCGGCGTCGAATATCTGTTCCGCAAGGACGTTCTCCTGGTCCGCCAGGAGCACGCCGCGCAGGTCAGGCGGTTGCTAAGAGCTGAGGGAATGCTATGGCAGGACGGCGATCCTGCGATGCCCGAGAATACGCCACGGGACGGCAGCCTCGCCTACGGGTACCGCGCAATACACCTGCGACCGGGGACTACTTTTCAAGCGCTGGCCGTAGTGCGTGACGGGACGGATAGAGTCCCTGGGTTCGGCGACGACGTGGTCACTGTCGACTATTTGTTCCACATCAGCGGCAACGGCGGAATCTGCCCGGCCGACGAGCCCGAGCCCATCCCGCCCGGCACGCCGCCGGACCCGCCGCCGTCCGCCGATCGGGCGGCCGGCACAGGCATCCGGGTCGTCGTCGTGGACACGGGTCTCGATCCGCAGGCGCCGGCCACGCATTGGTGGTTGCGCGAGGTCGACGGCGACGACGACCCGCTGGTCGCCACCAATCCGCTCCAGACATACGCTGGCCACGGCACGTTCATCGCGGGCGTCGTCCGGTCGATGGCACCGCGGGCAGAAGTCATCGTTCGTCACGCCTTTTCCAAGGTCGGCGCGCAGTTCGAGACGGTTCTGGTACGGGCGCTCGACCGGGTGCTCTTTGAGGACCGGCCCGACGTCATCTGCATGTCGGCCGGCACCCGGGCGATGGATGTATTCGGTCCGAGGGTTCTCAACTGGTTCTACGAGACCCGGTTCCGCCGGTACAAGGGCGTCGTTTTCGTGGTGGCTGCCGGTAACGACAGCGGCCGTACGCATTTCTGGCCGGCGGCTGCGCCGTGGACCGTATCGGTGGGCGCGCTCGCAGTCGATTGGCGTAGTCGCGCGGACTTCACCAACTTCGGGAGCTGGGTCGACGTCTACGCTCCGGGTGAGCGCCTGATCAACGCCTTTCCGACCGGCCGGTACGAGTACAAGGAACCCGAGCGGCAGGGGCAGAGCGCCGACTTCGACGGCATGGCGAGCTGGAGCGGTACCTCGTTCTCGACACCTCTGGTCGCCGGGCTGATCGCCGCGCGCATGTCGGCTACCGGCGAGAATGGCCCCGACGCGGCCTCCGCGTTGCTCGCTCAGGCCCGCGCGGCGGCGCAGCCGGGCGTCGGGGCGGTCCTGTTGCCGGAGCCGTGACCAATGCGGGCGGGTGGCCGACGTCCGCACCGAATCGGGGTCCGATGCGGACGCCGGCGACCACTGTCACCGTCGATAGCGGTCAAGGTAATCCGCGAAGTTCCACCCCGGCTGGTTCTCATCGCCGTCGAGGAAGGTCGTCGCGGCGGCGCGGCCGCGCTCGTACAGCATCTCGGCCTTCCCGGCCGACAAGTCGAAATCCGTGGCGCGGACGCCGTCCGTATCC